>DASWDF010000260.1:0-19558 GCA_036395475.1 Casimicrobiaceae bacterium
TGGCTGCCATCGTGCCCGTGACGACTGCGCGCAGCGTCTCCCGGCTCGATCGCGAGCGGGCGCTGCGCCGCGTCGAGCACTGGCGCGAGATCATCGTCGGCGCATGCGAACAATGCGGCCGCAATCGCTTGCCTGCGATAGGCACGCCTTGCGATCTCTTGGAATGGCTGCGCGCGCCGTCGAATGCATCTTCGCGACTGCTTCCGGCGCCCGATGCAATCCAGGGACTCGCGCAGCTCGCACTACCCGAGGGCGCGATCGAGATTCTGGTCGGGCCCGAAGGCGGGCTCGCGCCGGAGGAGTCGGCTGCGGCGCTCGGCGCGGGGTTTCGCGCCGTGCGGCTTGGACCGAGAATATTGCGTACCGAAACGGTCGCGCCGGCGGCGTTGGCTGCGATGAACGCATTGTGGGGAGACTGGCGTTGAGACTGCGGATCGAACGCAGAATCGGTGACAGGGCGCGGAGTAGGCGCGCCTGCGCTCGCGCGCTCGCCGGGACCTGCTGCGCGCTCGTCGGCGCCTGCGCCCCGCTCCCGACGCCGCCGGGCGGCGGCGACGCGCTGCAGGCCGCATTCGTCGTGCTGGGCGAGGAGGGCCGGCCCGTAGCACGCGCGATCACGAGCGCCGCTGGCTGTCCGGTTCTCGTCGCCGACGGCAGCGTGTTGCCGATGACGATACGCGCGCCGGCGGCGACGCTGCCGCTGCGGCCCACGCGCAGCGCGCCGGAGGAATCGAAGCCCTCGGTGTTCCCGGTGCAGGTCTGCGAGGCAACACTTCCCGCCGGTGCGATCCGCGCGAGCATCGGAGACCGCGCCCTGCCGATCGTGAGGGCAGAGCCACGGCGCATCGTCGTCATCGGCGACACCGGCTGCCGCATGAAATCGTCGGACCACGTCTTTCAGGCCTGCAATGACACCGCCGCATGGCCGTTCGCGCAAATCGCCGCGGCGGCCGCGGCAGCAGCCCCCGACTTGGTGATTCACGTGGGCGATTATCACTATCGCGAGAACGCCTGTCCTGCGGGCAACGCCGGTTGCGCGGGGAGCCCCTGGGGTTACGGCTGGGATGCGTGGAACGCCGACCTCTTCACGCCGGCGCGGCCGCTCTTCGCCGCGGCACCATGGATCGTCGTACGCGGCAATCACGAGTCTTGCGATCGCGCCGGCCAGGGCTGGTGGCGTTTTCTCGATCCGCGTCCCCTCGTCCCGCGTCGCGACTGCAACGAATCAGCGCGCGACGAGACCGGCGATTACAGCGAGCCGTATACCGTGCCAATTGCCGCCGACACCGAGCTCATCGTCTTCGACTCGTCGCGGGTCGGCGTCAACCGCCTTGCCGTGACCGACCCGATGTACCGGACGTATACTGCGCAGATGCGCGAAGCATTCGCACTGGCGAGCCGTAAGCCGGGCACGCATAACCTGTTCATGAATCACCATCCGATCCTCGCCTTCGCGCCCGATCCGCGGGCGCAGCCGGTGGGCCTGTACCCCGGCAACGAATCGCTGCAATCGGTCCTGCAGCCGATCAACGCCGAGATGCTGTTCCCGCAGAATGTCGACGCGCTCCTCTCCGGGCACGTGCATCTGTTCGAGATGGTGAGCTACGCGACGCCGCAGCCGACGCAGATCGTCTCGGGCAACGGCGGCAGCTGGGCCGACGCACCGCTCCCGCGCGACCTGCCTCCAGGCGCGACGCCGGCACCCGGAGCAGTCGTGGAGAGCTTCGTCACCACCCATCGCTACGGCTATCTAACCCTCGAACGCGACGCCGAGGGAAGCGGCGCGTGGTGGATTCAGGTGCGGGACCGCGAGGGCCGCATGATCACGACGTGCTCGCTGCGCGACCGGAAGACGCGCTGCATACCGGAGGCTTTGCCATGAGATTTTTCGCCTGCGCGCTCTGCTGCGCCGCGTTCGCCGCGGGCGCGCTGGCGCAAGCCGTACCCGAGATCCCGCGGTTCTCAGGGGGCAAAGCCGGCGGTGCGCTGCCCGCCGAGTGGAAGCAGGTGTCGCTCGCGTCGTTCAAGAACAATACCGACTACGCACTCGTCGTCGAGGACGGCGCGGTCGTGCTCCGGGCGACCGCGCACAATGCCGCTTCGGTCCTCGCCGCTCGCGCCGACTTCGATCCGCACCAGTTCCCGATGCTGTCGTGGCGCTGGAAGGTCGCGCAGGGCATCGCCGCTGCCAATACCGCGGAGCAGAGCAAGGAGGACGCACCGGCGCGCCTGATGGTCGCCTTCGCCGGCGACATGTCCAAGCTGCCGTTCAAGGAACGCGCGACGGCTTCCGCCGCGCAGTCGATCTCCGGCCAGGCGCTGCCCTACGCGACATTGATGTACGTCTGGGGTAGCAAGGTCGCGATCGATTCGATCACCACGAGCAGCCGCAGCTCGCGTGTCCGGATGCTGGCCGTCGCTACCGACGATCAGGGCATCGGACGCTGGCAGAGCTATGCGCGCAATCTGGCCGAGGATTTCAAGCGCGCGTTCGGCGAGGAGCCAGGCAAGGTAACGTCGATCCAGGTGATGACCGACACCGACAACACCGGCGCCGACGCGCAGGCGTATTACGGCGATATCACGGTCGGTCCTGCGAAACCTTAGGCACCGTCACATCCACCGGCACGGCCCGAGCCGCTGGTTACGGCCTGGCGTCCGCCGCGACGAGGATGCTGCAACGTACGCGCTCGATCAGGATCGCATCGACCGAGCCTCGCCACCAGCGCAGCGCGAACGATTTGCTGCGCGGATGCCCGAGGATCAGGAGGTCGATGGCGAGCTCGGTCACGAGCTTGCAGATCACGTCGACCGGTTCCCCGACGACCAGATGGTCGATGACCTGGATCCCCTTGCCGGCGAGCAGCGCATGTGCGTCTTTCAAGTCCGCTTCCATATGCTCGCGTTCGTCAGCGAGCGCAACTTCCGGCACGTACTCGCCCGCGAGCAGATACGCGGAAGGGTAGTGCACGACACCTGCGAGATGAACCTCGACCGACGCGTCGGGGGCGAGCCGCACGGCTTCGTCGAGCGCGGAACGGGATTCGGGCGTACCGTTGTAGGCGACGAGAATCTTCTTGTACATGATTGCCTCCATGGAGCCTCATGGAACCTCTGAACAAGTCCAACGTGAGCCGCGTTTCTGGCGCAATGGCTTAAGTAGGGTCAGAGACGACTTTCGGGCAGGTCCGGAGTAACTCTGAACGTTCCAAGAAAATCGTCTCTGACCCTACTTAAGCCCCAGCGAATAGTTCATCTTATTCGCAAGCCGCGCAACAACGCAGATGAGGCCATTGCGCCGAAACCCGAAGGGACGGGGGGTTTCCGGGCGATCTGCTTTGTCGCGCCGCTCGCCCATGGGGCCTGCCATGGGCTTCGCGTCGCTTCGCGCATCTCATCCCGGAAAGCCGCCGTCGCGGCCACGCGGGTATTCAGAGGTTCCCTACAGGCTCTTACACTCGTGCGTGCTTCCGGATCGATAGGGCCGGTACCACGGCGGCTGCAAACGCGATCGTAACCACCAAAAAGCAATCGCGAAAGGCCAGCGTGGCTCCCCCCGACTCGTCGTGGAAGCCCAGCCGCCATTCGAGCAGCACCGCGAGCAGATTGACGCCGACCGCGCCGCCGAGCTGCCGCGCAAAGTTTACCGCCGCCGAAGCATGCCCGAGATACTCCGCCGGCAACGTCTGTACCGCGCCGACGTTAAGCGCGGGGATGATCAATCCCAGACCCGCGCGGCCGATCGTAAGCCACAGCGCCAGCAACCAGAAGCCGCTTGTTCCGGTCGTGAACGCGAGCAACAGGCTCGAGAGGGCGAAGCACACCAGGCCGCCACTGACAACGAACCGCGGGGGCGCGCGGTCGGTCAATCGCCCCGCCAGCGCGATCGCCACCGCCAGCGCAAGGCCGGGCACAACGAGGAGATTCCCGGCGCGCGCCGGCGAATACCCGGCGATGTCCTGCACGAAAACGGGCACGAGGTAGGTAGTTCCGAACAATCCCAGCCCATAAGCAAACGCGACCAGAGAGGCAGCGCGAAAACCGGGGCTCGCGAACAGGCGTAGCGCGAACAGCGGCGCCGCGACGCGGAACTCCCAGGCGACAAAGCCTGTGGTCAGAGCGAGCGCGAGCAGGGCATCGATGAGCGCGGGCATCGATCCCCAGCCTGCGCGATGGCCGACGACGGGAAGATTGAGCAGTGCGATGAGAGCCAGGCTCAGCAGCGCCGCGCCGGTCCAATCGAAACGCTGCCGCGGCCCGGCGCTCCGGACATCGGACAGCCACCGCCATCCGAGCGGCAGCGCGGCCGCGCAGAAAGGCACGGAGAGGAGGAAGATGGCGCGCCAGCCGAACGCCTCCATCAGCAAGCCGCCGGCCGCTGGACCGATGGCCGGCGCCACCACCACGCCGAAGCCGAACAGCCCCATGGCGCGGCCTCGCTCCTCGAGGGGAAAAACTTCGAACAACGCGATCATCGACAGCGGTTGCATCACGCCGGCCGTGGCCCCCTGCAGCACACGCGCGGCGATCAGCGACTCGGTGTTCCAGCTCGCAGCGCCCAAGAGCGACGCCGCAAAGAACAAGACCATCGTCACGACAAACGTGCGGCGCTGGCCGAAGGTCTCCACCAGCCACGCGGTGGCGAGCATCGACGTGGTCGTCGCGGCGAGGAAACCGGTGGCGACCCACTGCAACGAGTCGTGCCCGATGTTGAATTCGCGGATCAGCGCCGGAAACGCGACGTTGACGATGGTCGCCGCGAGGATGGTGGAAACCGTCCCGACCATCGTCGTTGCGACGACCCATCGGCGGCGGCGTGCCGCGGAAGGCGTGGCGGAGTCGTCTGGCGCGCCCGGCATCGGAGCCTCCTCCATCCGCCGCCGCGAAGCTCAGGACGGGACGGGCTCGATCGGCAGCGGCCGCCCGGCGAGCGCGAGCGCAATGTCCGCGAGTTCATCCCAGACTCTGCCGCGGCCAATACCCTTGGCCAGCGCGTCGAGCCGGGCCAGGCGCAGGAGCATGCCCGGAATCGCCGCCGCATCGATGCGCTGCGCCGCGCGCTCCAAGGCCGCCTGACGCTTGCCCCACACGCGGATGTCCCGGACTGCGGCGCCGGTTGAGGCTCCTCCGGCGACGGCCGCGAGGACAGCGGAGAGCGCGCGCAGATCCTCGCCGAGTTGCCAGACGATAAGCGGCACGCCTTCGCCCTCGGCCTCGAGTGCAGCGAGGATGCGCAAAGCACGGGCCGCATCGCCCGCGAGCCACGCTTCCGAAAGCTGGAACACGTCGAAGCGCGCGACGTCGGCGACCGCACGCTCCACGGCAGCGTGATCGAGCTCGCCTTCGGGCAGGAGAAGGCCGAGCTTTTCGACCTCCTGGCGAGCGGCGAGCAGGTTGCCTTCGGTCGCCTCGGCGAGAAGCTGCAACGTCTCGGCACGGACACGCTGATTCTGTCGCGCGAGGCGGACGGCGAGCCACCGCGGTAATTCGCGGCGCTCGAGCGGCTGCACCGCGACGGTTACGCCGGAGCGTTCGAGCGCGGCAAACCAGGCGCCGCCCTGCGCCGCGCGATCCAGTCGCGGCAGCGTGATCAGCGTCAGCATGTCGGGATGAGGATGCGCCGCGCAGTCCTCGAGCGCGCGTGCACCCTCGATGCCTGGCTTTCCCGACGGTATGGCGAGATCGACGAGCTTGCGCGCCCCGAACAGGCCGAGGTTGCGATTCGCCGCGGTGAAGGCGTCCCATTTGAACCCGGGCTCGGCGACGAGAACTTCACGCTCGTCGAATCCGGCGGCGCGGGCGGCGGCGCGGATCTCATCGCCGGCCTCGATTGCGAGCAGGGGCTCATCACCGTGGATGACGTAGAGCGGGGCAAGTCCCTTGGCGAGATGCGATGCGAGCTGAGCAGGACGGATCTGCATCGTCGTCAGGGTCAGATACGACTCTTGCTTCTGTTGCAATCACAAGGGCGGATCAGGCCGATCGTGTCTGACCCTACGCCGGTTTCTTAGCCTGCTGCAGGCGGCGCACGATCTGCGCTACTGCATCGTCCTGCATCTCGCGCCACAGCCTCTGCTCCTGCGCTTCCCTGGCCAGCGCCTCGGTGTCGTTGTAGGTGTAGCTCCGGCGCACAAGCACCTCGGAGGTCGGCAGCCAGTCATTGCCAGCGGAATCACGCACGCGGAACAACACGCGCTTGGTCAGCAGGAACTCGCGGACCTTTCCGCCGCCGGACAGCGACAGGATCTGCTTGTTGTTCTCGACGCTGGCGATGTCGAGAATCACCTGTGCCGCCTCCGGCGAGGCGACGAGTTGTGCCGTGCCGATGCCTTCCAGCGAGCGCTTGAGGTCCGTCGTGAGCGGTTGCGCTGCGGGCGAGTTGAGGAACAGCGTGTCGAACGTGTAGTGCGCTTCGCCGCGCAGATGAAACCCGCAAGCGACGAGTGCGCCCGAGAGGACAAGCCCGACGCCCAGTCGCGCGAAGCGAGCGGAAAGTAGGGTCAGAGACGACTTTTGCGAGTCTTGGACCAGAAACGCGGACCGAGGCGAAAAGTCGTCTCTGACCCTACTTTCGCTACTTTCAAACGACCACATTGACCAGCCTTCCGGGAACGATGACGATCCGGCGCGGTGCCGCGCCGTTGGCGTGCTTCTGCACTTCGGGACTTGCAACGGCCGCCTTCTCGATCGCCGCCGAGTCCGCGGCGGCCGCCACGCGCAGTTTGCCGCGCAGTTTTCCATTCACCTGCAGCACCAGCTCCACCTCTTCCTGTGCGAGCGCAGCATGGTCGACCTTCGGCCACGGCGCGTCGAGAATGTCGCCGTACTTGGCCGCGAAACCGAGCTGCTCCCACAGCGCGTGCGTGATGTGCGGCACGACGGGATTCAATATACGCAGCAGCAGCGAGAGGCCTTCGCGCGCGAGCTCGATACCCGCCGGTGTGGCTTCCGGCGCCACGCTCTCCAGTGCATTGAGCATTTTCATTCCGGCCGAGACGACAGTGTTGTACTTGACGCGCCGGTAGTCGTCATCGGCCTGCTTGAGATGCAGGTGCAGGTCGCGGCGGATCTCGCGCAGCGCCGGTGGCGCGTGCGGCCAGTCGATCGCCGCTTGCGCGCGACCGAGCGCTTCGGCGCGATCCTGCGCGTACGCCCAGACCCGCTTCAGGAATCGGTATGCGCCCTCGACAGCGTCGTCAGACCATAGCGCAGAATCTTCCGGCGGGCCGGCGAACATCACGAACAGGCGCGCCGTGTCGGCACCGTATTTCGCGATCAGCTGGTGAGGATCGACGCCGTTCTTCTTGCTCTTTGACATCGTACCGATGCCGCCGTACTCGACGCTCTGGCCGTCGCTCTTGAGCGTACCGCCGATGATGCGGCCTTCCGCGTCGTGCAGCGGTTCGACCTCCTCGGGCGGGAAATAATCGATGCCGCCTTTGTCGGCGCGTCGGAAGTAGCTGTGATTGAGGAGCATCCCCTGCGTCATGAGGCGCAGGAACGGCTCGTCGAATCCCACGAGCCCCATGTCGCGCATGACTTTGGTCCAGAAGCGCGCATAGAGCAGATGCAGGATCGCGTGCTCGATGCCGCCGATGTACTGGTCCATCGGGTTCCAGTACTCGTTGCGCGCATCGACCATCGTCGGCGCCCCGGGGCAGGCGTAGCGCATGTAGTACCAGGACGAGTCGACGAAGGTGTCCATGGTGTCGGTTTCGCGCTTCGCCGCCCCGCCGCATCGCGGACAGGTCGTAGCGACGAAATCGGCGCGCTTGGCCAGCGGATTTCCGGTTCCGTCGGGTACGCAGTCCTCGGGCAGGATGACCGGCAGATCGGCTTCCGGTACCGGCACATCGCCGCAGGCGGGGCAGTGGATCAGCGGAATGGGCGTGCCCCAGTAGCGCTGGCGCGAGATGCCCCAATCGCGCAGGCGATACGTGGTCCGCTTCTCGCCCAGTCCCTTCGCCTCGAGATCGGCGGCGATCGAGTCAACGGCGCTCTGGTAAGCCATCCCGTCGTACTTGCCCGAATGAACGCAAGTACCGCGCGTCTTGTCCTCGTACCACGGCTGCCACACATCGGCGGAGAAGGTCTCGCCCTCGATCGCGATCACCTGCTTGATCGGCAAGCCGTACTTTTTCGCGAATGCGAAGTCGCGCTCGTCGTGGCCGGGGACGCCCATCACCGCGCCCTCGCCATAGGCCATGAGGACGTAATTGCCGATCCAGATCTCGATCTTCTCGCCGGTGAGCGGGTGCGTGACATAAAGCCCCGTCGGCATCCCCTTCTTTTCCATCGTCGCGAGCTCGGCCTCGATGACCGTGCCACGCTTGCATTCGTCGACGAAGTCGGCGAGCCGCGGATTCGAGCGCGCCGCGTGCGCGGCGAGCGCGTGCTCCGCCGCGACGGCGCAGAAGGTGACGCCCATGATCGTGTCGGCGCGAGTGGTGAAAACCCACAGCTTTCCATCGCCGATAAGATTGCCGCTCGCGTCCCGGATGTCGTGCGGGAAGGCGAAGCGCAGGCCTTCGCTGCGGCCGATCCAGTTCGCCTGCATCGCGCGCACGCGCTCGGGCCAGCCGGTCATCTTTTCCAGATTGTCGAGGAGCTCGTCCGCGTACTCGGTGATCCTCAAGTAGTACATCGGGATCTCGCGCTTCTCGACGGGCGCGCCCGAGCGCCAGCCTTTGCCGTCGATCACCTGCTCGTTGGCGAGCACGGTTTGATCGACTGGATCCCAGTTGACCACACCGGTCTTTTTGTACGCGATGCCGCGCTCGAGCATCTTGAGGAACAACCACTGGTTCCAGCGGTAATACCCGGGCTCGCAGGTCGCAAGCTCGCGCGACCAGTCGATCGCGAGCCCCACCACTTGCATCTGCTTTTTCATGTAGGCGATGTTGTCGTGGGTCCACTTCGCCGGAGCGACGCCCTCTTTCATCGCCGCGTTTTCCGCCGGCAGCCCGAACGCGTCCCAGCCCATCGGCATCAACGTGTTGTACCCGTTCATGCGCAGGTAGCGGTACATCATGTCGTTGATGGTGTAATTGCGCACATGCCCCATGTGCAGCACGCCGGAAGGGTACGGAAGCATCGACACGCAGTAGAACTTCGGCTTGCCGGCGCTTTCGCGGGCGCGAAAGCCCTGCACCGAAGTCCAGTGCGCCTGCGCGGAAGCTTCGATGTCGGCGGGGCGATACGGCTGCATGAGAGTGGTGGCTAGCGTGAAGCGAACGATTATACCGGCAGGATGATGGCGGCTTCCGGCCCAGGCGTCTTCAGGCTGCGACGAACGCGACGATCGCGAGGACAACGCACAAACCCGCGGTGACAAGCCTTCCGTCGGGTGGAAAGCGACGCTGCGCGCCTGGAGCGACCCGGCGAGCGCCGGGCAGGCGCCGGACTGATAGAATCGCAGCGTTCTGGGAACCTCTTCCCGCCAGCGCGACCCAAAGCCGCACCCGGCGCCGCTTCCCCCGCATCCATCCATGACCCTTGCATTGCGTTGCCTAGCTCGAGTCGTCGTCGCCGCGATGGTGGTGACCGGCGCGGCCGCTGCTGCGCCGGTGCGAACCGCGCACGTCGAGGCGGAGCTGGTTCCGGCCGCGACCGCGCTGACGCCGGGGACGCCGCTCACGGTGGCGTTGCGGCTCAAGATGGAAAAAGCCTGGCACACGTATTGGCAGAACCCGGGCGAGTCGGGGCTGCCGACGACGATCGTCTGGAAACTTCCCGCCGGCTTGACGGCGGGTCCGATCCAGTGGCCGCCGCCCCGCGCGCTTCCGGTGGGGCCGCTCATCAACTATGGATACGAAGGCGAAGTTCTTCTTCTGACCGACATCGCTGTAACGAGCGCGTTGTCGAGCGCGGGACCGGCAACGCTCCAGGCGCGCGCGGACTGGCTGGTCTGCCGGGAAATCTGCATTCCCGAAGGCGCCGATCTCGCGCTGACGCTACCGGTATCGCCGCAATCTTCTCCGGACTCGCATTGGGGCGACGCCATCGCTCGCGCGCGTGCGTCGCTGCCGCGCCCGCTCGCGGGATGGACCGTCGCCGCGACCGGGCAGGGTGCCCAAGTCGAAGTTGCGCTGACCCCGGACGCGGAGCATGGCGAACCGGGTGAGATCCGGTTCTTCCCTTTTGCCGAAGGCAAGATCGAGCCGAGCGCGCCGCAGACGCTTGCCCGCGACGGCGCGACACTCAAACTGACGCTGCCTGTGGCGAGCCAGCGTGTGGGCGAGTTCACGCGCGTTGCCGGCGTGCTTACGGCGAGCAAAGGGTTTGGCGCGCAGGCAGCCGCGAGCATCGACGTGCCTCTCGCAGGCAGCATCGTCGCCGGTCCGCCTATGACCAATGCCGTCGCGGCGCTGCCCGTGCAGTACGCAGGCAACAGCGGCAACGACATCTCACTCGGCATCGCGCTCGCCTTCGCGCTTGTCGGCGGACTGTTGCTCAACCTGATGCCCTGCGTGTTTCCGGTGCTCTCGCTCAAGGTGCTCAGGTTTGCGGCGCAAGGTTTCGACCGCAGCACGATGCGCGTGCACGGTCTCGCGTTCGCTTCCGGAGTGATCGTTTCGTTCTGGCTGCTCGCTGGCTTGCTCCTCGCACTGCGCGCAGCAGGAGGACAGCTTGGCTGGGGTTTCCAGCTGCAATCGCCGGCGGTCGTGGTGAGCCTGGCCATTCTGTTCTTCGTGCTGGCGCTCAATCTTTCCGGCGTATTCGAGATCGGGCAGATGCTGCCGTCCTCGCTGTCGACCTGGAATGCGCGCAACACCTACGTCAACGATGCGCTTTCCGGCGTGCTTGCGGTCGTGGTCGCCTCGCCGTGCTCGGCGCCGTTCATGGGCGCGGCGATCGGCTACGCGCTCGCCCAGAGCGCCTCTTTCACCCTCGCGGTGTTCACGGCGCTCGGGTTCGGCATGGCGCTGCCGTACCTGCTGCTCGCGTTTTTCCCGGACTGGCGAAAGAAGCTCCCGTCGCCGGGGCCGTGGATGCTGCGTTTGAAGCAGCTCCTCGCCTTTCCACTGTACGCGACGGTAATCTGGCTGGCGTGGGTGCTCGGCGCGCAGCTCGATAACGACGCGGTGGCGCGGCTCGCGCTGATGCTGTTGCTGATCGCTCTTTCGCTCTGGGCCTGGCAGACGATGCGCGCCGGCGGCGCGCGCGCGTGGGGATCCGTTGCACTCGTCGGCCTCGTCGCCGCGATCGTTGCCGGCGCGCCCGTCGTCAGCGGGACGGTTACGGGAAACGAACCGGCGGTAAAGCCGCTCGCCGCGGACAAGGGGCCATGGCAGAACTATGCGCCGGAGCGCGTCCGGCAGTTGACCGATACGGGCCGCGCCGTGTTCGTCGATTTCACCGCCGCGTGGTGCGTAACCTGTCAGGTCAACAAGCGCCTGGTCCTCAATACCGAGGCGGTGCAGCAGGCATTCGCGCAAAAGAATGTCGCGCTGCTTCGCGCCGACTGGACGCGCCGCGACGCGACGATCGGGCGCGCGCTGGCGGCACTGGGCCGCAGCGGGGTCCCGGTCTACGTGCTTTACCGACCGGGGCGCGAACCGCTGGTCCTGCCCGAGGTTTTACAAAAGCGTACGATCATCGACGCCTTGACGAACCCCTAACCCGGGTCGAACGACATGAAGGAGGCAGCATGAGTTGGCATAACCTGATCGCCGTGGCCGCAATCGGCGTGTCGATGCCGGCCTTGGCCGCGACCGCGGGACAGCCCGCACCGAATTTCACGTTGACCAATACGCAAGGCAAGGCGGTCCAGCTGTCCGACTTCAAGGGCAGCTACGTCGTGCTCGAATGGACGAATCCGGGCTGTCCGTTCGTCCGCAATCATTACAACACCCGCAACATGCAGTCGTTGCAGCAAGGCTGGGGACCGCGCGGCGTCGTGTGGCTCTCGATCGATTCGTCGAACAAGTCGAGCTTGGACTATATGGAGCCGGCGAAGCTCGGCGAATGGATGCAAGCGCGCGGTGCGGCGCAGAAGGCGGTGCTCGTCGACTCCGACAGCGCCATCGCGAAGCTCTACCAAGCCAAGACGACGCCGCACATGTTCGTGATCAACCCTGAGGGAACCGTCATCTATGCCGGAGCGATCGACGACAGGCCGTCGGCGCGCGCGGAAGATCCGCCGGCGGCGCATAACTACGTTCGCGCTGCGCTGACGCAGGCGACCGGCGGCACGGCGGTGACGACGGCGGCAACGACGCCGTACGGCTGCTCGATCAAGTACTGATTCGCCATCTTTCGCCCGGCTTCGCCAGGCTTCGACAAGCGCAAACCCTGCCCTCGCGAAGGGGAGCGAAGGGAATCGCACGGCGGTATTAGCCGTGAGCCATTCGGTCGGGATGCGCTCTATCGAATCACGAGCGGCCGATCAACCACAATTTAGCGTTGGACCTCGGCATGGCGCGCCTGCGGTATGCTACGCGCGCAACGCGAGCCTGCCGACAAGATGAGAATAACGCCCGCTTCGAACTCTTGCGCGATCGAGCATGGCGCGCGCGCGCTAGCGGCATGGTTCGCAGCGTCGATCGTTATCCTGCTCTCGGCGTGCACGCAGCAGACGGACCGGCCGTTGCAGGGCTACATCGAGGGAGAATACATCCGCGTCGGCCCGCAGTTCGCCGGGATCCTGCAGCAGCTCTCGGTGCAACGTGGCGATCAGGTCGCAGCCGGCGCGCCGTTGTTCGCGCTCGAGCGCGAGAACGAGGTCGCGGCGCGGCGGCAATCCGAGGAACAGCTGCGCGGCGCGCTGGCGCGCCTGGACAACCTCAAGAAGGGCAAGCGGCCGCCGGAAGTCGAAACGGTCGCCGAGCAACTGCGCCAGGCGCAGGCTGCGCGTGAGCTCTCGGCCGCGAACTTCAGGCGCCAGGAATCGCTGTTCCGGTCGGGCTTCATCAGTCAGGCCGCGCTCGACGACATGCGCACGAAGTTGAAGAGCGACGATGCGCTGGTCGCACAACTCAAGGCGGCGGTGCAGACCGCCAATCTTCCGGGAGGACGTCCCGACGAGATCCGCGCCGCGCAGGCCGACGCGGACGCGGCGCGACAGGCCGTCGCGCAAAGCGACTGGCGGCTGTCGCAGCGTGCAGCGACTGCACCGCAAGCTGGACGCGTCAACGACACGTATTACGTCGTCGGCGATTTCGTGCCCGCCGGCAGCCCGGTGGTGAGCCTGCTGCCGCCGGCCAACGTCAAGCTGCGCTTCTACGTGCCGGAGCCACTGCTCGGCCGGCTCAAGCCCGGGCAGACGATGAGTTTCACCTGCGATGCATGCGGCGGCCCGATCAAGGCGACGATCTCGTTCATCGCCGACCGCGCCGAGTTCACGCCGCCGGTACTCTACTCGAAGGAAAACCGCGCCAAGCTCGTGTACCTGGTCGAGGCGAGACCCGCGCCCGACGTCGCTGCGAAGCTCAATCCCGGACAACCGGTCGACGTGACGCTGCCGGCGGCGCCATGAGCGCCGCAGGGCCAAGGCGCGGGTGCGCCCCCGCCTTTGGGGGCAGCGCAGCGGCCGAATTGGCCAATGAGGCCGCAAGCGCGGGGGTGCACCAATGAACGACGCGCGCGCCGCCGACGTCGTCATCGACGTGCACGGCATCAACAAGCATTTCGGCGAAAACCACGTCGTCAAGGACCTATCGCTCACCGTACGCCGCGGCGAAATCTTCGGCTTTCTCGGCCCCAACGGCAGCGGCAAGACCACTTCGATCCGCATGCTCTGCGGGCTGCTCACGCCCGACAGCGGCGAAGGCACCTGTCTGGGGTACGACATCGTTCGCGAGACCAAGCAGATCAAGCGCCATGCCGGCTACATGACGCAGCGCTTCTCGTTCTGGGAAGACCTCACCATCCGCGAGAACCTGCGCTTCGTTGCGCGCATGTACGGCATGGCCGACGGGCACGCGAAGGTCGAGCAGACGCTCGAGCAGCTCGGGTTGGCGCAGCGTGGGAACCAGCTCGCCGGCACGCTCTCCGGCGGCTGGAAGCAGCGCCTGGCGCTCGCCGCGTGCCTGCTGCACGACCCGCAGCTGCTCCTGCTCGACGAACCGACGGCCGGCGTCGATCCCAAGGCGCGGCGCGACTTCTGGGAGGAATTGCACGCGCTTGCCGCGCGCGGCATGACGGTGCTGGTCAGCACGCATTACATGGACGAGGCCGAACGCTGCACGAAGCTCGGCTACATCCTCAACGGCAAGCTGCTGGTGCAGGGCACCGCCCAGGAGGTCATCGCCAGTCAGTCGCTTACGACCTGGGCGGTGACCGGCGACGATCTGCCCGCGCTCGAGACCCGTCTGCACAAGCTCTCGTCGGTCGAGCAGGTCGCGGCATTCGGCGCCGTTCTGCACGTGACCGGCACCGATCGCGAACAAATGCAGCGCGAGCTCGGTCCGTTGATGCAGGAGCCCGGCCGAAAGTGGACCGAGGTCGAGCCGGGACTCGAAGACGTATTCATCCATTTGATGCGCAGCGCGGACGAGGCGCCGGTCACGGAAATTCATTGATGGGCGACTATTTCTCCATCTCGCGCTGGCTCGGCATCGTCGGCAAGGAGTTCATCCAGTTGAAGCGCGACCGGTTGACCTTCGGCATGATCGTCGGCATCCCGATCATCCAGCTCGTCCTGTTCGGTTTCGCGATCAACTCCGATCCCAAGCACTTGCCGACCGCGGCGCTCATCGCCGACCGCAGCGAGTTCTCGCGCAGCATTCTGGCGGGGCTGAAGAACAGCGAGTACTTCGCTTTCGTCGGCGAGGCGCGAGACGAAGCCGACGCCGATCGGATGCTTGCGACCGGCCAGGCGCAGTTCGTGGTGAGCATTCCGGCGGACTTTTCGAAGCGGCTGGTCCGCGGCGAGCGGCCCGCCGTCCTGGTCGAAGCGGACGCGACCGATCCCGCCGCGACGGGCAACGCCATCGCGGCGGTCAACCAGCTCGCCCAGACAGTCTTGCTGCACGATCTCACAGGCCCGCTCGGCGCGCTCGCAGCGACGCCCGGCGCGTTCGAAGTGCGCGTTCATCCGCGTTACAACCCCGAAGCCGTGACGCAGTACAACATCGTGCCCGGACTGATGGGCGTGATCCTGACGATGACGATGGTGATGATGACGGGACTCGCGATCACCCGCGAGCGCGAGCGCGGGACGATGGAAAACCTGCTGGCGACGCCGGCGACCGCGCTCGAGGTCATGACTGGCAAGATCGTGCCCTACATCCTGATCGGGCTCGTGCAGGTGACGCTGGTGCTGACGCTGGCGGAATGGCTGTTCCACGTGCCGATGCTCGGCGGCTACGGCATCCTGTACCTCTCCGTCCTGCTGTTCATCGCTGCCAACCTGACTCTGGGGTTGACCATCTCCTCGGTTGCCGGCAATCAGCTGCAGGCGGTGCAGATGACGTTCTTCTTTTTCCTGCCGTCGATCCTATTGTCGGGCTTCATGTTCCCCTTCCGCGGCATGCCGGAATGGGCGCAGGTGATCGGCCAGGCGCTGCCGCTCACGCACTTCCTGCGGATCATCCGCGGCGTGCTCCTCAAGGGCAACGGCTGGAACGAGATCCTGCCCGAGGCCTGGCCGATCGCGCTGTTCATGCTGGTCGTGATCGCGATCGGCTTACGCTTCTTCCGCTCGACGCTCGATTAGCAGGCCGTCCCCTGCGGATAAATTCGCGCCTACGAAGGTCGGGCAGGGCCGAATTCATTCGGCCGCGGCGCGCCGGGTATTTGCAACCGCCGCGCGCAGGAACAAAATGGCGACATTTCCTAAGGGGATAGGGGCCTCGATGAAACTCGCGCTCAACGTGAACGGCAAACCGGCGTCGATCGTCGCCGACGACCCGGAAATGCCGCTGCTGTATGCACTGCGTGACGATCTGGGATTGCACGGTCCGCTTTTTGGCTGCGGCCTCGGCCAATGCGGCTCATGCACGGTGCTCGTCGACGGCAAGGCCGTGCGCTCGTGCTCGATGCCGGTGTCCTCCGCGGTGGGCAGGAAGGTCGTGACCCTCGAAGGACTGGGCACGCCGGCCAAGCCGCATCCATTGCAGCAGGCATTCATCGACGAGCAGGCCGCGCAATGCGGCTACTGCATCAACGGCATGATCATGCAGGCCGCGGCATTGCTGCAGACCAACAGCAAACCCAGCGAGCCGCAGATTCGCGCCGCGCTCGCGGAGAATCTGTGTCGCTGCGGAACGCATTTGCGTATCGTCCGCGCCGTCAAGCGCGCGTCCGAGGCGATGGCCTGAAGGGACGACCATGACGGGGCAGACTCGCTTGCGACTCGGCAGTGAATCGCGCCGCGAATTCCTGAAGACTGGCGGCGCCCTGGTCGTTACTTTTTCCGTGGGCGGCCTCGGCGACGCTGCTGCGCAAGCAGCGCCGGCGAAAACCGTTGCCGCCGATCAGGTCGACGGCTTTCTTGCCATCGATGCCAAGGGCGGCGTAACCGTTTTCTCCGGCAAGGTCGATCTTGGCACCGGCGTGCGTACGGCGCTGGCGCAGATCGCCGCCGAGGAGCTTTCGGTACCGCTAGCCCGCGTCACCGTGATCCAGGGCGACACCTTGCTTACGCCCGATCAGGGCATCACCTTCGCCAGCCTGTCGATCCAGAATGGCGGCATGCAGATCCGGCAGGCCGCGGCGACCGCGCGCGATGCGCTGCTCTCGCACGCGGCAGCGGGACAGGGTTTGGCCAAAGACGCGCTCACGGTCAAAGACGGCGTCGTCGTGCCGAAGGCCGGGGGCAAGGCCCTCACGTACGCGCAGCTCATCGGCGGCAGGGACTTCCAGATCAAGGTCGATCCCAAGGCGCCCCTCAAGGATCCGAAGGACTACACGATCGTGGGCCAGCCGATCGCGCGTCTCGACATCCCGGACAAAGTAACCGGGCGCTTTACCTACATGCACGACTTCAAGCTCAAGGGCATGATCCACGCGCGCGTGGTCCGCCCGCGCGCCATGAAGGCGACGCTGCAGGCGTGGAACGATTTCGACTGCCGCAGGATTCCTGGCTACATCGGCGCGATCCGCAAAGGAAACTATCTCGCCGTGCTCGGCCGCAGCGAATGGGCGGCGATCAAGGCAAGTAAGGCGGTCGAGACGACGTGGTCCGACTGGCAAGGTCTTCCCGACAAGGCGAAGCTGTGGGAATACGTGCGCAAGGTCAAGATCAACAAGGACGAGGACCTGCAGAAGGTCGGCAACAGCGCGGAGGCGATGAAGACGCCGAACGCGAAGATCGTTTCCGCGAGCTACGACTTCGCGATCCACACCCACGGCTCGATCGGACCTTCGTGCGCGGTGGCGGAATACAAGGACGGCAAGCTCACTTGTTGGAGCGCTTCGCAGCAGACGCATCTTCTGCGCAAGCAGATCGCCAATATGCTGGGCCTGCAGCCCGATGACGTGCGCTGCATCTATATCGAGGGTTCGGGCTGCTACGGCCGCAACGGTCACGAGGACGCGGCTGCGGACGCAGCGCTGCTGGCGAAGGACACAGGATTGCCGGTGCGCGTGCAATGGATGCGACAGGACGAGCACGGCTGGGATCCGAAGGGCCCGCCGACGCTCCACGACTACCGCGCCGCCATCGGCGACAAGGGCATCGTGCTCGCCTGGGAATCGGAGGTCTTCGTTCCCGACCGGCCGAAGGACATCGCGGTGACGCTGCTTCCGGCCGAGTTGGCCGGCTTGCCGCGCGAGGATCCGCATCCGGGCAACATCCACCAGTCGCTCGCGATCCCCTACACGATCCCCAACATCAAGGCAACCGCGCACTGGCTCGCCGAGACGCCGTTCCGCCCTTCGTGGATACGCACCCCGGGCCGCATGCAGAACACTTTCGCCAACGAGAGCTTCGTCGATGAGCTCGCTGCGGCCGTCGGCATGGACCCGCTCGATTTCCGGTTGCGGAATCTGAACGACCCGCGCGGCGTCGACCTGCTGCAGCGGCTGGCTAAGCTCGCCAACTGGCCTTCGCGCACCGGACGCGTGCAGCAGGCGGGCGACGTCGTGAAAGGCCGTGGCGTGTCGTACGTGAGGTACGAGCTCGTACGCACCTACGTCGGCGTGGTCGCCAACGTCGAGGTGGACAAGAAGACCGGCAAGGTCGCGGTGAAGAAGTTCTACGTCGCGCACGACTGCGGCCAGATCATCAATCCCGACGGGCTGAAGAACCAGATCGAGGGGAATGTCGTGCAGACGACGAGCCGGACACTGCTCGAAGAGCTGAAGTTCGATCGCGCCAAAGTTACGAGCGTGGACTGGACGACCTATCCGATCCTCAGGTTCCCCGACGTTCCCGAGGTCGCCATCGACTTGATCGATCGGCCGACGGAAAAACCCTGGGGCGCCGGCGAGCCGACCGCGGCCGTCGTGCCCTCGGCGATCGCGAACGCGATTTTCGACGCGACGGGCGCGCGGCTGCGCTCGGTGCCGTTTACTCCGGAGAAAGTGCTGGCCGCGCTGCCCAAGGCCTGATCGGCGCGCGGCGCGTCGTCTGATGGGACAGTTGATGAAAGCGAGCCGGCGCCGCCGCTCATGCTCATCTGTCGGCCACAGCATCGGCCTCTCGTGGCGTCTCGCCGCTTGTAAATCTTACAATGCGCCCTCGCTTGCATGTCGCCCTGCGGCGCGCGTATTCTGCTTTGGATTTCCCGGCACGTAGAGCGAAGGATGTCGGCGTGCCCGCGCGAGCTTTCGCGCATGCATTCGGAGGCGAACCATGCAAGTCGTCGAACGCGCAATACTCCCCGCTGATGAAATCACCGTCATTCTCGGCGCGCTGAACGCGCTCAAGCGAGGCGACGGCTCGGTGCGCCTGCCGGCGGATTGGACCGGTTCGTTAGGACGGGTTTCCGATGTGTTCAACGATGTTGTCGAGCGCAACGAACGGATGGCGCAGGAGCTGGAGCGGCTCTCGCGCGTCGTCGGCAAGGAGGGCAAGCTCGGGAAGCGCTGCAGCATGGGCGACCTGACCGGCTTCTGGCGCGATTCGATCGACGCGGTCAATCAGCTCATCGACGATCTGGTCCATCCGACGAGCGAGACCGCACGCGTGATCGGTGCTGTGGCGCAGGGCGATCTGTCGCAAACGATGGCGCTCGAAGTCGACGGAGAGCCGTTGCAGGGCGAGTTCCTCCGCACGGCGAAGACCGTCAACAAGATGGTCGATCAGCTCGGTTCGTTCGCCGCCGAAGTCACGCGGGTGGCGCGCGAAGTGGGGACCGAAGGCAAGCTGGGCGGCCAGGCGCGGGTCAAGGGCGTGGCGGGGACGTGGAAAGACCTGACTGACAGCGTGAACTCGATGGCGGGCAATCTGACCGCGCAGGTGCGCAATATCGCGGACGTGACCACGGCAGTCGCGACGGGCGACCTGTCGAAGAAGATCACGGTGGACGTCAAGGGCGAGATTCTCGAGCTCAAGAATACGATCAACACCATGGTCGATCAGTTGCGCTCGTTCGCGGCCGAAGTCACGCGCGTGGCGCGCGAGGTCGGCACCGAAGGGAAGCTCGGCGGCCAGGCCGACGTGCAGGGCGTT
>DASWDF010000261.1:0-2027 GCA_036395475.1 Casimicrobiaceae bacterium
CAGATACCGGCGTGGTACGGGCCGGACGGCAAAGTCTTCGTCGTCGAGAGCGAGGCTGAAGCGCTAAGCGAAGCAATGGCCCATTATCTCGCCAACGGCACGCTCTCCGACGAAGCCGCCGCCGACATGCGTCGTCAGGAAGGCAAGCTGCTCACGCGCGACGAGGACGTGCTCGATACCTGGTTCTCCTCGGCGCTGTGGCCGTTCTCGACCTTGGGCTGGCCAGACGAGACCGCGGAGCTCAAGCGCTACTACCCGACCGACGTGCTCGTCACCGGCTTCGACATCATCTTCTTCTGGGTCGCCCGCATGATGATGATGGGGCTGCACTTCATGCAAGAGGTGCCGTTCCACACGGTCTACATCCACGCCCTCGTGCGCGACGAGCGCGGCGGCAAGATGTCGAAGTCGAAAGGCAACGTCATCGACCCGCTCGAGCTGATCGACGAATACGGCGCCGACGCGCTGCGCTTCACGCTCGCCGCCATGGCGGCGCAGGGGCGCGACATCAAGCTTTCCACCCAGCGCGTCGAGGGCTACCGCAATTTCGCGACCAAGCTGTGGAACGCCTGCCGTTTTGCGGAGATGAACCACTGCGTGACGGTGCCGGGCTTCGACCCGAAGTCGGCGAAGGAGACGCTCAACCGCTGGATCGCGCACGAGACCGGCAAAGCCGCGCGCGAGATCACCGAGGCGATCGAGGCCTACAGGTTCAACGAAGCGGCGGGCGCGGCGTACCGCTTCGTGTGGAATATCTTCTGCGACTGGTACCTGGAGCTGGCGAAGCCGGTGCTGCAGGGGGCGGACGGTCCTGCCAAGGATGAGATGCGGGCGATGACGGCGTGGGTGCGCGACGAGATCCTCAAGCTCCTGCACCCGTTCACGCCGTTCGTCACCGAGGAGCTGTGGCAGGTGACCGGCGAGAGCGGCTCGGTTCGCGACGGCTTGCTTGCGCTGGCGTCCTGGCCGAAGCTTGAGGGGCTCGACGACCTCGAAGCAGAGGCCGAGATCGGCTGGGTCGTCGACCTCGTTGGCGCCATCCGCTCCGTGCGGGCGGAAATGAACATCACGCCAGCGACCGAGATTCCTCTCGTGCTGGTAGCCTTCTCGGCGGCGACGCAGGCGAGAGTATCGCGTTGGGCCGAGACCATGCGGCGGCTCGCGCGCCTCTCCGATATTTCGCTCGCGCAGCGGCCGCCGCAGGGCGCGGTGCAGCTCATCGTGCGCGGGGAAGTCGCGGCGCTGCCGCTCAAGGGCGTGGTCGATTTTGCCGCCGAGAAGGCACGCCTCGAGAAGGAAATGGCACGCGTCAAATCCGACATCGCGCGCATCGATGCCAAGCTCGCCAATGCCGACTTCGTCGCGCGCGCGCCGGAGGACGTGGTCGAAGGCGAGCGCGAAAAGCGCGAAGAGGCGGAGGCGCGCCGGCTCAAGATCGACGAAGCGCTCGAGCGCCTGAAAGGCGCGGCGTAGGAAAAGTCGTCATTGCCGGGCTTGACACCGCAAGTCCGGTTTACCCGACTTGCGGCACGTTATACTGCGCAACTCGGGCAGGCCCGAGTTGCGGTGCAATCCATCCAGCTTTGTAAGAATTTCTTGCGAAGAAGATGGATGCGCGGGTCAAGCCGCGCATTACCGGCTGGACAAACGAGAGCAACGAACGCGGCTGCCGGGAGTGCCATGCGGGAAGTCTGGATTGCCGGCAGCCTGCTCTGGCTCGCGGGGGTGGCTCTGCGGCTGAGCATTCTCGCCGTGCCGCCGGTCATTGCGCTCATCCAGTCCGATCTGCGCCTGTCCGGGACCGAGGTCGGGGTTCTTTCCGGCCTGCCCATGGTCCTGTTCGCCATCGCGGCGCTTCCCGGATCGCTCTTCATCGCACGCTTGGGCCCGTTGCCGACGCTGATCACCGGTTTGATCGTCGCGGGCCTCGCCTCCGGACTGCGTGGCGCCTTACTCGATGTGTTCGCGCTCTATGCCGCCACCGTCGTGATGAGCGCGGGCATTGCAATCATGCAACCGGCGCTGCC
>DASWDF010000262.1:0-7803 GCA_036395475.1 Casimicrobiaceae bacterium
CGGGGATATCGCCAGCTACGCTGCTCAGCAATCCTTTGGTCTCAATATTCCAGCGTCAACGTTCACCGTGGCCGCGGCGGCCTGCGGCACAACCGTCACGGCGAATTACACATTCAACTTCATTACGACCTATTTTGGCCCGACGATTGATCTCACCGCACAGTCATGTTTCCCCAGCTAGCGAATCGGCAATTGTTCCTCCGCACCTATTGCATCGCTGATCCGAACGCGCGTCGACCCACGCGGCAAGACCTCTGATCTGCGGATACCCGTGCCCCTTCAACGAACTCTCGTACACCTCCGGTACGCATCCGGTGAAGACCACGGGTATGGCAGACTTGGTTGAGCCTGCCGGCTCCATCAAGCAGCTCGAGCCGCGACGTTCTGCGAACGCCAATTCCAGGGCGGGAGTTCGTCGATCCGTTTGGCCGGATGATCGGGCAAGTGCAGTCCTTACCGGTGCCACCGTAATTCCGCTCCGCGTAATTCCCGGCGGTATCGACGAACTCGGCGGCACCCTGCGATTTCTTGTTCAGCCAATCAGTCGTCGGTACTCGGCCTCCGGGACGCCGTAGGACTCGCCCGCGCTGCGCTCCAATCCTCTTCGGTCCTTGACCGTGATGCCTCCCCGCGCGCACGTTATGAGACCCCGTTTCTGAAGCGCGCTCAATGCGTCCGTAACGCCGGGCCGGCGGACGCCGAGCATCAGCGACAAGAACTCGTGAGTGAGCAGCAGCACGTCATCGCCGATTCGGTCGTGGGCCATCAGCAGCCAGCGTGCCAATCGTTGGTCCAAACTGGACCGCGCGTTGCAGACCGCTGTATGCGTGGCCTGCACGCCGAACGCTTGCACATATTTCAACAGCGAATCTCGCAGCGATGGGCTCTCCCGCATCGCTTCGCGCAGTTCGCTCGCCGGCATGCATTGGCCGTTCC
The DNA here is from genome assembly GCA_036395475.1 of Casimicrobiaceae bacterium. GTDB lineage: Bacteria > Pseudomonadota > Gammaproteobacteria > Burkholderiales > Casimicrobiaceae > PALSA-1003. The sequence goes on from DASWDF010000262.1 coordinate 937, forward strand.
CAGCGGCTTGTATATAGGTCGAATGAGGCGAGCGGTGATTGCCGAGAACGATGGGCAACCCGGTCATGCCTTCGCGCCCAATCAATCCGACCTCGACCTGCTTGTTGCTCGATTGGATGGCGACGACGGACGCGAAGCCGCTGTGCGGGAAATAGACGGCATCGATTCGGCTGTTGGGCTTTTCGAGGCTCTTGCGAAGCGCCAGGGTCACGACCTCGAGGCGCGGCTCCAGCACATCAAGGTCGTTGGCGGAAAGTGATGCGAGCAAATAGTTGCGGCTTCTGGGCATAACGCGCTCCTCGCTTCGCAGGCGGGAGCGCCATGGTCTCTCAGCCACCAGCGCCTGAAGGACGAGCCTCGGCCGGTGATGGAGCCCGCTTTACGCCCTTCGCGACGCGTGCCTAGGGCCTCAACATTGCGGCGCTCTGTACGGTGTCGAACAGTGCGATATTGTACGGATTCGGACAGACTCCAGAGTCGCCAAATGCCGAAAAGCCACGAATATTGAACTATCGCCCGCAGCGACTTTGGCCCGCAGGCATGGGCGACTGAGAGACACTTTGGCTCCCGCCTGTTAAGGGGGTTCGTCATGACCATCGCTCCATTTTTGAGGGACGGAGCGTTCGAACCAGACGACATCAAGGCGATGTCGATGGCCCTCGACGACGTCTGCAAGGCCCTGGACCTGACTAACGGCGCGAAGGCCGCGAGAGAGGTCCTCGCGAAGCGCATCATCGAGTTAGCGCGGCGGGGCGAGCGCAGTCCAACGCGGCTCCGCGACCGGGTCCTGCAGGAATCAGGCCTCGGTGGCGGGCTGAACGGTCACCGCTGGTCGGGCTTGTGACGGACAAGCGCGCCGCCAACACCCTCGTCGCCGCATCACGAGTCGCTCGGCACCGGCTCCATGCCTCACCCAGGAGTGCAGTCCCTTTCCCCATGCTTCTCGACGCACTGGCAGGTCCGGGGCCGCCCCCTTTCTTCGAGACGCGCGCACGCATACGCCGTTGTGAGTTCGCACCGCGTTGTGCGCGCTCAGGGCGGAACGAGCGTCTTCGCCGGTCCAACCAAAGAAGTCATAATCGCTGTGCAGTATGTCCGGCTGGCACGCGAACGCAGTGTCAGCGGAAGAACGCCACCAGCTTCGGTACGGCCTGATCGCGGGCTTCATCCATCAGCCAGTGGCCCGAGCCCTTGAGGACGACGCCCTCGACGGTGTCGGCGACGAGGCGGCCCTGCGTGATGAGAAATTCGCCGGAGGCCGTCTCGCCGGTGAGCACCAGCATCGGCATCTTCAGCTTGGTCTTGGCGAATTCGGCGAAGTCCTTGGCGTCCTGCTCGAAGGCGCGGAAGACTTCGAAGCCTGCGCGCATGCCGCCGGGCTGCGCGTAGGCGGCCGCATGGAGCTGGCGGTCGACCTCGGACACGGATTTGGCAGGGTCGGCGACGAAGTCGTTCCAGAAATGCTCGAAGTAGGTGCGCTCGCGGCCCTCGACCAGCGCCAGCGGCGTCTTGCCGTAGAAATGGAAATGCCACATGTCGCGCAGAAGCCAGACCGTCTTCCAGTCGCCGACGCCGGGCAGGAACGCATCCATCAGGGCGATGCGCTCGACGTCGGCGGCAAACTGCGCCGCGTAGGCAGCCGTGGGCAGGACCTGACACACGACCGCGTCGGAAATGCAGGAGCGCACTGCGATGGGAGCGCGACGCGATCCGCGGCGGTCAAGTTTGTGTCAGCGCGCGGGCACGATTGACCCCTCGATAAAATTCCTGGTTGCTGTCGCGACGATATGAGGTCGGCAAATGAGGCGGCCTATTCGACCACATCCGTAATGACGTGGTCGCACGCGAGGCACTTAAAGGTGTCCAGCTGGGGGTACGCGCCAACCTTCGGAACCGATGCCGCCCGTTTCATGTTGCCGCCGCACTGGTCGCATTTGCGCGTGTCGTCCGACCGGTTGCGTTGGACCTGCTGCTGTTGCTGTACGGGGCGTCGTTCCGGTTCTGATGCTGGAAGCGGTAGTGGCACAGGCTCATCAAGAGCTTCTGCCAAGAGCAAATACTCTTCGGCGCGCTCCCTAAACCGCGCGGCAATCTTGGGATCTTCGGCAACGGCCGCGTCCGCCATCAAGTCGCGCGCCAGCTGCCTGTAGTAGCTCGCGTTCATCAACCGTCGCCCTAGGTCCGGTGGATAACAAAAGCGCCAGAGGCAGGGTTCCGGTAGATTTAGGACCCCTTCAAATTTAACTTGCGGCGGCCTAGTGTCACGATTCCGAAGTTCGCAAATACTCGCGGCACCTTCTCATGCGAACTTCGGAATCAAAGAACACCAGCAACTTTATGATTCTACTGCCCCCGTTGAACCCGAAGTTCGCGACCGACTCGCGGTACTGGGCGCGAACTTCGGGTTCGGGGCGCTAGTCGAAAGCCAGGTCGCGTTAGCTGCAACTCCTCACCTATTGTCCAGGGCCCTCGTCAGGACTCAATCGTTTGCCGCCACCACCGTCCACCCCTCTTCTCTCCTGCTTCTCAGCTTCAACTGCGCAAGCTCGCCATGCTTCGGCGATCCTGAGAAGTTTTTGGCGGTGCACCGGGATTTGTCTCGCTAATCGTTCGCATTCCTCCGCGTAGGTCCGATATTCTTTGGCATTCTGCATGACACGGTAGCTCCCATGCCAGGTGTCTCCATTTTTCGGATGGCCAACGTTCCCTGCAGGTTTCAAGTTCCACGTTGTTTCGACGGCTTTTTCTCGTGAGGCGGGGAACTATTACATCTTTGATGAATTGCTGCCCAACTCTGAGTACGACCCGATTCAAAAGAAATTCCATTATTGGGTAAGTGAATTTGAACAAACGTCGCCCGGATGAGCGAAGCAAACATCCGGGACCGGCCTCGCCATATCGACCGCATGTCGCGGAGCCTGTCGGCGGCGCAACGCAGTCAAGCCTGCGCAGACTGCGTAAACTTGTCTGCGTGCGCCGACCCGTTGGCTCATGCCGGACTACGTTGACCGCACGGTGTCCACCATGCCGGGATCAAATCGAAATTCGTCCGGGCCCAATCCTGCCAGCTCATTCGTCCCCGTACTGCGGTTCTGCCTTTGAGCGGCCGTATACAGCACACGCGCGACGGCCTCGCATTCCTGCAGCGGCGTGATCCCCGTGCGATGGAGCTCGATCGCCGGCAGCACCCCGGCGCGGATTGCTCGCTCCGCCGCCCGCCGAATCATATGAACGGCTTCGACGAGCTCGCGATAGCGTTGCAGGATTTCTGTGTCGTCATCCGCGGCGGCGTTCTCGCTCATGCCTTGCCATAGAGGAACGGTTCCTAAAATGCGGTGAAGGGGGCGCGGTACCATTGTGCGCGCGCGGCAATCTAGTACCCACGGCAATGCATGAATCACGTGCGAGGGTAATGCGAGACCATTCACGTCAGTCACCCAGGCGTAGGCCGATCGCGATCTGCTCAGGTGCCGGCGCAGACCTGCGCCTTCGAAATGCTACGGCGCACCCGAGCCGGGGCGGGCCAGCGCTTCGTCGAAGAATGCGAGGTAGCGAGGCCAGAGCTCGTTGTCGGGCGACGTTGCAGGCTCTCGCGAATCAATGCGCCAGCTAATCGCCCAGGCAGCGCTTAGCCGCCATCCGGTAGATGCGGTCGTCGCCGAGCATGTGGGCGGTGAACGTGAGCGTCGCGAACACCGCCGCGAAGGCGCGGTCGCGCACGTTGAGGCCGCCGGTATAGGCGCCGAAGGCCGGCATCACCACGCGCGTGCCGTCGCTCGCGAAGCAGCGCCGGCTCACGGTGCGCCCGCGCGTGGCAACGCGCGCGACCGGATGCAGGTGACCGGCGATCTCGCCTTGCGCCGCGCCGGCCTCCGGCTGATGACGAAAGATCAGCGCGCCGATCGCGAGCGTCCGCGCCGAGATGCCGCCCAGGCCGTCGACCGGATCGGGGTCGTGGTTGCCGGCGATCCAGATCCAGTCGCGCCCGCGTTGCAGCGCGCCGAGCGCAGCGCGATCGCCATCGAGAATGCGCGCGGGCCCCTCGCCATCGTGGAAGCTGTCGCCGAGCGCGATCACGATGCGCGGCGTGTAGCGCACGACCAGGCGTGCGAGCACCGCCAAAGTCGCCGCGGTATCATAGGGCGGCAGCAGCACGCCGCGCCGGGCAAAGCTCGATCCCTTCTCCAGATGCAGGTCGGCGACCGCGAGCAGGCCCTCCTCGGGCCAGTAGAGCGCGCCGGCACAATCGGCGACGAGCGCAACGCCGGCGACCGTCAGCTCGCCGTTCGGCGGACGGTTCGGCGACGGCGTCTCAGGCTGCGCGCCCCCCACAACGCTCACGACATCGCCTCCTTCACCAGCTCCGCCTCGGCTTCGCGCAAGAGCTCATCGCCCGCCTCGCCGTGGACCTGCTCGCGGCCGATCTCCAGCATCACCGGAACCGCAAGCGGCGAGACATGGTCGAGCGCTTTATGGACGATTCGACCCTTGATTCGCGAGAGCATTTCGCCGAGCCGGCGGATGTCCAGGAGGCCGGTAGCGGCGTCCGCACGCGCGGCGCGCAGCAGGATGTGGTCGCCCTGATGCTTGCGCAGCACGTCGTAGACGAGATCGGTCGAGATCGTGACCTCGCGGCGGGATTTCTCCTTGCCGGGGAAGCGGCGCTCGATCAGCCCGGCGATGATCGCGCAGGTGCGGAACGTGCGTTTCATCAGCGCGGATTCGGCGAGCCAGGCTTCGAGGTCGTCGCCCAGCATGTCCTCGTCGAGCAGCGCCGCAAGCGAGAGCTCGCCGCGGTCGATGCGCAGCGCGACATCGCCAAGCCCGTAGATCGCGAGCGCATATTCGTTGGCGACGAAGCCGAGCGGGCGCAGGCGGGCGCGTTCGAGCCGGCGCGTGAGCAGCATGCCGAGGGTCTGGTGCGCCAGCCGCCCTTCGAACGGATAGCAGACGAGGTAGTACTTGTTGGCGCGCGGAAAGGTCTCGACCAGGAGCTCGCGCCGGCCCGGCAGCAGCGAGCGCCAGTCCTGGATCTCGAGCCACTCGCGCACTTGAGAAGGCAGCGGCCGCCATTCGTGCGGATCGGCAATGATGTTGCGCACGCGGTCGGCCAAGTAAGTCGAGAGCGGAAACTTCCCGCCCTCGTAGGACGGCACCTTGGGGTCCTCGGAGGTGGCGCGCGAGACGTAGACCTCGTCTTGCATCAGCGCCTCGTAGCGCAGGATCTCGCCGGCGAACACGAAGGTGTCGCCGGGCGTGAGCATCTCGATGAAATATTCCTCGACCTCACCCAGCAGCCGCCCGCCGCGCGGGATCATCTTGGAGGCGCGCGAGCGCACCAGGCGGACTTTCAGCATGTCGGCCTCCACGATGGTGCCGACGTTCATGCGGTAGCGCTGCGCGATCATCGGATGGCTCACGCGCCAGCGGCCGTCCTGGCCCTGCCGGATCTTGGCGAAGCGTTCATAGGCCTTGAGCGCATAACCGCCGGTGGCGACGAAATCGAGCGCGGCGTCGAAATCGGCGCGCGCAAGGCCGGCGTAAGGCGCGGCGCTCATCACCTCGGCATAGAGCGCGTCGGCCCGGAAAGCCTCGCCGCAGGCCGAGCCGAGGATGTGCTGCGCCAGCACGTCGAGCGCGCCGGTGCGGGCGGGCGGCGTGTCCTGCGCATGCTCCGCGATGGCGTCGAGCGCGGCGCGGCATTCGAGCACCTCGAAGCGGTTGGCGGGCACGAGCACGCCCTTCGACGGCTCGTCCATGCGGTGGTTGGCGCGGCCAATGCGCTGGAGGAGCCGCGAGGCGCCCTTGGGCGCGCCGACATTGACGACGAGATCGACGTCGCCCCAGTCGACGCCGAGGTCGAGCGAGGAGGTGCACACCACCGCCTGCAGGCGCCCACTCGCCATCGCGGCCTCGACCTTGCGGCGCTGCGCCACGTCGAGCGAGCCGTGATGGAGCGCGATGGCAAGGCCGTCGTCGTTGATGCGCCACAGCTCCTGGAAGATGGTCTCGGCCTGGCTGCGGGTGTTGACGAACACGAGCGTGGTCTTGTGGCGCTTGATCAGGGCGTAGATCTCGCCGAGCGCGTGGCGCGCGGAGTGGCCGGCCCAAGGCAGCCGCTCGGCGGTGTCGAGCATGCTGACGTCGGGGGCGGCGCCGCCGTCGGCGATCACGAGATCGGCGAGTGCGGCGGCGCCTGCGGGTTGCGGAACGAGAAAGCGGCGCAGATCGTCGGGCTCGGCGACGGTGGCGGAAAGGCCGACGCTGGTGAGGTCCGGCGCGAGGCGGAACAGGCGCGCGAGGCCGAGGGAGAGCAGATCGCCGCGCTTGCTGGTCACCAGCGCATGTAATTCGTCGAGCACGACGCGCCGCAGCGTGCCGAACAGATAGGGCGCATCGGGCGACGCGAGGATGAGCGCGAGCTGCTCGGGCGTGGTGAGCAGGATGTGCGGCGGATCGCGGCGCTGGCGCTGGCGCTTGGAGGCGGGCGTGTCGCCGGTGCGCGTCTCGATGCGAATCGGCAGCCGCATCTCGGCGACCGGCGTTTCCAGATTGCGCGCGATGTCGACCGCGAGCGCCTTGAGCGGGGAAATGTAGAGCGTGTGCAGCCCGCCCTGGCGGCGCAGCCCGCGGCCGGTGGAGATGAGGGGGCGGCTCTCACCACGCGCTCGAATACCCTCTCCCCTTGCGGGAGAGGGTGGGCCGAGCAGGCGAAGCCTGCGAGGACCGGGTGAGCATCTGTGTTGGAAGTCAAGCATGTTTTGGCGATTGAGGCTGCCACATTCGATCTTCGGTGATCAGGGTGTTGGCGAGGACGACGAGTTTTCGGGCGACTGCGATGATGGCGACCTTTGGGGGCTTTCCGCT
>DASWDF010000263.1:0-2482 GCA_036395475.1 Casimicrobiaceae bacterium
AGGTGAAATGTTCATACACGCCGGTCCAGTACAGGCCGAAGGCAAATCCGAACAGCAATTCCTCGAGGGGAATTCCATAAACCAGCATTCCGCTCAGCACCGGCAGGTTCCACACTTGCTCGATGTAGCCGGGAGCGGACACTCTCAACCCCAGCATGAAAATCGCATAGAAAACGAAGAACAGAAATCCGCCGACGAAAGTCTTCCATTTGAGGTCGGGCCGGCAAATCACCGCGGCAATGGCGCCGATCGCGAGACTGGCGATCGACGGATAGATGGGATTCCAGGGCAGAAAATAGAGCGGCACGAACGCGACGAAAGGCGCAAGGAGCGCAACGCGGTGAAAGCGGTGCATACGATGCCGCTTTTCGGCTTCGCTCATCGGCACGAGATCCTGTCCCGTCAATGAGTTGTAAAGCACCGCGCCGATCCCGCCGATGGCGAAACAGAAAATGAAGCTCTCGATATCGAAGCCCGTGCGCTGCGCCAGGTCGAAGAGGCTGGGAGGGTTCCAATACTCCGGAACGAAAATCGGCTCCGTCGCGCCGAACAGCGACGTCGCGAAGCTCGCGCGCCACATCACGCCGCGGTACCCAGGCACGGTCGCAAAAGCGAGGAGCCAGGGCAGCAGGAACGCGCTCGACCAGACCAGCCAGACGTAGTGGTATTCGCTCATCAGAGCCTCGCGCGCCGCAGCCGCAACGCGTTGGTAACCACGGACACCGAGCTCATCGCCATGGCGGCCCCGGCGAAGATCGGCGACAGCAGCAATCCGAAAAACGGATAGAGCACGCCCGCCGCGATCGGGACGCCGAGCGCGTTGTAGACAAAAGCGAAGAACAGGTTCTGCTTCACGTTGCGCATGGTCGCCCGCGACAGGCGGATTGCCTTGACGATGCCGCGCAGGTCCCCCTTGACGAGGGTCACGCTGCCGCTTTCGATCGCGACGTCGGTTCCGGTGCCCATCGCGATGCCCACGTTGGCCTGTGCGAGGGCGGGCGCGTCGTTGATGCCGTCGCCCGCCATCGCGACCGCGCGGCGTTGTGCCTGCAGCGATTTGATCACATTGACTTTCTGCTCCGGCAGCACTTCGGCGATCACTTCGTCGATGCCGAGCTGCCGGCCGACCGCTTCCGCCGTCTTGCGCGAATCCCCCGACAGCATCACCACGCGCACGCCTTCGGCCTGCAGCGTCCTGATCGCCTCGGGCGTCGTTTCCTTGATCGGATCGGCGACGGCGACTACGGCGATCGTGCGCCCCTCGATCGCGGCATAGAGAGCGGTCTTGCCCTGCGTCCTCAGCGCATCGGCCTTGTCGGCGAGCGAAGCGGGCAGCGTGCCCTGCGCTTCCATGAAGCGGCGGCTGCCGACCGCGATCCTGCGGCCACCGATCTCTCCGCGCACCCCTTGCCCCGTGACCGACTCGAAGTTCTCCACCGGAGAGAGACGCAGGCCGCGGTCCTCCGCGCCTTTGACGACAGCCTGCGCGAGGGGGTGTTCGCTCGCGCGTTCGAGACTTGCGATCAGCCCAAGCGCCTCGTTCTCCGCGATGCCCGGCTCGACGACGAAGTCCACGAGCCGCGGACTGCCGAGCGTGAGCGTGCCGGTCTTGTCGATGACGAGCGTGTCGATCTCGCGCAGCTTCTCCACGGCTTCGGCATTCCGGAACAGGATGCCATTGATCGCCCCCTGCCCCATCGCAACGGTGATGGAAATAGGCGTCGCGAGCCCCACCGCGCAAGGGCAGGCGATGATGAGTACCGCCACGGCATTGACCACCGCATAGGTGAGCCTGGGCTCGGGGCCGAAGAACCCCCAGACGAGCGCAGTCAGGACCGCGATCGCGATGACCGTTTCGACGAAGTACGCAGCGACGAGGTCCGCGAGACGCTGCACCGGCGCGCGGGTGCGCTGCGCCTGGGCGACCATGTGGACGATCTGCGAGAGCAGGGTATCCGCGCCGACGCGCTCGGCGCGGATGACGAGCGTGCCTTTGCTGTTGATCGTCGCGCCTGTGACCCTGTCGCCCGGCTTCTTGGGCACGGGAATCGGCTCGCCGGTGATCATCGATTCGTCCACGTTCGACGAACCCTCAAGGCAAGTCCCATCCACGGGCACCTTCTCTCCGGGACGCACGCGCAGCTTGTCGCCCACCTGCACCTCGGCGAGAGGCACCTCGACCTCGCGCCCGTCGGCCTCGATGCGCATCGCCGTGTTCGGCGCGAGCGCGAGCAACTCGCGGATCGCGCGGCTCGTCTGGCCGAGCGCGCGCAACTGCATCACCTCGCCCAGCAGCACCAGCGTGACGATGACCGCGGCCGCCTCGAAGTAGGCGCCGACCTGGCCGCTGTCCTCCCGGAATTCCTGCGGGAAAAGACCGGGTGCGAACACCGCCGCAATGCTGAAGACCCAGGCGAGCGCGACGCCCAGTCCGATCAGCGTGTACATGTTCGGGCTGCGGTTCTTCACCGAAAGCGCCAGC
>DASWDF010000264.1:0-2558 GCA_036395475.1 Casimicrobiaceae bacterium
CACGCGCGCGAGCGCGGCCATGGAGCGCCCGGGCGCGGCGAAGGCGTCGCTCCAGGCGTGCTTTTGTACGGCCATACCGCGGGGCAGCCGCGGTGCGATCCGGCCCAGCTCGACAATCTGCGCTGGTTCGAACGACATCACCGCTGCCTGCCCGGCGTAGCCCGACAGCACCTTCGCGGCGCGGGTGGCGAGCCGGCGATCACCGGCGCGCGGGCTCTTCAATTCGATGAGCAGCGCCGCCCCGCCGGCCACGAAGTCGCATAGTTCGCCGAGCGTCATCATGCGGTCTCGGGTTGCTCTAAAAGTGACGCGCTTGAGCTCGGCGGCCGTCATTGCGTCGAGCCGACCGCTCGTTTCCGTCAGCCGGCCAAGCGTATCGTCGTGGTACACCATGGCCTCGCCGTCGCTGCTGATTTGCAGGTCGCATTCGATGCCGTAGCGCGCCGCGATCGCGGCCGCGAATGCCGAAGGCGTATTCTCGATGATGCCGTTTTGATCATCGTGCAGACCCCGATGCGCGAGCGGCCGCGCGATCAGCCAATCGAGATCGGCCATTGATGATGAGCGCGTCAGGCGACCTCGAAAACACCTTCGACCTCGACCGCGGCGTCGCCCGGCAGCACGGCTACCCCGACAGTCGTCCGCGCATGCCGGCCCTTGTCGCCAAACACGGCGACCATGAGGTCGGAAGCGCCGTTCATGACCTTGGGCCCGTCGAGAAAAGCCGGGTCGGAATTGATGAAGCCGCCCAAGCGCACCACCTGCTTGACCTTGTCGAGATCGCCGAGCGCGGCCTTGACTTGTGCCAGCACGTTGATCGCGCAGGCGCGTGCCGCTTTTTGGCCGTCCTCCAGTGCTACTCCGCTGCCGAGCTTGCCTTTGGCGACCAGTTTGCCGCCCGCATCGAGGCAGATCTGACCCGAAACGAACAGCAACGTGCCGACGCGCACGAACGGGATGTAATTGGCGACAGGGCTTGCCGGCGTGGGTAGCGCAATTCCGAGCTCGGCGAGCTTCTTGTCGACCGTTCCGGCCATGACGTCCTCCTGCTGCGCTTTGGATCGGATGCCTTGTCTTCGCCGATCGGGCGCGCGCATGCAAGCCACGCCCGCGCATGGGCGTGTCCCGGATGCGGTGCAGCGCGAGCGCGGAGCGCGAGTGGTGCACCGCTGATCCGGGACCGCCACAGACTGGAGCGGTCCCGGGTCTGCAGCGCACCACTTCGTGCTGCGCTGCGCCCGGGACACCGATATGGCTGGGGCATTGCATGGTTGCAGGAGCCGGAGGGTATCCCTATGTTGCGCCGCAAGTCGGCGGCGCGGAGGCAGACTGTGATGACGATCTTCGGCAAGTCGACGCTCGGCACCATCATCGCGGCGATTTTGGTCGGCGGTTTGGGCGCGCAACGCGCAACGGCGCTGACGCCGGCCGGCGAACTCGCCTCGCATCGCGCGGTCTATGAACTCAAGCTCGCGCACACGCGCGGCAATTCGGCGGCCGTGGCCGCGCGCGGGCGCATCCTCTACGATTTCTCCGGCAATGCCTGCGACGGCTACGCGCTGCAGTTCCGTCAGGTCTCCGAACTCGACAATGGCGAGGGCAAGGTCACGCTCAGCGACCTGCGCTCGACCACGTGGGAAGACGGCGCGGCGAGGAAGCTCATCTTCAAGTCACAGAATTATCTAAACGAAACGCTGGTCGACTCGGTCGACGGGCAAGCCGAACGCCAGCGCGACAAGGTCGCGGTCAGGCTGAGGGAGCCTGCCGCCAAGACCTTCGACCTCGACGCGGCCATGGTATTTCCGACCGATCACATGCGACGCATCATCGAGGCCGCGCGCGAGGACAAGAACATTCTGGAGGTTCCGATCTACGACGGTTCGGAAAAGGGCGAGAAGGTCTACAACACGCTCACGGTCATCGGCCCCGCGATCGCCCCGAGCGAGCGCCCCCCGACCGACGCTGCGGCCGGCGAGCCGACACTCGCCGGCCTCAAGCGGTGGCCGGTCACGGTGAGCTATTTCGACAAGACGGCCAGGGATGACCAGGCGCCGGTCTATGCCATCAGGTTCGAGCTCTACGAGAACGGCGTCTCGCGCGCACTGATGCTCGATTACACCGACTTCGCGATCAGCGGCGAACTCACCTCGATCGAGCTCAGGGACAGCGGTCCGTGCAAGTGACGGGGGTCATCCCGCCACAAGCACATCGATCGATTCCATCCGTCATCGAATGCTCGACAGCGCCCGATCGTAATACGATAGATCGATGTATTTCGCCGCCGGCGGCGGATTGCCGCCCCACTGTCCTTCGATCTCAGCGCGCAGCTTCAGCGTATTGTTGAAACCCGCCATGTCGAATCTCACGTCCTTGGCAATGCCCTCCGCGGGATTGATCGCTACCGCGTAGGATTGCGCGGCGATTTGCGGCGAAAGCTTGAGCCGCTCGGCGAGCAGCGCGATGGCCTCGTCCTTGTTGGCGGGATCGAGCGCCCAGCGGCTGCCTTCGATATAGGCCTTGATGTAGCGCACGAGCGTATCGCTGTTGGCTTTCGCCCA
>DASWDF010000265.1:0-2811 GCA_036395475.1 Casimicrobiaceae bacterium
GTATCGCCGATCTTCTTGAGGTCCCCGGCGAGTGAGGGCGAGGGCGGAGCAACGGTCATGCCGTTCTTGGCCAGCTGCTCTAGATACCACTTGGTTTTTTCCTCGGAGAGCTTCCAGCCGCGCGCCTCGGCATCGGCGGCGGCTTTCAGCACCGCGTCCTGAGTGGACTTGTCGAGCGCCCCGAAGGCCTTTTCATTGACGAACACGATGTTCTTCGGCAGCCAGGCTTGCGCGTCGTAGAAATACTTCACCTGTTCCCACGCCTTGGAATCGTAACCCGTCGCGCCGGAAGTGATATTCGCATTCACGGCTCCGGTTGCCATCGCCTGCGCCAGCTCCGCTGCCTGGATGGTGACCGGTTGGGCGCCGGCGAGCTCGGCGATGCGCGACGTCGCGGGGTTGTACGTGCGCATCTTCAAGCCCTTCATGTCCGCCAGCGACGCGATCGGCTTGTTGGAGTAGATCCCCTGCGGCGGCCATGGCACGGCGTAGAGGACCCGCATCCCCTGCTTGGCAAACCTGTCCTCGATTGCTTTGCGCGACGCTTTCCAGAGCTTGGCCGCGTCCGCGTAGCTCGTCGCCAGGAAGGGTATCGAATCGGCGCCGAAGAGCGGGTCTTCGTTGGAGTAAGCGGAGATCAGCACCTCGCCGATTTGCGCCTGATCGGTCTGAACCGCGCGCTTGATCTCAGGGGCCTTGAACAACGACGCGTTCGAATGCACCGTGATCTTGAGTTTGCCGCCGGTCGCCTTGTCGACGTCGGCCACGAACTGCATGATGTTTTCAGTGTGAAAGTTAGTCGCGGGATACGCGGTCGGCATATCCCATTTGGTTTGTGCGCCGGCGCCCGCGGCGAGGCAGAGACCGAGCGCGGCAACTAGAGCGTGGAAAGGTTTCATCGGAATCCCCCGCAGCTTTGATATCGAAATTTGCCGGTGCGCGCACGCGCGTGAGCCCGGGCAAGCACGGCGCATTTGTACCACACTTGGCCGACCGGCGGCGAGCGCCGGAACGGCGCAACATGACGCGGTCCCGGCTCGCAGAGGAAGGGCGGCTACACTCTGCTCGCCGCTATAATGGACCCACGCACCGTTGAAGCGTACGCACCATCTGTCCGGGTCCGTGACGCCTTCCCAGCAGGCTTCCTTACGTTCCTGACCATGACGGATATTCCGCCGAGCCGTTGGCAATTCTGGATCGACCGTGGCGGCACGTTCACCGACATCGTCGCACGACTGCCGGACGGGACCCTGCTGACGCACAAATTGCTCTCCGAGAATCCCGAGCGTTATCGCGATGCGGCCGTTGCCGGGATCCGCGAGCTGCTCGGCGTGGCGCCCGGCGCCCCAATCCCGGCCGCGAAGATCGACGCGGTAAAAATGGGCACGACGGTCGCCACTAATGCCTTGCTCGAGCGCAAGGGTGAGCGCACCGTGCTCGCGATCACCCGCGGCTTCGGGGACGCGCTGCGCATTGCCTACCAGAACCGGCCCAAGCTTTTCGTGCGCAAGATCGTTCTTCCGCAACCGGTTTACGACCGCGTGATCGAGATCGACGAGCGCATCGGAGCCCATGGCGAAATCGTGCGGGAGCTCGACCTTGCCGGCGCGGAGATCGAGCTGCGCGCGGCGCATTCGGACGGCATTCGCGCCTGCGCGATCGTGCTCATGCACGGCTACCGTTATCCAGGGCACGAGCGCCTTCTCGCTGCGCTCGCCCGCGCGATCGGCTTCGCCCAGGTATCGGTCAGCCACGAGGTGAGCCCGTTGATGAAGCTTGTCTCGCGCGGCGATACGACGGTCGTCGACGCATACCTGTCGCCGATCCTGCGCCGCTACGTGGTCGACGTCGAGTCCGAGCTTCCGGGCGTGCGGCTGCAATTCATGCAATCGTCGGGTGGACTGACCGACGCGCACCGCTTTCAGGGCAAGGACGCGATCCTTTCCGGTCCGGCCGGCGGCGTCGTCGGCGCGGTGCAGGTCGCCGAGCTCGCGGGCTTCGACAAGATCATCGGCTTCGACATGGGCGGCACCTCGACCGACGTCACGCATTACGCCGGAGAGTACGAGCGCGCGTTCGTGACCGAGGTTGCGGGAGTACGCCTGCGGGCGCCGATGATGCAGATTCACACGGTCGCGGCGGGAGGCGGCTCGATCTGCAGCTTCGACGGCTCGCGCTTCCGCGTCGGGCCCGAGTCGGCGGGTGCGAATCCCGGCCCGGCCTCGTACCGGCGCGCCGGCCCCCTGACGGTAACCGACTGCAACATCATGGTCGGCAAGATCGATCCCGCGTTGTTCCCGCAGGTTTTCGGCCCGACCGGCGATCTGCCGCTCGACGGCGCGGTCGTGCGCGCCAAGTTCGCTGCGCTTGCGGCGGAGCTCGCCGCAAAAACCGGTCACGTGCGCACTCCAGAGGAGATCGCCGAGGGTTATCTCAAGATCGCCGTCGAGAACATGGCGCACGCGATCAAGCACATCTCGGTGGAGCGCGGCTACGACGTCACCGAATACACCCTGTGCTGCTTCGGCGGTGCAGGCGGGCAGCACGCCTGCGCGGTGGCCGATGCGCTGGGCATGACGCGCGTATTCATCCATCCGCTGGCCGGCGTGCTCTCCGCGTACGGCATGGGCCTGGCCGACGTCCGGGCGCTGCGGCAGAAAGCGGTCGAAGCGAAGCTTGCCGAGGCAACCCTGGTCGGGTGCGAACCGGTGTTTGACGAGCTGGCACGCGCGACACGATCCGAGGTTGCCGCGCAGGGCATCGTCGCCGAGCGCATCGCACTCAAGCGTACGCTGCATCTCAAGTACGACG
>DASWDF010000266.1:0-39737 GCA_036395475.1 Casimicrobiaceae bacterium
CAGACAGATGCGCGCGAGCTCGCGGAGCTCGTAGCGGAGCTGGAACGGGCGGAGGCGTTCGAGCAGCGCCTGCGGCAGATCATTGCGGACGCGCGAGACCAGCTTGCGGCAGGCAATACGTCGGTAGCATTGTCGATGCTCAACACGGCGCTTAGCGACATCGACGCGGCGACGGACGTGGTCACTCCGAGCTCGCGCCCGCCGTCGACGTAAGGACCCCGGGTCAGCGGGCTAGACCACGCCGCCGATGATGTTGATGCTCATCGCTAGGATCGCGATGTTGTAGACGAACGACAGCACGCCGTGAATCATGGTCTGGCGGCGCATCTGGCGGGACAGCACGGCGACGTCGGAAACCTGGCAAGTCATGCCGACGACGAACGAGTAGTAGGCGAAGTCGAGATAGTCCGGCTCGTTGTCGTGGGGAAACTTGAGCCCTCCATGGTGTTTTCCGCGACCGTCGGGCTGGAAGTAATAAAGACGCGCATAATGAAATGCGAACACCGTGTGGATGAGGACCCACGACACAAACAGCGCGGTGATCGACAGCGTCAGGCGCTCCGCCCGCGCCCAGAAAGACAGCTCCTTGATGTCGCCGACCATGAAGCCGATGGCGACGAAGCTCACGCTCGCCGCGATGACGACCAGCAGGAAAATAACGTAGCCGCTCGGATCGTAGCGCTGCGCGCGCTGGCGGGTTTGCGTCTCGTCGGTGCGCGCGATCACCAGCCATCCCAGGCCCACATAGCAAAGCGCGCCAACATCCCAGCTAACGAGCATCAACAGCTGCGGCGAAAACCACGGTTGCAGCACCAGCGACGCGACGAAGGCGATGACGATCGCGATGGCCAGGAACCGTGGAGCGCGCCAGTGGACGATCGGCAGCAGGGGAGGTTTGGCGTGCATCGGTCGATGCCGAAGGGAAGGCTTGCGGGCGGGCCGTCGCAAGCGCACGGCGCAGCAGGCGAAGGTAAAGCTTAGCCGATTTTGCGGCATGGAGGCGCATTCTTGCCGTTCGCCCTGCCCCGCCGAAGCCGATCCCGCCGAAGCAGTGAAAGGCCGTTCGACGAGCCCGTGCCGAGCTCGGGTCGACCTTTCTCGCGCATCAACTCTCGCGACGCGCGAACCGGCGCTCGAGCCAGGTGTCGACCGCGATCTTTCCCGGGCCGCAAATCGTCAGCACCAGCAGCATCGTACCCCATAGGATGTGATCCTTTACCGCGGTATCCGGCAGCGCCTGGTACGAAACCACTGCGACGATATTGAAGATGAACAGCACTCCGGCGGCGAAGCGCGAACCCACGCCCAGCGCCAGCAGCACCGGCATCGACAGCTCGGTCGCGGTTCCCAATGCCGCGGCGACGGCGGGCGACAGCACCGGGACGTGATACTCGTCGGTGAACAGCGCGACCGTGATGCTCCAGTCGCGGATCTTGGTCAGCCCGGACAGGAAAAACACGCGCGCGACATACAGCCGGAAGCCGAGCAGGAGCAACGGCTGCAGCTTGCCGATGGATAGCTCGGCGGCGCAGTAGAGCGCGGCCAGTCGACCAATCGGTGAGGTTGGGGTGACAGCATTCATCGTGGAGTCCATGAGGAGACATGGGAAGGCACGAGAAACCCGCCGACGGTTTCCGCGGTGACGTGGCGTCTGAGCGCGCCGGCGAGATCGAACGACGGCTCGATTCTACAGGCGCGCTCCGTCGCGTCGCCCAAGCTGCGATTGCCGGCGAGCGCGGCAAGAAACGCATGCTCGCCTGCCGCAAGCCGCTCGATCACGACGCCGTCGGCGGCGCGCCGCACCAGCAGCGCATCGCCACCCTCACCCAGGTCGACCCGATCGTCCCCCGCATGGCCCGGCCGATTCACTTGCCAGATATGGAAAATCGGATAGGCTGACACGACGAACTGTGCCGAAGGGTGCAGGACAAAGCGCAGCTCGCCGAGCACGTCTTCCGGAACGGCGCGCAGCGCGGCTGGATCGAAGGGCGGCGCGTCGGCGGCGATGTTCGCCTGATCGATCGCCCATTCCAGGCGCGCGACGTCGGGCAGATACGGTAGCTCTCGCGCAGGCGGATACGCGACCAGGAAGCGCGCGAGCTCGCCGCCATAGCGATTCACGTCGCCCCGCGGCGAAGGATGCGCGCGAACGAAGGCATCGATCGCGGCGTTGAAGAAGGCGATTCCGACCAGGCGCTGCACGACAGGATACGTGGCGGCGAGCGCCTTGCGATAGTTGCCCAGCGCGTTGTTGCGATAGATGGCGATCCTAGCGGCCGGGTCGAGCGCGCCGGCGACGATGCCGAGCTCGGCGAGCGCGCCGTTATCGCCGAACATCGTAGCGGCAACGAAGCCGCGCTGTACTTCACGCAGCGACGGCATCGGCTTCCTCCAGAATCGACTGTGCGATCGCAGCCTCGTCCTGCAGCACGTCGAACCCGGGCAGGTCGGTGTCCCATTCGATCAGCGTCGGCTTGGCGCCGAAGCGCTCGATCGTGGCGCGGTAGAGCGCCCACACGGGCGGCGCGACGCGCGTCCCGTGCGTGTCGATGAGGCAGGGGCCGCTCGCGTCGAAGCCCGCCAGGTGAATCTCGGCCACCGCCTCGCCCGGGATGGCGGCGAGATAGACGCGCGGATCGAAACCGTGGTTCATTGCATTCACGTAGACGTTGTTGACGTCGAACAGCAGCTTGCAGCCGGTGCGCCGCGCGACCGCGGCGACGAACTCCCATTCCGCCATCGCATCGGAAGTGAAGCGCAAATACGCGGACACATTCTCAACGACCAAGGCTCGCCCCAGCGCGGCCTGCACCGCATCGATGCGATCGCAGCAGACAGCGAGCGCTTCGTCGGTGAAAGGCAGCGGCAGAAGATCGTTCAGGTGCCGGCCATCGATGCGGCCCCAGCACAGGTGCTCCGAAATGAAAGCCGGCTCGACGCGCGCCGCGAGCCTCTTCAGCTGGGTGAGATGGCCGGCATCGAGCGCGTCGGCGGAGCCGAGCGAGAGACCGACGCCGTGCAGCGAGATCGGATAGTCGGCGCGGATCGCTTCGAGCGCGGCAAGCGCGGGACCGCCGTCGACGAAGTAGTTTTCGCTATGCACCTCGAGCCAGCCGATCGGAGGCCGATCGCGGCGCACTTGCGCCACGTGCGGCGACCGCAAACCGATGCCGGCGACGGATGGCAAGGGCGTGGCCGGAGGCATGGTTTGCGCTGGTTGGGGAAAGCCGGTGACGGCACGCGCCGCCACCGGCTTCGAGATTACGACTTGGGTGCGGTCAGCTTGCCGCCGATCTTTTCGCAGGTGCCCTTCTCGACGTATTTCCAGTCCATCGGATCGTTATCGGCTTTGCTCTGGCCCGCGCAGGCGTGTTTGGCGGTGGCGCAGTCGGCTTGCCCGGCTTTCGAGATACCGTAGCATTTGTCCTTGCTCGCCTGCGGGGGGACGGGCTGCGCCGTCGCGGTGCTCGCAGCGAAGCCGAGCGCCAGGAGCCCGGCAACGGCCGCCTGGATCGTGGTTTGGTGCTTCATCGATGTCTCCTTCGAAGGTTTGATGATAGGTGGTAGCGACGGGCGTTCAGGTTCCTTGGCCCATCTGGCCCTTTGGTCGCGTAGGGCGTTGCCACCTTACATGGTGGGCGCCATCGCGGGCAACCCCGTTCCGCCTGCGCAATAACGCGGCAGGCGCAGGTCTAAGGAAATGCTAAGGAACCTCTGAATAAGCCCCACACGGATTGCGTTGCGGGCAAAATGCGGATGAGTGCGAGGCGCGCGACGAAGGTCGTAGCTTGGGCTACGATGCCGAGGAGCGCGACGAAGCAGGCGCCGCATTTTGCCGCAACCCGGATGGGACGGGGGCTTTTCGGGCGGTCTGCTTTGTCGCGAGGCTCGCCAATGGGACCTGCCATTGGCTTCGCCTCGCTTCGCGCACCCCATCCCGAAAAGCCGCCGTCGCAACCGTGTGGGACTTGTTCAGAGGTTCCCTAACATTAGCGCAAGCCTCTCCTTTCCCTCGCCGCAGCTTATGCGCTTCACCGTCGCCACCTACAACATCCATAAGGGATTTTCGCACCTGACGCGGCGAATGGTGATCCACGAGCTCAGGGACAGACTGCACGGGCTCGCGGCCGACATCCTGTTCCTGCAGGAAGTGCAGGGCGTCCACCGCCGGCACGCGCGGCGCTATCGGGACTGGCCGGTCAAGCCGCAGCACGAGTTCATCGCCGACACCGTCTGGCATGAAGTCGCGTATGGGCGCAACGCCGTTTACCACCAAGGCCACCACGGCAACGCGGTGCTGTCGCGTTTTCCCATCGTCGCCCAGTCCAACCAAGATATCTCCGCGCACGCTTTCGAAAGCCGGGGGATGCTGCATTGCGTGCTGCAGTTGAAGCGCGGCCTTCCACCTCTGCATTGCATCAACATTCATCTCGGCCTGTTCGAGCGAGGTCGCCGCTGGCAGGTACACGCGCTCTGCGAGCGCATTCGCGAGGTGGTGCCGATGCACGCGCCGCTGATCATCGCGGGTGACCTCAACGACTGGCGGCGCAAGGCCGACCGAACGATCCAGCAGGAGTTGGGCGTCGTCGAGGTGTTCCAAGAGGCCCGCGGACGACCGGCGCGGACTTTTCCCGCGGTGATGCCGGTGTTTCGGCTCGATCGCATCTATTCGCGCGCGCTGTCGGTGGTCGCCACCGACGTGCACTACGCGTATCCGCTGGCGCGCCTGTCCGACCACGCCGCGCTGGCGGCAACCTTCGAGCTCGAGCGCGCGGCGCGCGCGTCCCCACGCTGATACCGTGGATCGCTTCCGTCCCGGGAATCGGATCAAGCTGCTCAGGAACGGCGCCGAATATTTTCCGGCGCTCGAGCGCGCGATCGATTCGGCCGAACGCGAAGTCTGGCTCGAGAGCTACCTCTTTGCCGACGACGCGAGCGGCCGCCGCATAGCCGAGGCAATGGCGCGCGCCGCAAAGCGTGGCGTCAAGGTCCGGGTCATGGTCGACGGCTGGGGCGCGAAGTTCTACCTCACCCCGGCGCTCGCGCGCTTCATGCGCGACGCGGGCATCGAGGTGCTCAAGTACCGGCCCGAAGTTGCCGCCTGGCAGTTCCGCTCGCACCGGCTGCGCCGCCTGCACCGCAAGCTCGTCCACGTCGACCGCCGCATCGCGTTCGTCGGCGGCATCAATATCATCGACGACATGAACACTCCCGGCCAGAAGCCGCCGCGGCTCGATTTCGCGGTGAGCGTGGAGGGCCCGCTGTTGCCCCTGATCGCGCAGACCATGCAACGCGTCTGGGCGCTGGTGCAGCTCGTGCAGCTGGGCACGAGCCAGCTGCCGCTCTTTCCGGAGCGCGGACGCGCCGAGCGCGTCGGAACGCAGACAGCGAAGTTCGTGATCCGCGACAACCTGCGCCATCGCCGCGACATCGAGCAGGCCTATCTGGCGGCGATCCGCCGCGCCAAGCGCGAAATCGTCATTGCCAATTCCTATTTCTTTCCCGGAATCACGTTCCGGCGCGCGCTGGCGGACGCGACTGCGCGCGGCGTGGTGGTGACGCTGATCCTGCAGGCAAAAGTCGAGTACGTACTGCTGCATTTCGCCAGCCGGGCGATGTACGGACAGCTCCTCGACGCCGGCGTCATCATCCAGGAATACCACAAGAGCATGCTGCACGCGAAGGTCGCAGTGATCGACGATCACTGGGCAACCGTCGGATCGTCGAACATCGACCCGTACAGCCTGCTCATGGCGCGCGAGGCCAATGTGTTTGTGCGCGATCGCGGTTTCGCGGGCGAGCTCAAGCACGCGCTGGCCGACATGGTCAAGGCCGGTGCGCGGCCGGTCGCGCCCCAGCACTGGAAGAGCCGCTCGCGGTTGTACAAGGCGGCGATCTGGGTGGCGTACGGCATCGTGCGGCTCGCGATGGGGTTCTTGGGTTATGGCGGCAACGAGTGGTTTCCGCGCCGGCGCTAAAGAGTTTCGTGCGCGGACGCGACCGGCGCGTCTGCTAAACTTCATCCGTAACAGCCGCGCCTTCCCGCGGTTTTCGTCGATGCGCCGCGCTTCTTCCCTCCCGCTTCCCGCACCACCCGATCGCGCCTTTCGAGGCGACTGGCATACGGTGCGCACGCTGCTGCCGTATCTCCTGGCGTACAAGGGCCGCGTATTCCTCGCGCTCGCGTGCCTGGTCGCAGCCAAGCTCGCCAACGTGGGCGTGCCCCTGGTGTTGAAGCAGATCGTCGACCGCCTGACGGCTCCAACGGAGTTGGTTCTGCCGCTGGCGCTGCTCGCCGCCTACGGCGCGATGCGCTTGTCCACGACGGCGTTCACCGAGCTGCGCGAATTTCTTTTCGCCAAGGTGACGCAGCGCGCCGTGCGCACCATCGCGCTTCAGGTATTCCGCCACCTGCATGCCCTGTCGCTGCGCTTTCATCTCGCGCGGCAGACGGGGGGCCTCACCCGCGACGTCGAGCGCGGCACGCGCGGCATCTCGACGCTCATCAGCTTCGCCTTGTTCTCGATCCTGCCCACGCTGCTCGAGATCGGGCTCGTCTCCGCGATCCTGATCGCCCGCTACGATCCCTGGTTCATCGGCATCACCGTCGGTGCGCTGGTGCTTTACATCACGTTCACGGTGACGATTACCGAGTGGCGAACCGGGTTCCGCCGCGCGATGAACGAGCTCGACTCCCGGGCAAACTCGCGGGCGATGGACAGCCTGATCAACTACGAGACAGTCAAGTACTTCAACAACGAGGAATACGAGGCGCTGCGCTACGACGAGAGCATGCAGCGCTGGGAGTCCGCCGCGGTCAAGAGCCACACCTCGCTGTCGCTGCTCAACATCGGCCAGAGCGCGATCATCGCCGTCGGCGTGACGCTGATCATGTGGCGCGCCGTGCTCGGCGTCGTCGATCACACGATGACGATAGGCGACCTCGTCCTGGTCAACGCCTTCATGATCCAGCTCTACATTCCGCTCAACTTTCTCGGCGTGATCTACCGCGAGATCAAGCAGGCGCTTGCCGACATGGAGCGGATGTTCCGGCTGATCGAGGAGCACGCCGAGGTGAAGGACGCCCCCGGTGCGGGCCTGCTGCGCGTCACCGACGGCGAGGTGCGTTTCGAGCACGTCGATTTCTCGTACGAACCGAACCGGCAGATCCTGTTCGACGTGTCGTTTACGATTCCCGCGGGTCGAACGATCGCAGTGGTCGGCCCGAGCGGGTCGGGGAAATCCACCCTTGCCCGGTTGCTCTACCGCTTCTACGACGTTAGTTCCGGACGCATCACCGTCGACGGCCAGGATCTGCGCGCGGTGCAGCAGGCCAGTTTGCGCGCCGCGATCGGAATCGTGCCGCAGGATACGGTCCTGTTCAACGACTCGATCGAGTACAACATCGCCTACGGCCGGCCCGGGGCGACGCACGAGGAGATCGTTGCGGCGGCGCGTCTGGCGCAGATCCACGACTTCGTCGCGAGCCTGCCCGAGGGCTACGACACGCCCGTGGGCGAGCGGGGGTTGAAGCTCTCCGGCGGCGAGAAACAGCGAGTCGCGATCGCGCGAGCAATTCTCAAGAATCCGCGCATCCTGATCTTCGACGAAGCAACCTCCGCGCTCGATTCCAAGTCGGAAAAGCTCATTCAGGCCGAGCTTGCGCAAATCTCGGCGGATCGGACGACACTCACCATCGCGCACCGCTTGTCGACGATCATCGATGCTGATCAGATCCTTGTCCTCGAGCGCGGGCGCATCGTCGAGCGCGGGAGGCACGCCGAGCTTCTAGCCCGCGCCGGCGCCTACGCCCGGATGTGGGCACTGCAACTCCGGGAGCGCGCCGAGTCGGCCGTCGAGGCGACGGACGCCTAACTTAATCGGCGGCTCGGCGCCCTGCACTGTCAGCGGTTAACTCATTGATGCGTTAAGGGGTTTGGCATAACCTTTGCTGGCGTGGTATAAAGCCCGCTGCCACTTGAGGTCCCGTTCTGATGAGCGCTCGTCTAATCATTGTTTTTGCTGGACTAATCGGCGTCACCGGGCATGTGACGGTAGCGGCTGGGCAAACGCCGGCGGGCGTATCTTTGTCAAATATGACCCTTGACGTCAGCAAGCTGAGGCTCGCATCGGCCAACGTGCTGGTGCTCGACGCCAAGGGCGGGCAGCCGATCTACTCCAAAGGCGCCGACATGATCACGCCGATTGCGTCGGTGACCAAGCTGATGACGGCGATGGTCGTGCTCGATGCCGATCAGGCGCTGGATGAGACGATCAGCGTCGGCATCGCCGACCTCGATCTCCTCAAGGGCAGCCATTCCCGACTGCGACTCGGGAGCGAGTTGCCGCGCCGCGAGATGCTGCGCCTCGCGCTGATGGCCTCGGAGAATCGTGCGGCGTCGACCCTTGCCAGGCATTATCCCGGCGGCACCGAGGCGTGCGTCGCGGCGATGAACCGGAAGGCGCAAAGCCTTGGCATGGCGCGCACGCGCTTCGCCGATCCCACCGGCCTATCGAGCGAGAACGTGTCGACCGCGAGCGACCTCGCGCTGATGGTCAAGGCCGCCGCGGGCTACGACTTGATCCGGGATGCGACCACGACCGCGAGCCACTATGTCGAAGTGCAGCCGACGGGCACCGTGCTGGGCTACAACAATACGAACTCACTGGTGCGCACCGCACAGTGGGATATTCAGCTTTCCAAGACCGGCTTCATCCGCGAAGCGGGCAAGTGCCTGGTGATGCTGGCCAACATCGCGAGCCGTCCGATCGTCATCGTCCTGCTCGATTCATACGGCCGCCTGACGCGCATCGGCGATGCCAATCGGGTCAAGCATTGGCTCGAGACCGGCGAGTCCCTGCCGGAGGCCAAGGCCGTCAAAGTCAAACGCTTCAGAGGCAGCATGCCGCCCTCGACCGTGCGGGCGACAGCGAAAGGGAAGGCACGCGCTTAGTTTCCCCGGGGACGCGGTTCCCGCCGTTGATTCTGCGCCAGCAACTCTTTGGCATGCGCGCGCGTTTTCGCTGTGATTTCGTGGCCACCAAGCATTCGCGCCAACTCTTCGACCCTGCGGACTGTATCGAGCCGCGTAAGTTCGGTGGCGACGCGCTCCGCATCGCCACTCTTGGTCACCCGGTAATGGCCATCGGCGCACGCCGCCACTTGCGGCAGATGCGTGACGCACAAAACCTGCCTCCGCGCGCCGATTTGCCCTAAGAGGCGTCCGACGGTCGCGGCCACCGCGCCGCCGATCCCGACATCGACTTCGTCGAAGATCAGCGTCGGCACCTGGCCCACGTCGGCGAGCGCGACCTGGATCGCGAGCGCCAAGCGCGAGAGCTCACCCCCCGAGGCGACACGCGCGATAGGGCCCAGCGGCTGCCTGGGGTGAGTCGCCACGCGGAACTCGACGCTTTCCATCCCGAAGCTCGCGGGCTCCGCGATGGGCGAGAGCGCAATGTCGAACCTCCCGCTACCCATCGCCAGTTCCTTCATCGTTGTGCTGACCCGGTGCGCAAGCTCGACCGCGGCGAATTTGCGCTTCGCCGTGAGCTCGCCCGCGAGGGCGCGATACGCCGCGAGCGCCTCGCGCTCGGCGCGCGCGAGCGCTTCGGTGTCCGCATCGGCGACGAGCGCGGCGAGCTTGGTATCGGTTTCTTGCGCCAGCGCCGGCAACGCTTCTGGCGCCACGCGATGCTTGCGCGCAACGGCGTGGATGGCGGCAAGCCGCTCTTCGACGCGCGCAAGCTCGTGTGGATCGAGCTCGAGCCGCTCGCGGTAACTGCGCAGCGTGCGGCCGGCCTCGTCGACACGGACCAGCGCTTCGTCGGCCAGCGCGACGATCGGCTCGAGCGAGCGGTCGTGCGTCGCGGCGCGGCGAAGCTGATGAATCAGGGCAGCGAGCCGCAAGTTCAGCGCGTTCTCGCTCTCGATCAGCTCCGCCACCCCGGCAGCGGCGGCATCGAGCAGGCTCGCCGCATGCGCCAGGCGCGACTGCGCCGCGTTGAGCTCCTGCCATTCGACCGTGGTGGCGCCGAGTGCCGAGAGCTCGGCGGCTCGCGCCTTGAGCGCGTCGCGCTCCGCGAACCAGGTTGCGGACTCGCGATCGCCGCGCGCGCGCCGCTCTTTCGCCTCGCGCCAGGCGCGCCACGCCGCGGCAACTTCGCGCGCCAGTGCCGCGAAACCGCCGAAAGCGTCGACGAGCTGGCGCTGCGTCTCCGGCCGTGCTAGCGATTCGTACGCATGTTGGCCGTGCAGATCGACCAGGTGCGCTCCGGCGTCGCCGAGCTGCGAGAGCGTCGCCGGCCGGCCGTTGATCCACGCCCGGCTGCGACCTTGCGCGTCCAGCGTTCGGCGCAACAGGAGCGGCCCGTCGTCCCCCAGGGCCTGCTCGTCGAGCCAGGCACGAAGCCCAGAAGCGCCGGCGACGTCGAACTCGGCGGCGATCTCCGCGCGCTCGCTGCCGGGGCGCAACTGGCGCGCTTCGAAGCGCCCTCCGAGCAGGAGTGACAGTGCGTCGAGCAGGATCGACTTGCCCGCGCCGGTTTCGCCCGTCAAGACGGTGAAGCCGGGCTCGAATTCGATCTCGAGGGCCTCGACCACGGCGAAGTTGCGGATCGACAGGACGCGCAGCATAAGTAGGGTCAGAGACGACTTTTTGCGACGTCGGTCGTCGGTCGAATGTAGTGAGTGAAAGTAGTCTCTGACCCTACTTATTGCTACTGCGGCCGGAGGTTCTCCGGTGTCTCGCTCCAGTGCAGCTTTCGCCGCAGCATGGCGAAGTGGTCGTGATCCTTCGGGTGCAGCAATCGCACCCGGTGCGCGGCCCGGCGGACGACGACGCGATCGCCTTCGGACAGCGGAAAGTTCGCCTGACCGTCGCAATGCAGACCGGCGTCCTTGCCGCGCAGCAGCGCGATCTCGATCACGACCGAATCGCGCACCGCGATGGGGCGATTGGTCAGCGCGTGCGGCGCGACCGGTACGAGGAGAAATGCCGCAACGCCGGGATCGACGATCGGTCCTTGCGCGGACAGCGCGTAGGCGGTCGAGCCGGTGGGTGTCGCGACGATCAGGCCGTCGGCGCGCATCGCGTAGACGAAGCGTCCGTCGATCGTCACCGCGCATTCGATCATGCCGCCCACCGCGCCGCGGTTGACGAAGACGTCGTTGAGCGCCAGCGCGCGCTCGCTGCCGCCGGCGCTGCGCGCCAGTGTCGCGTCGAGCAGTGTGCGCGTTTGTTCGGCATACGCGCCCGCGAGCATTGCCGCGAGCACGCTCTCCATGTCGGAAACCGCGACGTCGGTCAGGAATCCCAGGCGGCCCTGATTGATGCCGATCAGCGGCACGTCGTATGGAGCGAGCTGCCGCGCGATGGAGAGCATCGTGCCGTCGCCGCCGATGACGATCGCAAGCTTCGCCTCGTGGCCGAGTTCCGTCATAGGCGCAGCAGGATACCCCGGGAGCGGCGTGAGCCGCGCCGTTTCCACATCGATGACGACATGGTGGCCGCGGCCGGTGAGGAACGCGGCGAGCCGGTTCAAAGGCTCAGCAATCCCTGGACTCGCGTAGCGTCCGACCAGCGCGATCGTCGGAAAAGGCTGGGCGGCGCTCATGGCAGCGATTAAAGCATAAAATAAGGGGCATGCTTGACTCCCGCGCGCAGCACCTTTTGAAGACGCTGATCGAGCGCTACATCGCCGACGGGCAGCCGGTCGGGTCGCGGGTGCTGTCGCGGCAATCCGGACTCGAGCTTTCGCCAGCGACAATCCGCAACGTAATGGCCGACCTCGAAGAGATGGGGTTCATCGCGAGCCCGCACACTTCCGCGGGACGCGTTCCAACACCCAGGGGCTATCGTTTTTTTGTCGACAGCCTGCTCATCGTCAAGCCGCTCGAGGAAGGCGAGATCAGCGAGCTGCAGGGACAGCTGCAGGCGGACCGGCCACAACTGCTGGTCGGGGCCGCGGCGCAGATGCTTTCGCAGCTCACGCATTTCGCCGGCATCGTCGCAACCACGCGGCGACGCGAGGCATCTTTTCGCCACATCGAGTTCCTGCGCCTGTCCGACCGGCGGGTGCTGCTGATCATCGTCACGCCCGAAGGCGACGTGCAGAACCGGATCCTGCACACCGACCGGCCTTACTCGCAGCATCAGCTCCTCGAGGCGTCGAATTTTTTCAATCAGCACTGCGCGGGCCAGCCGTTCCACGCCATCCGCGCACTGCTCGCCGACGAACTGCGACAGTTGCGCGAGGACGTCGTCGGACTGATGAGCGCCGCGGTCGAGGCGGGCGACGCCGCGCTTGCCGAGAGCGGCGACGATCTGGTGGTGTCCGGCGAAAAGAATCTCCTCCAGGCCGAGGATCTCGCGTCGAACATGGATCGCCTGCGGCTTCTGTTCGACGTGTTCGAGCAGAAGACCTCCCTGCTGCATCTGCTCGACGTCAGCCAGCGTGCCCAGGGCGTTCATCTTTTCATCGGCGGCGAATCCGGCTTGGCACCGCTCGACGAGTGCAGCGTCATCACTGCGCCGTACGAAGTCGACGGCCAGGTGCTGGGCACGCTGGGCGTGATCGGCCCGACGCGAATGGCCTACGAGCGTGTCATTCCGATCGTCGACGTCACTGCCAAGCTGCTGTCGAATGCGTTGACGCAGCAACTCAACGACGCGTGAGGATCGCTGCAGTGGCAGATGCAGCGAGAGCAAACGCGGCGCTGATCGAACGCTTCTACTCGGCATTCGCGAGGCGGGACGTCGAGACGATGCTGTCGTGCTATCGGCCCGACGTCGTCTTCCGCGATCCCGTGTTCGGCGTGCTGACAGGGACGCGAGTGCGCGCGATGTGGCGCATGTTGAATGCCCGCGCCGCCGATCTCGCCATCGAGTTCGGCAAGATTGCCGCGACGGGGCGCGATGGCAGCGCACACTGGGAAGCGCGCTACACCTACACGGCGACGGGACGGCCGGTGCACAATCGCATCGACGCGTCTTTCGAGTTTCGCGACGGGTCGATTGCACGCCACGTCGATCGGTTTAGCCTCTGGCGCTGGGCGGCGATGGCGCTGGGCATCCAGGGCGCGCTATTGGGGTGGCTGCCGCCGGTGCGCTCGGCGATTCGCGCTCGCGCAGCCAAGGCGCTTGCCGCGCACATGGCCGCAAACCCGTAAGCGGCGCTCTCGCTCCACGCCGCGTGAACCGCTGTCTGCCCGAACCGAAGTTCTCTCACGACCGCGCGGGCCGCCTCGGCGTCCTGCTGATCAACCTCGGCACACCGGACGCGCCGACAGCAAGCGCCGTGCGCCGCTACCTCGCCGAATTTCTTTCGGATCCACGGGTGGTGGAGATTCCGCGCGTAGTGTGGAAGCCGCTGCTGCACGGCGTGATACTGCGCACCCGTCCGGCCCGGTCGGCGCAGCGCTATGGGACGATCTGGACTAAGGACGGATCGCCACTGCTCGTGCACAGCTTGCGGCAGAGGACCCTCCTGCATGGTTATCTCGGCCAGCGGTTGAAGATCCTCGGGCTGCCGTCGGACTACGCCCAAGTCGAGCTCGGCATGCGCTACGGCGCCCCGTCGATCGCGCAGGCGCTCGTGAGGCTGCGCGAAAGCGGCTGCGAGCGCGTGCTGGTGCTGCCGCTGTATCCGCAATACGCCGCGAGCACGACCGCTTCCGCGCTCGATGCGGTGTTCGCCGCCGCAAGCAGGATGCGGCGGATGCCTGCGCTGCGGGTGGTCGACGCCTATCATGACGCCGCCGGCTACATCGGGGCCCTGGCGCAGAACATCAACGACTATTGGGTAAAGAACGGCCGGCCGAACAAGCTCTTGCTGTCGTTCCATGGTGTGCCGCGCCGTACGCTAGCTCTCGGCGATCCTTACCATTGCCACTGCCACAAGACGGCGCGACTGCTCGCGACCGAGCTGGGACTCAAGCCCGAGCAATACGCGGTCGCGTTCCAATCGCGATTCGGCCGCGGCGAATGGCTCAAGCCGTATACGGGAGCCACGCTGGTCGCCCTGGCGAAGGAGGGCACGCGGCGCGTGGACGTCGCCTGCCCGGGCTTCGTCAGCGATTGCCTCGAAACGCTGGAGGAGATCGCGCTCGACGCCAGGGCCGCATTTCTCAAGGCCGGAGGCGCCGAATTTCACGCGATTCCCTGCCTTAACGAGAAGCCGGCGTGGATTGCCGCGCTCGCGGACCTTGCCTTGAAGAATCTCGGGGGGTGGCTGAATCCGCCGCCCGATGCCGCCGCGCGCGAGCTGACCCAGGCGCGCGCGAAAGCGCACGGGGCGGAGGCGTGATTTCACTCCCCGCGGGCGATTGAAACACGCCGAAATGCCCTCAATCTAGCACCGTCGATGTGAGGAGCAGGAATGAGCAAGAATCCCGAGCAGAACACTCAAGTTTCGGCCGAGGTCGAGGGCAGCCTGCCGGCACCGACCGATGCGCCGGCGCCAGAGCGTCCGGCCGAGGGTCCCGAGCCGACGGCGCACCTGGCGGAGCTGCTCAAGGAGGCCGAAGACGAGGCCGCGCGGCTGAAAGACGCGTGGCTTCGCGCCAAGGCCGAGACTGAGAACGTCCGCAAGCAGGCCCAGAACGACCTTGCCAAGGCGCACAAGTACGCGATCGAGCGCTTTGCGCAGGAGCTGCTCACGGTGAAGGACGCGCTGGAGCTTTCGCTCGCGACACCGAACGCTACGACCGAAGCTTTGAAGGATGGCGTCGAGCTCACGCTCAAGAACCTGAACGCTGCGTTCGACAAGGTGCGGATCGTCGAAATCGACCCCGCCGGCGAGAAGTACGATCCCCACCGTCATCAGGCGATGACCATGATCGAGTCCGCAGAGCCTCCCGGTACCGTCGTGCAGGTCTTCCAGAAGGGCTACCTGCTCAACGACCGGGTGCTGCGTCCGGCGCTCGTCGCCGTCGCCAAGGCGAAGGACGGTTCTGAGGAGGGGCCGGCATGAGCCATGCACCGCGGGAAAGCCGTGTCTTACCGGGCTATTGGCTTGAATCCGATCATAAAAACCCCATCTAGCGCACAGGTAAGCAATCTCGGACAAGGAAGGAACGGGCATGGCCAAGATCATCGGTATCGACCTCGGCACGACCAACAGCTGCGTCGCCATCATGGAAGGCGGACAGCCGAAGGTTATCGAAAATTCGGAAGGCGCGCGTACTACGCCGTCGATTGTCGCCTACCTGGAGGACGGCGAGATCCTCGTCGGCGCGTCGGCGAAGCGGCAGGCGGTAACCAATGCGAAGAACACGATCTTCGCCGTTAAGCGGCTTATCGGCCGGCGCTTCGAGGAAAAGGAAGTGCAAAAGGACATCGGCCTGATGCCCTACAAGATCGTCAAGGCCGACAACGGTGACGCCTGGGTCGAGGTGCGCGGCAAGAAGGTCGCACCGCAACAGGTGTCGGCGGAAATCCTGCGCAAGATGAAAAAGACGGCCGAAGATTATCTCGGCGAAGAAGTGACCGAGGCCGTCATCACCGTTCCGGCGTATTTCAACGACTCGCAGCGGCAGGCGACCAAGGACGCGGGCAAGATCGCCGGACTCGAGGTCAAACGGATCATCAACGAGCCGACCGCGGCAGCGCTTGCGTTCGGGCTCGACAAGAAGGAAGGCGACCGCAAGATCGCCGTCTACGACCTCGGCGGCGGGACGTTCGATATCTCGATCATTGAAATCGCGGTCGTCGACAAGGAACACCAGTTCGAGGTGTTGTCGACCAACGGCGACACGTTCCTGGGCGGC
Source organism: Casimicrobiaceae bacterium (assembly GCA_036395475.1). Classification (GTDB taxonomy): domain Bacteria; phylum Pseudomonadota; class Gammaproteobacteria; order Burkholderiales; family Casimicrobiaceae; genus PALSA-1003. Next base: position 15,770 of record DASWDF010000266.1, read on the forward strand.
GAGGATTTCGACCAGCGGGTGATCGACTACATCGTCACCGAATTCAAGAAGGATCAGGGCGTCGACCTGAAGAACGACGTGCTGGCCTTGCAGCGGCTCAAGGAACAGGCCGAGAAGGCCAAGATCGAATTGTCCTCGTCGCAGCAGACCGAGATCAATCTGCCGTACATCACTGCCGACCAGTCGGGGCCTAAGCACCTGTCGATGAAGATCACGCGGGCGAAATTCGAGTCGCTCGTGGAAGACTTGATCGAGAAGACGATCGAGCCCTGCCGCATCGCGATCAAAGACGCAGGCGTGAAGCTCTCCGACATCGGCGACGTAATCCTGGTCGGCGGCATGACGCGCATGCCCAAGGTGCAGGAGAAGGTCAAGGAATTCTTCGGCAAGGAGCCGCGCAAGGACGTCAACCCCGATGAGGCGGTTGCCGTCGGCGCAGCGATCCAGGGCGGCGTGCTCAGGGGCGACGTGAAGGACGTTCTCCTTCTCGACGTGACCCCGCTGTCCCTAGGCATCGAAACCCTCGGTGGCGTCATGACCAAGCTGATCCAGAAGAACACGACGATCCCGACCAAGGCGCAGCAGGTGTTTTCGACCGCGGACGATAACCAGTCGGCGGTGACCATCCACGTGCTGCAGGGCGAGCGCGACGTGGCTTCCGGCAACAAGAGCCTCGGCCAGTTCAACCTGGAAGGGATTCCGCCGGCGCCGCGAGGCCTGCCGCAGATCGAGGTCACGTTCGACATCGACGCCAACGGCATTCTCCACGTGTCGGCCAAGGACAAGGCGACCGGCAAGGAGAACAAGATCACGATCAAGGCATCGTCGGGGCTGTCCGAGGCCGAGATCGAGCGCATGGTGAAGGACGCGGAGTCGCATGCCGAGGAGGACCGCAGGCAGGTCGAGATCGTGCAGGCGCGCAATCACCTCGATGCGCTGGTGCACAGCGTGAAGAAATCCCTCGGCGAATACGGCGAGAAGGTCGGCAGCGACGAGAAGGGCAAGATCGAGGCGGCGCTGAAGGATGCCGAGGAGCTCCTCAAGCAGCAGGATGCCGGCAAGGATGCGCTGGAAGCCAAGGCGCAGGCGCTGATGACCGCCTCGCAGAAGTTGGGCGAGGCGATGTACGCCAAGGCGCAGGCCGAGGCGCAGACGGCGAATGCGGGCGACTCGGGCGCCGCGGGTGGCGGCAAGGAAACCGACGAAAAGGTGGTCGACGCGGAGTTTACGGAAGTTAAAGACAAGAAGTGATATTACGTCACGCCGAAAAGCCGTTGCGGGGAAGCTGAATCGTCGCGCGGCGTGACGTGATATCTGGCCGAGTTGAAGCGGGCGCCTCCGGCGCCCCTTAACTCGGCCCTTTGTCGTCGGCGCGAATTGCACTGACGTCGACACAAACGAATCAGGACTGCGGTTTCGGAAGGGACGAATGGCGAAGCGCGATTTCTATACGGTACTCGGCGTCAATCGCGACGCTTCCGAAGAGGACATCAAGAAGGCTTACCGGAAGCTGGCAATGAAACATCATCCGGACCGTAATCCGGACGACAAGACCTCCGAGGAAAGATTCAAGGAAGCGAAAGCCGCGTACGAGATTCTCTCGGACGCCAAGAAGCGCGCTGCGTATGATCAATTCGGTCATGCGGGCGTCGATGCTTCCGCAGGGTTTGGCGCGGCCGGTGCCCGTGGCTTCGGCGGAGGACCCGAAGGCTTCGGCGGCTTTGCCGACGCGTTCGGCGACATCTTCGGCGAAATTTTCGGCGGCGCGGGCGCGGGCGGTGGTCGGGGCCGCGGCAACGGCGTGTATCGCGGCGCCGATCTGCGCTACAACCTCGAGCTGTCGCTGGAAGAGGCGGCGCGCGGCACCGAAGCCAAGATCCGCATCCCCGCGCTGGACCAATGCGCAACCTGCCACGGCTCGGGCGCCAAACCGGGAACACAGCCCAAGACCTGCCCGACGTGCCACGGCCAGGGCCAGGTGCGCGTGTCGCAGGGCTTTTTCTCCATCCAGCAGACCTGTCCGCAATGCCACGGCACCGGCAAGATCATTCCCGAACCATGCTCCACGTGCGGCGGCGTTGGCCGTATCAAGAGGCACAAGACGCTGTCGGTGAAAATTCCCGCAGGGGTCGATCGGGACGATCGCATTCGCCTGGCCGGTGAGGGCGAGGCGGGGCTGAACGGCGGACCTCCCGGCGATCTCTACGTCGTCGTCGGCCTGAAGCCGCATCCGGTGTTCCAGCGCGACAACAGCGACCTGCATTGCGAGATGCCGATCTCCTTTACCACGGCCGCGATAGGAGGCGAGATCGAGATTCCGACGCTCGATGGCCACGCCAACCTCAAGATACCGCCCGAAACGCAGACCGGTCAGGTATTCCGGTTGCGCAACAAGGGGATCAAGGGCGTGCGCAGCAGCGTCCACGGCGACCTCTACTGCCATGTCTCCATCGAGACGCCGGTAAAGCTTACGTCGCGGCAGAAGGAACTGTTACGCGAGCTCGAGGCGATCAATGCCGAAAATCCGGGCGCGCACAACCCGCGTGCCAAGAACTGGTTGGACCGCGTGCGCGAGTTCTTCGGGCCGTAGACCGGGCTGTAGCCTGGGCTGAGCGCGCAGCGCGATGCCCGGGAGCAACGCGACAATGTATGTCGCCCCGGGCTTCGGCTCCGCCGTAGCCTGGGCTGAGCGCGAAGCGCGATGCCCGGGACCAACGCGACGATGTATGTCGCCCCGGGCTTCGGCTCCGCCTCAGCCCAGGCTACGGCAAGACATCGTCCAGCAGCGCCGCGAGCATCCTCGGTGCCTTGTGGCGATGTGGCCTTCGGCTTAGCATTCGGCTCTTTCCGCAATCTGCATCGAGGAAGAGCGTTGTGATGGGGAGATTCACCGGTATCCTCCTGTTTGCCCTGTTGCCCCTCGCGACCGCATCGGCACAGGTGAAGATCGGGCTCATGGTGTCCGCCACGGGCCCCACCTCTGCAATCGGCATTCCGCAACGTAACACCGCCGCGCTGCTGCCGACCCGGATCGGAGACGCAACGATCGAATACTTCCAGCTCGAGGACGGCGGTGACACGACCCGGGCCGTGCAGAACGCCAAGAAGCTCATCGGCGAAAACAACGTCGACGCGTTGATCGGCCCGTCGACCACGCCCAACGCGTTCGCGATTCTCGACATCATTGCCGAGGCGAAAGTGCCGCTCCTCGCCACGGTCGGCACGCAGTCCGTGGTCGAGCCGGTCGACGCCAAGAAGCGCTGGGTATTCAAGACCACGCAAAACGACGATTTAATCGCCGCGGCTCTGCTCAAGCACATGGTGAGGAACAACGTGAAGACGGTGGGTTTCATCGGCTTCAATGACCCTTACGGCGAGAACTGGTACAAGGTCTTCGGCGCCCTCGCGGAAAGGGCGGGCATTCGCATCATCGCCAGCGAGCGCTACGCGCGGGCCGATCAGAGCGTCATGGGGCAGGTGCTGAAGCTGATCGCGGCGAAGCCGGACGCAGTCTTGATCGCCGCCGTCGGCGGTCCCGCGGTGTTGCCGCATGCGACGCTGTTCGATCAAGGATACAAGGGGCGTATCTACCAAACGCACGCAGTGGCGACCGACGATTTCATCAAGCTGGGCAAGGAGAAAGTCGAAGGCACAGTGCTCGCTGCGGGCTCGATGCTGGTGATCGACGACATCGCCGACACCGATCCGATCAAGAAGGTTGCACTGACCTACATCGCCGCGTACGAGAAACAGTTCGGCCAGAAGCCGGCGACGTTCGGCGCCAACACTTACGATTCGGGATTGATTCTGCAGCGCGCGATTCCCTCGGCCTTGAAGGTCGCCAAGCCGGGAAGCGAAGCGTTTCGCAGCGCATTGCGCGACGCGATCGAGCAGGAGCGCGACGTCGTCGGCTGCCAGGGTGTGTTCAACATGAGCCCGACCAATCACAACGGCATGGACGAACGCGCTCGCGTGCTCGTCACGATCAAGGACGGCAGGTTTCGATTGCTGCGCGAGTAACCGCCGATGCGCGGCGCTCCGATTGTCGGCGTTCTCCTCGCCGCCGGCAGCGCGACTCGCTTCGGCGGCGACAAGCTTCTCCGCCCGCTGCCGGATGGCACGCCGATCGGCGTCGCCGCGCTCAAGAATCTTGCTGCCGCAGTCGATACCGTCGTCGCGGTCGTACGCATCGGCGACGAGGCGCTCGCAACCGCGCTTGCCGCACATGGCGCGCGCGTTACCGCGTGCCCGCGAGCGGCGGAAGGCATGGGTGAGAGCCTAGCGTGGGGCGTGCGCGCCGCTCCGGCTGCGACCGGATGGCTGATCGCGCTCGCCGATATGCCGTGGGTGCTGCCGGCTACGGTCGGTCGCATTGGCGATGCGCTACGCCAGGGCGCACCGATCGCGGCGCCGACTTGGAAGGGCGCACAAGGACATCCGGTGGGTTTCGCGGCGAGCCTTTATGCGGAACTCATCGGCCTGACGGGGGACGAAGGCGCGAAATCCGTCGTCGCCCGCCACGGCGCGTCGCGGGTCGCCACCCAAGATGCCGGGGTTCTGCGCGACATCGACACGCCGCAGGACCTCGAACGCTGATGAGGCATGAGTGGTCGCCCCGGCGAAGGCCGGGGCCCAAGTCGGTATCGCGATAACGTATCAACTTGGATCCCGGGCCTCGCGGCTTGCGCCACTCGCCCGGGATGACGCAGCTGCCTCCTTGGCCGAGGCGTGCGAGCGCGTCACGTTGGCATGTCGGCAGCCGCCGCGACTCGCCTCGCGCGATCCCCGCGCTTCGCGCGGGGCGACTGGCGACGCCACGGGCTCGCGCGGCTGCGTCCGATCGCGCTCGCGCCTACGGCGCGGCGCTCTTGGACGGATGCGTCACTTTGCTCGCGCGCGCCACATGTCGGGCTGGCGCCCGACGATCCGGTTCTCCTCTTCCTGCATCATCCACCACGAACGGAGCTCGGGCTCCTCGAGCGGGCGCGAGATCAGATAACCCTGCGCTTCCTCGCAACCGTGAGTCTTCAGGAACTCGTACTGCGCCACGGTCTCGACGCCCTCGGCGATTACGCGCAGACCGATGCTGTGCGACAGCGCGATGATCGCCAGCGTGATCGCCTCGTCGCTGCGATTCTGCTCGAGACCGTGCACGAAGCGCTGGTCGATCTTCACGCCCTGGATCGGCAACCGGGTCAGATACGACAGGCTCGAGTAGCCTGTGCCGAAATCGTCGACCGTGATCGATACGCCCATCTGCTTGAGCTTCTCGAGCGTCGAGACGGCCTTTTCGGGATGGGTGATGATCACGCTTTCGGTGATCTCGAGATCGAGGTACCGCGGTGGCAAGCCGCTCGCCTTGAGCGCCTCCTCGACCACGGACAGCCAGCTGTCGTGCTGCAATTGCTGCACCGACAGGTTGACCGACAGGCGCAACATCATGTTCTGGCGGTGCCAGGCCATCAGCTGCCGGCAGGCGTCGCGCAGCACGCGCGCACCGAGCGCCTGGATCATCCCTGACTCCTCGGCGATCGGGATGAACTCGGCTGGGCTGATGACGCCGCGCTCGGGATCGCGCCAGCGCAGCAACGCCTCGACGCCGAGCGCGCGGCCGGAATCCATGTCGATCTGCGGCTGGTAGACGAGGAAGAACTCGTCGTCCATGAGTCCGCGACGCATATCGGTCTCGAGCTGCAGCCGCGCCTGAACGCGTGCGTTCATGTCCGCGGTGTAGAAGCGGTACGCGTTGCGCCCCGCTTCCTTCGCCGCATACATCGCCGTGTCCGCCTGTTTGATGAGCCCGTTCGGATCGGTTGCATCGACCGGGAATACCGATACGCCGATCGAACAGGTGAGCGTCGGTGTCTGGTCGACTATGCGAAACGGCGCGAGGAACGACTCGCGCACGCGCGTGAGCACCGTCATCACCTCGAAAGCCGCGTGCGCCGGGTCGAGGCCCGGCAGGATCAAGACGAACTCGTCGCCGCCTAACCTGGCGACGGTATCGGACTCGCGCACTGCGCTGGTCAGGCGCTGCGCGACCGCCTGCAGCAACTGATCGCCAGCGTCGTGGCCCAGCGTGTCGTTGATGCGTTTGAAATGATCGAAGTCCAGGAACAGGCACGCGACCTGATGGCCATCGCGCCCCGCCTGGGCGACGATCTGCTTCAGGCGCTGGTTCAGCAGCGCGCGGTTCGGTAGCCCCGTGAGGGTGTCGTGCTGGGCGAGCTTGTACGCCTGCGCCGTCGCAATTTCGAGCTCCTTCGTCCGCTGCGTGACCTTGTCTTCGAGCGTACGCTGATACGTGGCGACTTCGGCCTGAGACTCGGCGAGCCGCTGGGTCATGTGGTTGAAAGTGTGCGTCAGCAAGCCCAGCTCATCGCTCGACTTCGCCGGCACATAGACGTCGAGCTTGCCCGCCCCGACTGCGCGCGCGGCGCGCATGAGCTGCCGGATCGGTGCGATCAGCCTCCGGGTCAAAAACAGGGTCACCACGACGGCGATGATCACGAGTGCGGCGACGACGCTCAAGGCGCCGACCAGGTTGGCGCGTATCCGCGTCCAGCCTCGATCAAAGCTCATCCCGAGCCGGATATAGCCGATGACGGGCCGTGCCGCTGTCTCGGCCTGGCTGAGAAGCCTGGGCGGAGTGCGGACGGGGACGGCGAGCTCGAGCTGCCGCCGATCCGCCGTTGCCTGCACCGTTGCCGTCGCGTCGCTCAACGTTGGCGAGGCGAGTGGCGTGGTGGGCACCGTTACATCGCCGTAACTGCGCGCGATCAGCGGAAGCTGCTGTGCATCCAGAACCGCCACATAGGCGATATCGCGGTCGGATACGAGACCGTCGAGCACCGAGGCGACGTTGGACATATCGCCCGCGCTGATTGCTTCATCGGCCACTTCGGCCAGCATTGCCGCCATGGCGAGGCCTTGTATTCTTAGGCGGCTTTCCTCATCGCGGATTTGCTGTCCGATCAGAAATGCGGCGATGCCCAGCGCCGTCGCGACAATAAGGCCGATCGCGAGCAGATTGAGCTTCGTGAGCAGCCCCATGTGCACCGGCGGCGCATTGAGCGGCGAGACGGTGTCTCCACCGAGAGGCGAGAATAATTTGGCCATCGCCGGCTACCCGAGAGCGCTCGCCTCTATACGGTGGCGACAGGAATCTTGCCGATCTTCTGCTGCCATTCGCGCGGGCCGGTTTGGTGGACCGACGTGCCGCGGGCGTCGACGGCAACGGTAACCGGCATATCTTTGACCTCGAACTCATAAATCGCTTCCATGCCGAGATCGGCGAAGGCGATGACCTTGGCGGCGCGAATCGCCTTCGATACCAGATACGCAGCTCCGCCCACACCCATGAGGTAGGCGGCCTTGTGCTTGCGGATTGCCTCGATCGCCGCAGGGCCTCGCTCTCCCTTGCCGATCATTGCGATAAGCCCGGTTCGACTGAGCATCATTTCGGTGAACTTGTCCATACGCGTGGAGGTCGTCGGTCCGGCGGGACCGACCACTTCGTCGCGGACCGGGTCGACCGGGCCGACATAATAGATCACGCGGTTGGTGAAATCGACGGGCAGCTTCTCGCCGTTTGCCAGCATGTCCTGGATCCGCTTGTGCGCCGCGTCGCGGCCGGTGAGCAAGCGGCCGTTGAGAAGCAGCCTTTCTCCGGGCTTCCAGGACTCGACCTCGGCCGGCGTGAGCGTGTCGAGCTTGACGCGGCGCGCCTCCGGCGAAGGAGCCCACCGCACGTCGGGCCATTGCGCCAGATCCGGCGGTTCGAGCTTGGCGGCACCTGAGCGATCGAGCGTGAAGTGCGCGTGCCGCGTCGCCGCGCAGTTGGGAATAATAGCTACCGGCAGGCTCGCCGCATGCGTCGGGTAGTCGAGAATCTTGACATCGAGCACCGTCGAGAGTCCGCCCAGCCCCTGCGCGCCGATGCCCAGCGCATTGACCTTGTCATAGATCTCGAGGCGTAACTCCTCGATCCGCGAGAGCTTTGCTCCTGCGGCCGCGCGCGCCTTGAGCTCGTGCATGTCGATGGGCTCCATCAACGCTTCCTTGGCCAGCACCATCGCTTTTTCCGCGCTGCCGCCGATACCGATGCCGAGCATGCCCGGCGGACACCAGCCGGCGCCCATCGTCGGCACCGTTTTCACCACCCAGTCGACAATCGAATCGGAAGGATTGAGCATCGTGAACTTGGACTTGTTCTCGGATCCGCCGCCTTTGGCGGCGAGCCTCACCTCGATGGTATCTCCCGGAACGATGTCGTAGTGCACGACCGCCGGCGTGTTGTCCTTGGTGTTCGTCCGCTTGCCGGCGGGATCGGCGAGGATCGATGCGCGCAGCTTGTTGTCCGAGTGCAGGTATGCGCGGCGCACCCCCTCGTTCACCATGTCGGTCACCGACATCGTCGCGTCGGCCCAGCGCACGTTCATGCCCACCTTGACGAAGACGACGACGATGCCCGTATCCTGGCAGATCGGGCGGTGTCCTTCGGCGCACATGCGCGAGTTGGTGAGTATCTGCGCGATGGCATCCTTGGCCGCCGGTGAGGCTTCGGCCTCGTATGCTTGGCCCAGTGCCTGAATATAGTCGAGCGGATGGTAATAGGAGATGTATTGCAGCGCGTCGGCAACGCTCTGGATGAGATCCTGCTGCTTGATGGCGGTCATGGTCGATGCCTCGCGTCACCACTTTCGCGCGAGCGCCGCCTCGGCTGATACGGGACGTGCATGGGGTGCGACAGGCAGGGAGTGGTGTGGCCCGAAACAGGGCATTCTACCATTGCCATCCACTGCGCCCGGCCATGGCGGCTCGGCGGCGCTGGCCTCGCAATGGCTCGCTTCCCTCAACCACGGCTCGAAACGCATGTATTGCGCCGCGCGTCGAAGTGTCGTTAGACTGCGGCTCAAAAGCATCGATGCCATGCATCCCAGGCATACCTCCAAGGAGGCCCAGAGCATGTCCACCATCGAGTCCGTAGCGCACGAAACCCGCGTGTTCGAGCCCCCGCCGGAGTTCGTGGCGCAAGCCAATGTCAACAAGGCGGAGTTCGACCGGCTCAATGCCGCAGCGGCCGCCGACTTTTCCGGTTTCTGGGGCAAGCTCGCCCGCGACACGCTGCTCTGGCACAAGCCATTCACCAAAGCACTCGACGAATCCAAGGCCCCGTTCTACAAATGGTTCGAGGACGGCGAGATCAACGCCTCGTACAACTGTCTCGAGCGCAATCTCCAGAGCGGCAACGCCGACAAGACGGCGATTATCTTCGAGGCCGATGACGGGACGGTCACGCGCGTCAGCTATCAAGAGCTCTATCACAGAGTGTGCCGGCTGGCGAACGGGCTCAAGGCGCGCGGCATCAAGAAGGGCGATCGGGTCATCATCTATATTCCGATGTCGATCGAAGGCGTCGTCGCGATGCAGGCTTGCGCCCGGATCGGAGCGACGCACTCGGTCGTGTTCGGCGGTTTTTCCGCCAAATCGTTGCACGAACGGATCATCGACGCCGGCGCGGTCGCGATCATCACCGCCGACGAGCAGATGCGTGGCGGCAAGGCGCTGCCGATCAAGGCGATCGTCGACGAGGCGATCGGAATGGGCGCCTGCGAGGCCGTCAAGACTATCGTCGTCTACCGACGTACCGGTAACGCAGTGCAGATGGCGCACGGACGTGATGTATGGCTGCACGAGCTGGTCGCGGACCAGGCCGAGACCTGCGAGCCCGTGTGGGTCAGCGCGGAGCACCCCCTGTTCATCCTCTACACGTCGGGCTCGACCGGGGCTCCGAAGGGCGTGCAGCACTCGACCGGAGGCTTTCTGCTGTGCGCCGCGCTTACGATGAAGTGGGTGTTCGACAACAAGCCGTCGGACATCTTCTGGTGCACCGCAGACATTGGCTGGGTAACCGGACATACCTACATCACGTACGGGCCGCTCACGGTTGGCGCAACGGAAGTCGTATTCGAAGGCATTCCGACCTATCCCGACGCGGGGCGGTTCTGGAAGACGATCGAAAAGCACAAGGTCACCGTCTTCTATACCGCGCCGACGGCGATCCGCTCACTGATCAAGGCTTCGGACACGCATCCGGAATTCGCGCCGAAAAGCTACAACCTCGAGAGCCTGCGCTTGCTGGGTACGGTTGGCGAGCCGATCAATCCGGAAGCTTGGATGTGGTACCACCACAACGTCGGCGGCGAGCGCTGCCCGATCGTGGACACCTGGTGGCAGACCGAAACCGGCGGCCACATGATCTCGCCGCTTCCGGGAGTCACGCCGCTGGTGCCGGGCTCGTGCACGCTGCCGCTGCCGGGCATCATGGCGGCGATCGTCGACGAGACGGGACAGGACGTTCCCAACGGCCATGGCGGCATCCTGGTGATCAAGCGTCCGTGGCCGGCGATGATCCGCACCATCTGGGGCGACCCCGAGCGATACAAGAAGTCGTATTACCCCGAGGAATTGGGCGGCAAGCTCTACCTTGCCGGCGACGGATCGGTGCGCGACAAAGAAAGAGGCTATTTCACGATCATGGGTCGGATCGACGACGTGCTTAACGTGTCCGGCCACCGGCTGGGCACGATGGAGGTCGAATCGGCACTGGTGGCCAACGCGCTCGTGGCCGAAGCCGCGGTGGTCGGTCGCCCCGACGATCTCACCGGCGAGGCGATCTGCGCCTTCGTCGTGCTGAAGCAGGCGCGGCCGGCGGGTGCCGACGCCGAGAAGATCGCCAAGCAGCTGCGCGACTGGGTTGGCAAGGAGATCGGCCCCATCGCCAAGCCCAAGGACATCCGCTTCGGCGACAATCTGCCCAAGACGCGCTCGGGCAAAATCATGCGCCGCTTGCTGCGCTCGATCGCCAAGGGCGAGGCAATCACGCAGGACGTATCGACGCTGGAGAATCCGGCGATATTGGAGCAGCTCAAGCAGGCGCTTTAACGCGGATGAGCGTCCGAAGGATGGGCGCGAAACACCGACGCGACGCCGCTTATCCGGGCCAAGCTTGCCGACGGCATCGTGGCCAGCATCGAACGTTTCCGCCGGCGCGCTTCCATTAGGACGTTTCCTCGGGAAGCTCAGAAAGCGTTTTCTTTTGCCAAACCAACGTCGTGGCGAGTAAGGTCTGGTGCGCAAAGGGAAGGCCGATGCGTATCCTAATCGCGGAAGACGATGCGACGCTCGCGGAGGGGTTGCAGCGCACCCTCCGTCAGGCGGGGTACGCTGTTGACTGGGCCAAGAACGGCGGCGAAGCCGACGCTGCTCTCGGCTGCCATGAGTTCGACCTGCTGATCCTCGACATCAGCCTGCCCAAGCTCTCCGGTTTCGAGGTGCTCAAGCGCTTGCGCGCGCGTAACTCGCGACTGCCCGTGCTTCTGCTCACCGCGCTCGACAGCGTAAGCGACCGCGTGCGCGGGCTCGATGCCGGTGCCGACGATTACCTCGCCAAGCCGTTTCAACTCGCGGAATTGACGGCGCGGGCGCGGGCGCTCACGCGTCGCGGCATGTCCGGCGCCCCGACGCTCATCAAGCATGGACGGCTCTGCTTCGATCAGGTGGGCCGCGTTGCCGAACTCGACGGTGAACGGCTTGAGCTGTCAGCGCGCGAATTAAGCCTCCTCGAGCTGTTCTTGCAGCGCCCGGGACGGCTGCTGCACAAGGAGCAGTTCGTCGACCACCTCTGCGAGTGGGGCGAAGAGGTCAGCTCCAATGCGATCGAGGTCTATGTGCACCGGCTGCGCAAGAAGCTGGCGCCGGGCGGCGTGAAGATTTCGACCGTGCGCGGCGTCGGCTACCGCCTCGAGGCGCCTCAGGATGAGTGACATTGCCGGTGGCAAGCGCGACTGTCGATGAAGCTGGCCCTTTTCGCCGACATTCATAGCAACCTCGAGGCGATTACCGCCTGCCTTGCCCACGCCCAGGCGCTGGGGGCGGATCGGTATGCGTTTCTCGGCGACCTGGTCGGCTACGGGGCGGACCCGGTGGCCGTGCTCGACTTGATCGAGCAGCACGCGGCAAAGGGCGCGGTGGTGGTGCTCGGCAACCATGACGCGGCCGCGCTCGGTCGTCCCGACGACACGCTGAAATCCAACGCGCGGACCGCGATCGCCTGGACCCAAGGCCAGCTCGAAGAAAGGCACCGCGCCTTCCTCGCCGGCCTGCCGCTCATCGTCCGCGATGACAACATGCTGTTCGTGCATGCCAGTGCCGCGGCCCCCGAGCAGTGGATCTACATCACCAGTCTGAGGGAGGCGCAAGAGAGCATCAGAGCCGCAAACACCGGTTACGTCTTTTGCGGACACGTGCATGAACAGAAGCTGTATTACATGGGCGCTGATGGCCGACCCATGCCATTCCGGCCGGTGCCGGGAATACCCATACCGGCCGGAAAACACCGTCAATGGTTGGCTGTCGTCGGCTCGGCCGGCCAGCCACGAGACCGCAGCAGCAAGGCGTGCTACGCACTGGCCGACATGGAGCGGGCCCGATTGACCTTCTTTCGCGTCGCCTACGACAATGTTTCCGCCGCACAAAAAATTCGCTCCGCGGGACTGCCCGAGCGGCTCGCCCGGCGGCTCGAGCGCGGTGCGTAAGAGGTTTATATGAACTCGCTGGGCCCGGGGAGCGAGATCGACGGCTTCTGTCTGGGCGAGATGATTCACGCCGGTAGCATGGCGACGATCTATCGCCTGACCGGGCGCGACGGCCCGCTCCCCCTGATCATCAAGATTCCCCGTCTGGGTGCGGGAGAGCGTGCGGTCAACGTCATCGCTTTCGAAGTCTGCCGAATGGTGCTGGGTGCGCTCGCGCAAGGTCTGCATCATCCGACGCTGGTGGCTTTCGGAGATGTGGAAACGACGCCGTACCTGGTCATGGAGTATGTCGAGGGGGTCCGGCTCAACGACTGGGTGCAGCAGGCGCCCATTGCGCCGGAGGAGATCGCACGCCTGGGCGCGGCGTTGGCGCTGGCTCTGCACGATCTTCACCGCCAGGACGTCGTGCACCTCGATCTGAAACCGACCAACGTGCTGTATCGTGCAAGCGGCGAGGCGGTGCTGATCGATTTCGGGCTGGCCCACCACAGCCATTTTCCCGATCTGCTGGCCGAGGAGCTTCGTTTTCCCGTCGGCAACTGGGTTTACATGTCGCCCGAACAGGTGTTGGGAGTGCGCTGCGATCCGCGCAGCGACATCTACGCGCTCGGAGGAATTCTCTATGAACTGACCACCGGACGCGTTCCGTTCGGCAATCCCGGCAGCCTTGGCCAGTTGCGCCAGCGGCTCTACCGTGATCCGGTCCCGCCGCGCTCGCTCGTTGCCGACACGCCGGCCTGGCTGCAGGAGATCATCCTGCATTGCCTGGAGATCGACGCCCGCAATCGGTACGCGTCGGCGGCAGAAGTGGCTTTCGACCTGGCAAATCCCGCCCAAGTCGTGCTCACCGAGCGCGGCTCGCGGAATCGCCGCGCCGGCTGGGGGGTGCTGATACGCCGGTGGATCCGGGCGAGAAAATTCGAGCCTGCTCCATGTCCGCCGCCATCGACCCGGATTGGACCTGCACCGATCGTGCTGGTGGCACTCGGGCCCACGCAATCCGACGAGGTATTGTTTGAAGCTTTGCGCGATGCGGCGCGGCGCCTGATCGCGGCGGACGACCGATACCGCGTTGCCTGCGCGACGGCAGTGCCGCCTGCCGCAGCGCTTTCCGGTGAGCGGTATGAGGACACGGCTACCGGTCGCCACATCAAGCATCTGGTGAACCTGCGCCGCTGGGCCAAGCCTTTGCAATTACCCGAAGAGCGCTTGACCTACCACGTGCTAGAGTCGGAGAAACCCGCTGCTGCGCTGATCGACTACGCCACGACGAACGACGTCGACCAGATACTGATGGGCGCGCCGCGGAGCGGCGCGCCCGCGCGTCTGTTCCCGGGCGTATCCGCTCAAGTCGTGGCGGACGCGCCGTGCAGCGTCACCGTCGTTCGTCCGCGGTCGGAAACTTGAAGCGGTGTCGCGAAAGGACAGCCATGACGGAATTCCAAAGCAAAGGACAGCGCTTTGTGGCGCTGTGCATGCTCGGCATAGTACTTTTCAACTATCCGATCCTCGCGCTGTTCAACGTGTCTGGCGCGCTATTCGGCGTACCGGTGCTTTACGCCTATATATTCATCGCCTGGGCGGCGCTGGTCGCTCTGATGGCGTACATCGCTGAATCGGGCTCCTAGGGAAGCTCTGAAATAGTCCTTGCACATTCGCCTTTGTTTCCTAAGCTCAAGTAGGCGAATTGCAGGGAGCTCGAACGATGAAACAGACGACCTTCGCCTCGCTGGCGTGGACTGCCAAAGGTCGAACGACGCGGCGGGAGCGTTTCTTGGCGGAGATGAACGCTGTGGTGCCGTGGGCGCGGCTGACGGCGCTGATCACGTCCCACTATCCGAAGGGCAAGGGCGGTCGTCCGGCGATGCCGCTGGAGCGCATGCTGCGCATCTACTTCATGCAGCAGTGGTTCAACCTGTCCGACCCGCAGGCGGAGGATGCGCTCTACGACATGGAGTCGATGCGGCGCTTTGCCGGGATCGAGCTGGCCGAAGACGCCATTCCCGACGAGACCACGATCCTGCACTTTCGTCATCTGCTCGAGAAGTACAAGCTGACCGAGAAGATATTTGCCGAGGTGCGGCAGTTGTTGGAGCAGAAGAAGCTGTTGCTGAAGTCGGGGACCATCGTTGATGCCACGATCATTAGCGCACCCAGCTCGACCAAGAACGCGACCCACAGCCGCGATCCAGAGATGCACCAAGGCAAGAAGAATAAGCAGTGGCATTTCGGGATGAAGGTGCACATCGGCGCCAGCAAGCAAGGGCTGGTGCACACGGTGCTGACCGGGCCGGCCAATGAGGCGGATATCACCAAGCTGGATGGATTGCTGCACGGTGCGGAACAGGAGCTCTATGGGGATCAGGCCTACTGGTGCGAGGATCATCGCCAGCACTGCAAGCACGCTGGCATTGGTTATCGCATCAACCGCCGGCCGGTCAGTCGCCAACATCCCTTGACCGAGTATCAACGCATGATCAACCGGGCGCGATCGCGCTGCCGTGCACGTGGCGAACACGCCTTTCATGTGGTGAAGCGGTTGTGGGGGTTCGCCAAGGTTTGCTACCGCGGACTGGTCAAAAATACGGTGCGGACCTTTGCGCTGTTCGCGCTGGCCAACCTGTATCTGGTCCGACGACGGTTGTTGCCACGTGGGGCGCAACTTGCCCTGTAGGCGGTAATCGCCGACCAAAGCGTCCCGAATCGAGCCTGCGACACCGCTCCAAAGTCCGAATCGATTCTCCATTTCGACCATGATCAATAACCAAGCCCTGAGCGCGCGCCAATTTGCCCGTAGTTCAGAGCTTCCCTAGGATCCGGCGGGCGAAGAAACAGCGGTTATGCTGCACGAAACTGCCATCGTACTCACGGCGTTTGTTTATCTGGGGGTGCTGTTCGCCATCGCCTACTACGCTGACGAGCGCGCCGACGCCGGTCGATCGGTCATCGCGAGCCCTTACATCTATAGCCTGTCGCTCGCGGTATACGCGACGGCATGGACCTTCTACGGCAGTGTCGGCCGAGCGGCAAGCGACGGGGTCGGCTTTCTGCCGATTTACATCGGCCCGACGCTGATGATCGCCCTGTGGTGGGTCGTCTTGCGCAAGATTCTGCGAATCTCGAAGCAAAACCGCATCACCTCGCTTGCTGACTTCATCGCTTCGCGCTACGGCAAGAGCGCGCTGCTCGGCGGACTGGTCACCGTCATCGCCGTGATCGGCATACTTCCCTACATCTCGCTGCAATTGAAGGCAGTGTCGACCAGCTTCACGATCCTCGTGCAGTATCCGGAGATCGTCATGCCGGCCAAGGTCGGTGCACTGTCGATCCGCCAGGACACGGCGCTGTGGGTGGCTTTGATCCTCGCCGCTTTCACGATCGCCTTCGGCACGCGCCATCTCGACGCGGCCGAGCACCACCAGGGCATGGTGGCCGCGATCGCCTTCGAGTCGCTGGTGAAGCTGCTTGCATTTCTCGCCGTAGGCGTGTTCGTGACTTTCGGCATCTACGATGGCTTCGGCGACGTGTTCGGACGCGCGGCGGCAGAGCCGAAACTACGCGCGATGCTGACTCCCCTCGAGGGCGTCGCGGGCGGCTACGCGAACTGGGTCTGGCTCACGATCCTCTCGATGATGGCAATCATGTTCCTGCCACGCCAGTTTCAGGTCGCGGTGATCGAGAACGTCGACGAGAAGCACGTCAACAAGGCGATCTGGCTGTTTCCGCTCTATATGCTTGCGATCAACGTCTTCGTGCTGCCGATCGCATTCGGCGGCCTGCTGCGGTTTCCGGATGGCAGCGTCGACGCCGATACCTTCGTGCTCACGCTGCCGATGGCCGAGAAACGCGAGTTGCTCGCGTTGCTGGTGTTCATAGGAGGCTTGTCGGCCGCCACCGGCATGGTGATCGTCGAGACCATCGCACTCTCCACGATGGTATGCAACGACCTGGTGATGCCGGTGCTGCTGAGGTTGCGCCGCCTGCGGCTGAACGAAAGGCGTGACCTCACTGGACTGCTGCTCGGCATACGGCGCGGCGCCATCGTGCTGATTCTGTTGCTCGGCTACCTGTACTTCAAGCTGGCTGGCGAAGCGTACGCGTTGGTGTCGATCGGTCTGATTTCGTTTGCCGCCGTCGCGCAGTTCGCACCGGCGATCCTCGGAGGCATATTCTGGAAAGGCGGCACTCGCGCCGGGGCGCTCGCCGGGTTGCTTGCGGGTTTCGCCGTCTGGCTCTACACGCTGCTCCTCCCGGCCCTGGCGCGTTCGGGATGGCTGCCGATCAGTCTGCTCGATCAAGGTCCGTTCGGCATCGAGTTGCTCAAGCCCCTGCGGCTTTTCGGGCTAGCGGGCTTGGACCAGATCAGCCACGCGATGATCTGGAGCATGATCGCGAACGTCGGTGCTTACGTGATCGGATCGCTCTCCGTTTCGCCGAGCGCCGATGAACACCGACAGGCAAGCTTGTTCGTCGACGTGTTCAAGCAAACCGGCGAAGCGGGCGGCGCGCGCTTCTGGCGCGGCACCGCGTCGGCGCCTGACTTGTACAACGTGCTGGCGCGATTTCTGGGGACCGCCACGGCAGACAGCGCTTTCGGCGAATACGCAAAGGCCAAGGGGTTGAGCTGGCCGGATGATCGTCTGGTCGCCGACGCGGAGCTGGTGCACTACGTCGAAGTCCAGCTCGCCGGAGCGATCGGCGCCGCCTCCGCGCGCGTCATGGTGGCTTCGGTGGTCAAGGAAGAGGCGCTCACCATCGACGAGGTGCGCGAAATCCTCGACGAGGCGTCGCAGGTGGTCGTTTACAGCCACAAGCTCGAGCAGAAGTCGCGCGAACTGGAAGCGGCGACCGCAGAGCTGCGCGAGGCCAACGAGCGGCTCACCGAGCTCGATCGTCTCAAGGACGATTTCGTCTCGACCGTGACCCACGAACTGCGCACGCCGCTCACTTCGATCCGGGCATTCACCGAGATCCTGCTCGACGACCCCGAGGTGGAGACCGAGCAGCGCAAGAAGTTCCTGGGCATCATCACCAAGGAAGCCGAACGGCTCACACGGCTCATCAATCAGGTCCTCGATCTGGCCAAGATCGAGTCGGGCAAGGCCGATTGGGTCGAATCCCGGGTCGACATGAAGGAGGTCATTTCCGACACGCTCGCCGCGATGGATCAGTTGTTCAGGGAGAAGGATATCAAGGTCGAGGCGCGGCTTCCCGAGAAGGTTTCAACGGTGACCGTCGACCTTGACCGTATGATCCAGGTAATGCTCAATCTGCTGTCGAACGCGGTCAAGTTCTGCGACAACGCGAACGGTTGGATCGAGGTTGCGCTCTCCGAACGCGACGGCGGCGTCAGGGTCGACGTACGCGACAACGGCAGGGGCATCAGCCCGGAAGATCACGAGGCTGTGTTCAGCAAGTTCCATCAGGTGGGCGATACGCTGACCGACAAACCCCACGGCAGCGGCCTCGGGTTGCATATCAGCCGCCAGATCGTCGAGCATTTCGGCGGCCGAATGTGGGTGGAAAGCACCCTTGGACGCGGCGCGCGTTTTTCGTTTACCTTGCCGACCGGAGCCGTAACGTGAGCAAGAAAATCCTGATCGCCGACGACGAACCAAATATTGTTGTGGCACTTGAGTTCCTTCTGCAGCGCAATGGATACGAAGTGCACGTCGCGCGCAACGGCGAGGAGGCGCTCAAGCTGGTCGAGGATTGCAATCCCGACCTCGTGCTGCTCGACGTGATGATGCCGAAGAAGAGCGGCTACGACGTGTGCACGCGCATCCGCGAGCGCCCCGACTGGCGGCACATCAAGATCATCATGCTCTCCGCCAAGGGGCGCGACGCGGAAGTCAATAAGGGGCTGTCGATAGGCGCTGACCACTACATCACCAAACCGTTCTCCACGCAGGAACTGGTGGCAAAAATAAACGGCCTGCTGGGGGTCGGCGCGGCATAGGCGCGGGATGCACGGCAGGCTCAAGTTCGCCGCCTGGCTCGCCGCGGTCTACGGCAGTGTCCTGGCAACAGCCGCCGCAGTCGTGGTGCTGGTCGGCGCGGCAATGCCCGCCGAGGTCCAGCCAGTGCTACGTCGATTGCTCGCCGCAGAGGCGCCCATGCTCACCTTCATCGCCGCCGTGCTGCTGGCGGCCTGCGGTGGGATCGTCGCATGGATGTTCAAGCGCTACGTGACCGCACCACACGCGCTCGCCGAGCAGACGCGCGTCGTGCTTGCGGCCAACCCGGGCCATCGGGTCGACGCCGCGGGCGCGCCCGAGCTCTCCGCGCTCGCCGCGGAGATCAATAGGCTGGCAGGCGCCTACCATAGCGTGCAAACCGACATGGAGGCGAAAATCGCCGAATCGGGCTCGCGGCTGGAAGAGGAGCGCAACCGCCTCGCCGCAGTCATGTCGGACCTGTCGCAAGGCGTGCTGCTTTGCAACGCGGAGGGACGCATTCTGCTTTATAACGAGCAGGCGCGCGCGCTTTTCAGTTCTGCAGCCGCGCCGATCGGCTTGGGACGCTCGGTGTTCGGCCTGCTCGACCGCGAGGAGATGGTGCACGCGCTCGACAAGCTGCAGTACGCCCTCGACCAGGGCGTCGAGTCTCCCAGCACGCGCTTCATCACCGCGGTCGCGGCGCGCGGCCTCGTCAGGGTGCAGATGACGCCTTTTCTTGCCGCCGGCGGGCGCATCGGCGGCGTTGTGCTCGCGCTCGAGGACGTCACACGCTTCATCGGCCAGGAATTGCAGCGCCGGCGCCTGCTGCAGGCACTCGCCGCGGGCGTTCGCGCCCCGGCCGCCAGCATCCGCGCAACGGCCGAGAACATGGTCAGCTTCCCCGAGATGGACGCGGCGCAGCGGCAGCGCTTCGCACAGATCATCGCCGAAGAGTCACTCATACTTTCGCGGACCCTCAACGAAGCGCTGAGCGAGTACGCCGGTGCGATCAAGGCGAGCATGGCCCTGGAGGACATGCGCGCCGCCGACCTCATTACAGTGGCGCAGCCGCGCATCGGCGCACTGCTGCGCGTGCAGGCGGCCGAAGTGGACGAGAATCTCTGGCTGCGGGTCGACAGCTTTGCATTGGTGCAGTCGCTCGGCTATCTCGCCTGGCGCCTGCGCGAGGAGCTCGCCGTCGATGCGGTGCGGCTGCGCGCCCGGGCGAGACAAGGTTTCGCCGAGCTCGACCTGGTCTGGACCGGCCGGCCGGTGTCTAGCGACGTTCTTTCTTCGTGGGAGTCGCAACCGATGCAAGTGGGCGCTGAGCAGACGCCGCTCACCCTGAAGGATGTGCTCGAGCGCCATGGCGGCGAAATATGGCACCAAAGGAATGAAGCCTCAGGCGATTCCTCCCTCAGATTCCTGCTGCCGCTCGGCGAGGCCGCGCCGCAACCGCTCCGGCGACGCCTGCCCGAGGAAAGCCGACCGGAATACTATGACTTCGATCTCTTCCAACGTGCCGGGACCCAGCGTGAATTCGACGACCAGCCGCTCGACGAGCTCACCTACACGGTGTTCGATACCGAGACCACCGGCCTCGAGCCATCGGCGGGCGACGAGATCATTAGCCTTGGTGCGGTGCGCATCGTCAACGGGCGGCTGCTCAAGCACGAAGTGTTCGAGCAGCTCGTCAATCCCCAGCGTCCACTCAACCGCGAATCGAGCCGCATTCACGGCATCGACGCGCGGCTGCTCGTTTCCCAGCCGACGCTGGGCGAAGTGCTGCCCGACTTTCATCGCTTCTGCGAGGGCTCGGTGCTGGTGGCGCACAACGCGGCATTCGACATGCGCTTCCTGGAGCTCAAGGAAGCCACGACCGGCATCCGCTTCGACCAGCCGGTGCTCGATACCTTGCTGCTTTCCGCGGCGGTGCATCCGAGCCTGCAAGACCATCGTCTGGAAGCGATCGCGGAGCGCCTGGGCATCCGGGTGATCGGGCGCCACACCGCGCTCGGCGACGCTTTGCTGACCGGCGAGATCCTGCTCAAGCTGATTCCGCTGCTCGCCGAGAGCGGAATCGCCACGCTCAAGCAGGCGCGCGAAGCTTCGCAGCGGACTTATCACGCCCGCCTTCGATACTAAGGTTCCCTAACCATGCCGACACCGCAACAAGACCTGGAGCAGAGGCTGGCGGGAGAGCAGCAGGTGTTCGCGCCCGCGCTTGGTTCGCTGGTGCACCGCGCTCCGGTGGTATGCACCGAAGCAGCTCCCATCGACGAGGTGGCGCGCACCATGCACGAGGAGGGCGTCGGCTCGGTGGTCGTTGTCGACCAGCGCTCGCGGCCGGTCGGTATCTTCACCGAGCATGACCTGGTCCGGGTGTTCGCGGAGGACCTGCGAGGCATGCCGGTAGCGGCGGCGATGACTCGCGATCCGATTGCGCTTCCTGCTCACGCGCTCGCCTACGAAGCGGCGCTCGCGATGGTCGAGCATCGGGTGCGTCACGTTCTGGTGACCGAAGACGGCAAGCTCGCTGGGGTGATCTCGGAGCGTGACCTGTTCTCGCTGCAGCGGCTGGGCCTCGCCGAGATGACGATGGAGATCCGCCTCGCCGCGGACATCGAGCTGCTCGCGCGCCTGGCCGCGGAGATCCGCAGACTCACCGCGCTGCTCGTCGAACAGGGCGTTGCCGCCGAGCAGCTGACGCTGTTCGTTTCGGTGCTCAACGACCGCCTGTCGCAACGAGTGATCGAGATCGTGCGCAAGCGGCACCAGTGGGAACGCATCGGCTGGTGCTGGCTCGCCTTCGGCAGCGAGGGCCGGCTCGAGCAGACCTTCAGCTCCGACCAGGACAACGGCCTGCTTTTCGAATCGCACGACGGCGGCTCGGCCGCCGAAACGCGCAAGACCCTGCTCGTCTTTGCGCGTGAGGTGAACGAGGCGCTCGACGCATGCGGCTTTCCCTTGTGCAAGGGAAACGTGATGGCCTCGAATCCGGAGTTGTGCCTGTCGCTGGACGAGTGGAAGGCAAAGATGGGCGCCTGGCTCGGCAGTCCCGATCCCAAGGCATTGCTCGATGCCACAATCTGCTTCGATTTCCGGCCGCTCTCGGGCGACGCCTCGCTCGCGCAGGCCCTGCGCGAATGGCTCTCGCCGCGCACCCGGGCCCGGCCCGCGTTCCTGCGCCTCATGGCAACCAACGCGCTGCAAGCGCGGCCGGCCCTCGGGGTGCTCGCTGATTTCGCAACCGAAGATGCGCCGAACGCGCCCGGCACGATCAACCTCAAGCTCCATGGCGTGCGCCCGTTCGCGGACGCGGCGCGGACCTACGCGCTGGCCTTTGGCCTCGCGCAAACCAGCACGGCGGAGCGGCTGCGCGCGGCGGCGGCCGATCTGCGCATGGAGCCGCCCGAGATGGCGGCGATCGTCGACGCCTTTTTTTTCATCCAGAAGCTACGGTTGAGAATCCAGGCGCGGCCGGGAACTCACTCGCATGGGAGTGCGAACCAGATCGATCCGCGGATGCTCAACGATTTCGAGCGACGCAGCCTGAAGGAGGCCTTCCGGCAGGGTCGCAAACTGCAACAACGGCTGGCGCTTGACTACGATCTTTGAGTATCCGGGCAGGGTTATCACTGGCTTGGCGCGGCAGCGCATTTGTGCAGTGCGGCAGGCATGATCCATTTGCGTTCTCTTCGGTTTGGTGTAAGCATCCCGCAAAATCCTGGAGCTGTGACAGGCATCCGGGGGTGCTGGCACAGGAGTCTGGTCGCTATAACTGACCGATAAGGGGAGGTAAAGATGGCTGAATTGACGCCCGCGCAACGCGATGCGTACTGGAAAAAAACGTCCCGCCTGATGTGGATCATCATGGCTTTGTGGGTGATCTTCAGCTTCGTGATTCCGGCTTTCGCGGTGCAGCTCAACGAGATCGTGATTGGCGGCTTCCCGCTCGGTTTCTACATGGCCGCGCAGGGCTCGCTGATCGCGTATGTCGTGCTGTGCTTCTGGAACGCGAGCGCGCAGAACAAGATCGACGAAGAATTCGGCGTCGCCGAAGACTGACCTCACCGAGAGCGACTTCCATGGCGAGCCAAACCAGCAAGAGTTTCATCAACAACCTCGGCAAGATCTACGGCGGCTACGCGGGCAGCTTCATCGTCTTAGTGCTCGTCCTCGCGGTGTTGGAGCAAATGGGGCTGCCGAACAAGATCATCGGCTACTGCTTCGTGTTCCTGACCATCGGCGTGTACGCGTACATCGGCATCCTGTCGCGCACTATGGAGCTGTCCGAGTACTACGTGGCCGGACGCGTGGTGCCGCCGTTCTTCAACGGCATGGCGACCGGCGCAGACTGGATGAGCGCGGCCTCGTTCATCTCGATGGCCGGCGGCCTGTATCTCGCGGGCTATGGCGGCCTTGGCTATGTGCTGGGCTGGACCGGCGGCTACGTGCTGGTCGGGGTCCTGCTCGCACCCTACCTGCGCAAGTTCGGCCAGTTCACCGTGCCCGACTTCCTCGGCGTGCGCTACGAGGGCAACACCGCGCGCATCTGCGGTGTGGTCGTGCTGGTCTGCGCATCGTTCACCTATATCGTCGCGCAGACCTTCGGAATCGGCATCATCACCTCGCGCTTCCTCGACATTCCCTTCGAGATCGCGATCTTCGTCGGGCTGGTCGGCATCCTGGTGTGCTCGATGCTCGGCGGGATGCGCGCGGTGACCTGGACGCAGGTGGCGCAATACATCATCCTGATCATCGCGTACCTGACGCCGGTAGTCTGGCTTTCGTTCAAGCTCTACGGCAACCCGATCCCGGAACTCTCCTATGGCCAGGCGCTGCAGGAGATCGCGCAGCTTGAGCAGAAGCTCGGCATCACCAAGCCGCATGTCGCGGCCTACGTCGACGCCGCGGGCAAGTTCAGCTGGGTCGAGTTCAACAACTTCTGGGCGCTGGTGCTGACCCTGATGATCGGCACGGCGTCGCTGCCGCATATCCTGATGCGGTACTTCACGACACCGAACGTGCGCGATGCCCGCAAGTCCGTCGGCTGGAGCATCTTCTTCATCTTCCTGCTCTACTTCACCGCGCCGGCGTACGCGGCTTTCGCCAAGCTCGAGGTCTACCGGAACGTGATCGGCCAGAAGATTGCAGAGCTTCCCGCCTGGGTGCAGAACTGGTCCCAGGTCGGCGGCCTGCTCACGATCAAGGACCTCAACGGCGACGGTATCCTGCAACTCGGCGAGTTCATCATCAACCAGGACATCATCGTTCTGTCGATGCCGGAGATCGCGGGCCTGCCGTACGTGATCTCCGGCCTGGTCGCGGCCGGCGGCCTGGCGGCGGCGCTGTCCACCGCTGACGGGCTGCTGCTCGCCATCGCCAACGCGTTGAGCCACGATATCTACTACAAGATGATCGATCCAA
>DASWDF010000267.1:0-9891 GCA_036395475.1 Casimicrobiaceae bacterium
TCTCGGACCAGTAGATTTCCATCGCGAACGTCCGTGCCCGGGAAAACGCCTGCGCGACGGGAGCCGGCAGGCTCCTGACCCGCGGATCGTTGGAATGGAGCGTCCCGAATACCCACGAGGAGGGAATACCTGGCTTGTCGAGCCGCCACAGCAGCCCCTGCGCGAACGGCTCAGACGCCGCGCAAGGCGCGGCCAAGCCTACGACGAGCGCCAAGGCCACTCTGCCCAGCGTTGCGCAGCTCATGCATCCGTTGGTGAAGCGGTCCGTTCGGCGCGCCTCCGGACGACGGCTCGACATCGATCCAGCGCCTAGGGGATCCGGGCGAACAAGCCTTCGGCATTCGTCCACGCGATCGCCCTCGCGACATCGGCCGGCAGCTCGGCAAGCCAACCGCGGTACCAGGCCATGATCTCGCCGTAACGATCCCAGCGCTCGTTGATCCACGTGTCGGAGCCGATCACGAAGCGATCGCGGTGGCGCAGGAGCAGCCGGCGCCACTCGGGCTTGAGGTGCCCATCCTCCGTCATGTCGTAACGATAGGACAACTCGCCCCAGAGCGCCGGGAAACGGTCAAGCCAGCGTTCGATGCGCTCGGGCGGCGTGCTGAAGCCGGTATGCGCCCAGATCACTCGGGCGCCCGCATTGCGGCCGAAGATGCTCTCGAGCGCAAGCTCGTCGCAGTGCGCATGCAGGTAGAGCCCTCGGGTGACGGAGAGATCGATGATCCGGCCCATCACCTCGCTGCCGGCATTGTCGCCGAAGACGTGGAACTCGCCGATCCCGCGATACGAGCCACGCGCGAGCTCGCTCTCGATGAGCGCCAGGGTTTCTCCGTCGCGAAACCAGGTCGCGCGATCGGCGTCGGTGCGATAGGGGCGGATGAAGGGGATTACCCGCACATCCGGGGAGCCGGCGGCGAGAAGCGCCCGCGTCCCGTCGTTGGGCACGCTAGTGGCCAGGATCGCCCGGACGCCGTTGCGGCGCAGGACCTCGAGTGCCACTGGTACCGGATACGCCGCTGCGGCGGCGGCGTTGTAGTGCAGATGGGCGTCGAAGATGGCCGGCAGCTCGGCGCCGAACGCAGTCGTAGCTGCCAATGCCAGCAAAGCGCACCATCCTGGATAGCGCCTGACGCGGGTCACCTCGCTATTCTCCTTGGCGACAGAGTTTGAACCGGTGCCGCCGCCGACTCAAGACTAGGGAACCTCTGTCCGCGATCGCGACGCGCGCGCCCCCTTGGAGACCCGATGGCGCGAATTCTCGCCGATGCAACACTCCTTGAACCAGCACCGTCCGCAGCGCAGAATTTGCATACCTTCGCGACGGGAATGCGGTATATTTGTCGCGATGGAGCACCGGGATCGATGACAGGAGATCGGTCTGACTCCATGCCCGTCGCCGTCGCATCGAAGCGATCAACCACCAGGAAGGAGAGCTATGGCTACTGCCAAGAAAGCTGCAAAGAAGACCGCGAAAAAGGCTGCCAAGAAACCGGCAGCGAAGAAACCGGCCAAGAAGCCCGCAAAGAAAGCGTCAGCGAAGAAGGCCGCCCCCAAGAAAGCCGCCAAGAAGTCCGGCGCGAAGCGCAAGCCGAACGCGGCATTCATGAAGGCGATGACGCCCTCGAGCACGCTCGCCGCGGTCGTCGGCAGCATGCCGCTGCCGCGCACCGAAGTCACCAAGAAAATCTGGGACTACATCAAGAAGAACAAGCTGCAGGACTCGGTCAACAGGCGCCTGATCAACGCCGACGAAAAGCTGAGGCAGGTTTTCGGCGGCAAGAAGCAGGTGTCGATGTTCGAGATGACCAAGCTGGTCTCGAACCACCTCAAGTAGACTCGCTTTCGCCAGCGTCATTCGACGCCGCCGAACCGCACAAGACGGCCGGCCATCGCTCACGCGGTGACCGGCCGCGTGTTTTTTTGTCGCGACTTGTAGGCGCCGGTGCCAATCCCTTGGTTCGCCCGCGACGATGGCGGGAATAGCACCGGTCGGTTCGCTGTTTGGCCCACTGGCGACCGAAGGGTACAAGCTACACCTACCGCGTACCGATCGCGATGCGGTCTCCTGCAACGGAGGAAAAGATCATGAAGCACGCTTCTTCGCTCGCCGTTTGCCTGCTCCTGTTCACGTGCGGATCCGTGCTTGCGCAGGCGCCCGCGCCGACGCAGCGCATCCGCGGTGACGTGGTCGCGCTCGATGGCCTCAGTCTGCAGGTCAAATCACGCAGCGGCGAAATGCTCGCGATCAAGCTTGCCGACAACTACGTGGTAACCGCGGTCGTCAAAATCGACGCGACCGCGATCAAGCCCGGCACCTTCGTCGGGACTGCGAGCATGCCGCAACCCGACGGCACGCTGACATCGCTCGAAGTGCTGGTCTTTCCCGAATCCATGCGCGGCAGCAACGAGGGCCACTATCCGTGGGACCTCAGGCCCGGCAGCATGATGACCAATGCGACGGTGGCGGAGGTCGTTAGCGCAGGCCAAGGCGCCCGTCGCATGACGCTCAAGTACAAGGATGGCGAGAAGAGCATCGTCGTGCCGGAAGACGTGCCCATCGTCACCTTCGAGCCTGGCGAAAAATCGATGCTCGTCCCGGGAGCGCACATTCTGTTCACCGCGACCAAGCAGCCCGAAGGCAGCCTGACCGCAGCGAGAGTTGCCGTCGGTAAGAACGGCCTTGTGCCACCGATGTAGCGGCTAGGATGCCGGGGCCATGAGGAACGCGGCGCGAGCCATCGCCTACGCGGTCAGCCGTCGCGCGGCCGCTTCGGCCAATCGTCTTCGTCCTTGAGAATGCGGATCACCCGCGTGCGCTTGCCGCCGCCGTAGCGCTCCATCTGCACCTCGATCGGATAGAGCTCGGCGAGCTTGGCTCGGGCCTCGCTTTCGCTGTCGAAAGTCAGCACCGCGCCGTCGGAGCCGCGCACGTCGCTCCAGATGCCGTTGCCGGCCTCGACTTCGATCTTGTATTTCGTCGGTGCGTCGGAGGCCACGAAAGTCTCAGCCTTGCGTCTGCAGTGCACGGATGCGCTCTTTGATCGGCGGGTGCGTCGCGAAGAGCCCCATGAAGCCCGCTTTGTCCGTAATGCCGAATCCCGCAAGCGATTTGGGCAACTCGCCGGGCGGCAGCCCGCCGAGTCGCGCTAAGGCGTGCATCATCGGCTGTGGCGTGCCCAGGTAGCGCGCGCTGCCCGCATCGGCGCGAAATTCGCGCCGGCGAGAGAACCAGGCGACGATGATGCTTGCGAGCACGCCGAACACGATCTCGCATACCAGAACCGTAACGTAGTAGCCAGGCCCGATGCCGCGCTCGGTGCGGAACACGGTCTTGTCGACGATGCTGCCTATGACGCGCGCAAGGAAGACAACGAAGGTATTGACCACGCCCTGTATGAGCGTCAGCGTGACCATGTCGCCGTTGGCAACGTGCGCCATTTCGTGACCCAGAACCGCTTCGATCTCTTCGCGCGACATGGCATTGAGCAAGCCTGTCGACACGGCAACCAGCGCGGAATTCTTGAAGGCCCCCGTGGCGAATGCGTTGGGCTCGCCTTCGTAGATCGCCACCTCGGGCATCGCGACGCCAGCGCGGTCGGCAAGCTTGTTCACGGTCGCGAGAAGCCACGTCTCGCCTTCGCTGCGCGGCTCGCTGATGACCTGCGCACCTGTTGACCACTTGGCGATCGTCTTGGAGATCAGGAGCGATATGAACGCGCCGCCAAAACCGATGATTGCCGAGAACACCAACAGCGCGCCCAGGTTCAGGCCGTTCTCGGCCAGCGCCCGATTGAGCCCGAGCAGGTTGGTGACGATCGACAGCACGACCAGCACTGCAAGGTTGGTGAGCAGGAACAGCACGACGCGTTTCATGGGCTCCTCCGCGCGAGAAACGGGACCCTAGGTTCCCGCCGCGCGAAGACGATATTAACCCCTGCCGCACCGCGGCGGTATCGCGCTCGTTACGGGCGCTTGGCCGCCGCTTCCCTGCCCCACGAGTCGCGCAGCGTCACCGCGCGGTTGAATACGGGGCGAGAACGGTCATGATCATTCGCGTCGGCGATGAAATATCCGTGCCGCTCGAACTGGTACCGGGCTTCGCGGGGCGCCGAAGCGAGCGCGGGTTCGATGTATGCCCTGGCGGTCTTCCTGGCCTCGGGATTGAGATCGTCCAAGTAGTTCCGCTCGGTCGTTTCGTCAAAGGGGGTGTCGTCATCGAAGATCGTACCGCCCGTGCCGGAGCCAGTTGCTTGCGCCGATGCGCCGGTGCTCGCGCCCGCTTCACTTGGCTGCGTGGCCCGGCCGGGCTGCGGAACGATGAACAGCCTATCGTAAAGGCGGACCTCCGCCGTTCGCGCGCTGCGTGCGGCAAGCCAGTGGATATTGCCCTTCACTTTGCGTCTTTCGGCGCCGGGAGTGCCGCTCCTCGTATCGGGATCGTACGTGCAATGCACGGCGACAACGTTGCCGTGCGCGTCGTGCTCGGCGCCCAGGCACTTGACGATATAGCCGTAGCGCAAGCGCGCTTCCGCACCGGGCGAGAGGCGGAAGTACCCCTTGGGCGGTTCTTCCTCGTAGTCGTCGCGCTCGATCCAGAGCTCGCGGGCAAAGGAAAGCGACCGCCGGCCCAGCTCCGGCTGCTGCGGGTGGTTGGGCGCGAAGCACTCTTCATCGCGATCCGCAGGATAGTTGTCGATCACCAGCTTGATCGGATCGAGCACCGCGATACGCCGCTCGGCGCGGACGTTGAGATCTTCGCGCAGGCAATCCTCGAGCACGCCGATATCGATCCACTGATGCGCCTTGGAGACGCCGATGCGCTCGGCGAACAGCCGGGTCGCCTCCGGCGTGTATCCGCGCCGGCGCAGACCGACGAGGGTCGGCATGCGCGGATCGTCCCAGCCGTCGACATACTCGCCTTCGACGAGTTCGATCAGCTTACGCTTGCTCATCACCGTATAGGTGAGATTAAGTCGAGCGAACTCGTGCTGGTGCGGCAGGGGACGTTGCAGTAATCCGGCTTGCGCTAGCTGCTCGATCACCCAGTCGTAGAGCGGCCGGTGATCCTGGAACTCGAGCGTGCAGATCGAATGCGTGATGCGTTCCAGTGCATCGGAAATGCAGTGGGTGTAGTCGTAGAGCGGATATACGCACCACCTGTCTCCGGTTCGATGATGCGGCGTGTGCCGGATGCGGTAAATCGCCGGATCGCGCAAGTTGATGTTGGGGCTCGCAAGGTCGATCTTGAGTCGCAGCACATGCGCGCCGTCGGGAAATTCGCCCTCCTTCATCCGGCGGAAAAGGTCCAGATTCTCTTCCACCGATCGTTCGCGGTAAATGCTCGGCCGGCCGGGTTCGGTCAATGTTCCGCGCAGACGCCGCATTTCCTCCGGGGTCGAGCTGTCCACATAGGCCAGTCCCGCCTTGATGAAATGCCGCGCGAATTCGTAGAGCCGCTCGAAATAGTCGGACGCATGGTAGAGATGGGCCCCCCAGTCGTAGCCCAGCCAATGCACTGCATCCTTGATCGATTCCTCGTACTCGACCTCCTCCTTCACCGGGTTGGTATCGTCGAAGCGCAAGTGGCAGACGCCGCCATTCTCTGCGGCGAGTCCGAAATTGAGACAAATCGACTTCGCGTGGCCAATATGCAGATAGCCATTGGGCTCGGGTGGAAAGCGAGTAACGACCCGGCCGCTGTACTCGTGGGTGCGAAGATCCTCGGCAATGATTTGCCGGAGAAAATTGGAGCTTGGCGCAGGCTCCGTTTGCGGCAATGCAGCAATCATTCCGCTTTGTTCATGAACAAACAGTGATCATCAGCCATTCTAGCCGCCGGGGTCGTGGGCGTCACCGGGCACCATGCCAGAGGCATCGAACGCATGCGCTGTGAGCCGCATCCAGCAAGGCTTCGCGGGCCATTGCTCGCATCGACGGGGTGACGTTTTCCACAATATCTGTGGATAATTATGTGCATATCTTGTAAATTTGGCCGCTAAGTAGTGCGTAGTGTAGGATATTCTCTGACATGCCTAAATCCGCGCCGTCATTTTTATCATATAGTTCATAAAGTTGATTGACCAGCCCGCAGCTCTCCGGGGGATCGCCCGATTGGTTGGCCGAATTGATTTTCGCATGCGTCGGTGGACATCGCGGCGCGTTGCGTCCTGGACAGATCTCCTGAGGAGGCAGTTTGTCGAAGCCTGGTAACACATTCGTCCGCGTGAACGAGACATGCTCCACCTGGCCGGTAGTGCCGGTTTCACTGCTTGTGAGCTCTGCTCGCCTGCTAATCGAGCGCCACCTCGGCTTGGCGTGGATCAGCGGCGAGGTCTCGAACCTCTCGCAGGCAGCATCGGGGCACGTCTACTTCCTGCTCAAGGATGAGCAGGCCCAGGTGCGCTGCGTCCTGTTCAGACAGAAGGCGCAGCTCCTGGGCTTCGCTCTGAAGGATGGCATGCGCGTCGAGGTACGCGCGACACCGACGATCTACGAAGCGCGCGGCGAATTCCAGCTCAATGTCGAGATGGCGCGAGTGTCCGGTCTTGGCGCGCTCTACGAACAGTTCGCTCGGCTCAAGGCCCGACTCGAAGCCGCGGGCTGGTTCGCGCCAGCGCGCAAACGCGCCCTGCCTCGGTTTCCGCGTGCAGTCGGCATCATCACCTCGCGTGGTGCCGCCGCGCTCTCCGACGTGCTGACGACGCTCGCTCGAAGAATGCCGTCGCTGCCGGTGATCCTTTATCCGGCCTCCGTTCAGGGAAGCGGCGCGGCGGTCGAGATCGCCGCCGCGATTGCGGCTGCGAATGCGCGCGCCGAAGTCGACGTGCTGATCGTCTGCCGCGGCGGCGGTTCGATCGAGGATCTGTGGGCGTTCAACGAGGAGATCGTCGCGCGCGCTGTGCTCGATTCCCGTATCCCGATTGTCAGCGGCGTCGGCCACGAGACCGATTTCACGATTTGCGACTTCGTCGCCGATGGGCGCGCCCCGACGCCCACGGGCGCTGCGGTGCTGGTCGTCCTCGAGCGCACCGCGCTGCTCACCACAGCGGCGGCGCTGTGCGCGCGTTGGCGGCGCACCGTGGAGCGCATCCTCGAAGTCCGCATGCAGCGGCTCGACGCCGCGTCGCAGCGTCTGGTGCATCCATCGGCACGGCTCGGAGCGCAACGCGAGCGCGTCGGTTCGCTGGCACAGCGCCTGATGCGCGCCGCGGCAGCGAGCCAGGCGCTGCGCCAGCGCGAACTCATGCTCTGCGGCGAAGCGCTCGGGCGTCTCCTGCGAGCGCCGTCGCCGCAAGGCGCCGCGCTCGATCGCATCCAGGCGCTCTGGCAGCGCAGCGGAAGCGAGCGCATTGCCGCGCTGGCCCGACGTCTTGCGGGGCTCGAACGGAACCTGAAGCATCTGGGACCGCAAGGCGTGCTCGATCGCGGGTACAGTATCGTGACCACGGCTGCAGGGGCTATCGTCCAGGATGTGGCGCAAACCGCGATCGGCCAATCGCTGACATTGCGCTTTGCGCGCGGCGGCGCGGACGCGCAGCTCACGCGCAAGATACCCGAGTGACAGCGCGGTGAATCGCGGCTAAGGAACCTATGCCTCGTCCGGATCCGGATCGTCGACCGCGGGGAAGCCCCGCAGCCTGGCAACGACATCGACCGGCGCCTGCGCCGCAATTTTCGGGGTAACGCAGACGACGTCGCAATTCTGTGCCCGGTGCCTCAGCGCATGATCCACCAGCACGAGCGCCAGCATGGCTTCGGCGATCGGCGTCGCGCGGATGCCGACACAGGGATCGTGCCTGCCGTGCGTATTGACCAAGACCGGATTGCCTGCCTTGTCGATGCTGCGTCGGTCGAGGCGGATCGAGGAGGTCGGCTTGACCGCAATCGATACGACGATATCCTGACCGGTCGAGATGCCGCCGAGGATCCCGCCCGCATGATTGGAGGCGAAACCCTGTGGTGTCATCTCGTCTGAATGCTCGGTGCCGGTTTGGGCAATGCTGCCGAAACCGGCGCCGATTTCGACGCCCTTCACCGCGTTGATTCCCATCATCGCCGCCGCGAGATCGGCGTCGAGCTTGCCGTACACGGGCTCGCCCCAACCGACCGGCACGCCCTCGGCGACCACCGTGACGCGCGCGCCGCAGGAATCGCCCGACTTACGCAGCGCGTCCATGAACGCTTCGAGCTCCGGCACGATCGCGTCATTGGCGACAAAGAAAGGATTCGCGTCGACGTGCTCCCAGCCTTTGAACGGGATCGGCTTCGGGCCGAGCTGGGTTAGATGACCGCGAATGGTCACGCCGTACCGCTCGCGCAGCCACTTCCTCGCAATCGCTCCTGCCGCGACTCGCACCGCAGTCTCGCGCGCAGATTGCCGGCCGCCCCCGCGATAATCGCGGATGCCGTATTTCTGCCAGTACGTATAGTCCGCGTGCCCCGGCCGGAACGTGTCGGCGATGGCGGAGTAATCCTTGCTGCGCGGATCTTCGTTGCGGATCAGAAGCGCGATCGGCGTGCCCGTCGTCCGACCCTCGAACACGCCGGAGAGGATCTCGACCGAATCCGACTCGCGTCGCTGCGTCACATGCCGCGAAGTGCCCGGTTTCCGGCGGTCGAGATCGCGCTGGATCTCGCTGGCGGCGAGCGCCATGCCCGGCGGACAGCCGTCGACGACGCAGCCGATGGCCGGACCGTGCG
This sequence comes from Casimicrobiaceae bacterium, assembly GCA_036395475.1. GTDB lineage: Bacteria > Pseudomonadota > Gammaproteobacteria > Burkholderiales > Casimicrobiaceae > PALSA-1003. The sequence goes on from DASWDF010000267.1 coordinate 8,704, forward strand.
ATTCGCCGAACGAAGTAACGCAGAACAGGGTGCCGAGCGTATTGCCGGACATGGTGACGAATGCGACGAAAAGTTTCGGCTGAGTTTAGCATGTGCAGGACGGGCTTCCGGTGGGATGCACGTCGCGGGGAATCCGCATGGCGACACCTTCCTCTTCCGCGTTCGATAGCGATCTGATCGCCGCGCTCCGCGGCGCGCGTTTTGTCGCCGCGCTGACGGGCGCGGGTATTTCCGCCGAGTCGGGGCTGGCGACCTTTCGCGATGCGCAAACCGGGCTATGGGCCAAGGAACCTCTGAACGGGCCCCACGCGGAATGCGTTGCGAGCAAAATGCGGATGGATGCTAGGCGCGCGCCGAAGGTCGTAGTTGATGCTACGAACCGAGGCGCGCAACGACGCAGACACCGCATTTTGCCGCAACCCAAAGGGACGGGGCTTTTCGGGCGGTCGGCTTTGTTGCGAGGCTCGCTAATGGGGCCTGCCATTAGCTTCGCCTCGCGTCGCGCATCCCATCCCGAAAAGCCTCCGTCGCAACCGTGTGGGACCCGTTCAGAGGTTCCCTACTTCGATCCGCGCGAGCTTGCGACACCGGGCGCGTTTGCGCGCAATCCCAAGCTCGTCTGGGACTGGTATGCATGGCGCCGCGAGCACGTCGCCGCGGCCCAGCCCAACGCCGGTCACCTCGCGCTCGCTGAGCTCGAAGGCCGCGTGCGGAAATTTACGCTCATCACGCAAAACGTCGACGGCCTTCATCAACGCGCCGGCAGCCGTAATCCGATCGAGCTCCACGGCAATATCACGCGCGTGAAATGCTCGCGCGAGGGCACGATCGTCGAGCGTTGGGAGGCGCCTCCCGATGCACTACCGCGCTGCGGGAACTGCGGGGCGCCGTTGCGACCCGATGTCGTTTGGTTCGAGGAAATGCTACCCGAGCGGGCGCTTGCAGCGGCCGACGCTGCAGTCCGGCGCTGCAACGTTCTGCTCGTCATCGGCACTTCGGCCGAGGTTTATCCCGCCGCGGCGTTGCCGGCTCTCGCGCGGCTTTCCGGGGCTACCGTCGTCGAAATCAATCCTGAGGCGACACCGCTATCCGCCACCGCGGACTTCGCACTCCGCGGCGCCGCAGGGATCGTGTTGCCCGCATTCGTCGCCGCGCTCGATTAAAGCGCCACCGTCGCAAACGCCACAG
>DASWDF010000268.1:0-10146 GCA_036395475.1 Casimicrobiaceae bacterium
GCGCGCTGCGGCGTGTGGCGAAACTCGTGCGCGACCATGGCCGTCCGCCGGGATTTTTCGGCGACGTCCCGCATCTCCTTGGCTTGCCTTGCATCGAGGGCGAAGGGCTTCTCGCACAGGACGTGCTTGCCCGCCTTGAGCGCGGCGATCGCGAGTTCGTGGTGGGCGCCGGGGGGCGTAATGATCGATACGGCGGCGAGATCATCGCGCCGAATAAGCTCCATGGGATCGGTGTAGACCGCGTCGATCCCGGCTTCGGCACCGGCTTTCTGCGCCTTTTCGCGATTGCGGCTGCAAATCGCTGCGACTTCCCAGCCTTCGGAGCGAAAGCCCGGCACATGGACTTGCGCACCGAAGCCGACCCCGATGATGCCGATCTTGCGTGTGGATGAGGGCACGAATTGCTCCATAAGTTGGCAACGACCGAAGGCCCCGAATATTGGAAGAGCGCTGGTTCGCAGTGCGCAAGAATCGTCGACAAGCACGCAGCCAAGCGCAGCGAGCGGGAGACCCGCCTCGCGGCAGCGAACATCCGCTATTATCTCAGCGCGACGACCTGCCGTGGAAGCCCGAGTTCGTTGAACCTCCGGAGACTTGGGTGTTGCATCGCATGCCTGGAGGAACCCAATAGCAGCGAAGGTAAATGATGACTCGCGACATTCTCGACGAAGCGCACATTCACCCTGCGATCAGGGAGACGATCGCCAGCAACCACGCGGAGATCGTCCGCGAGGTGCAAGCCGCCGTTGCCAACAACGATGTGGTCGTGGTCGGCATGAAGCAGAACCCTGCTCCGAAGAAGGCGCGCAAGGCGCTCGATGCCGCGGCAATTCCTTACAAGTACCTGGAGTACGGGAGCTACTTCGGCCCTTGGCGGCGGCGCAACGCCCTCAAGATGTGGACCGGATGGCCGACCTTTCCGATGGTGTTCGTGAAGGGTGTATTCGTGGGCGGCGCGGCCGACGTGAGCCGGCTGATCGCGAGCGGCGAGATCAAGGCGATGCTGCGCGGGAAGCGGCCGAAGAACGCCCGCCAGCGGTGAATATGTAGGGTCAGAGACGACTTTCGGATGAGTCGGGCGATGGCCGATTGGGGCACGCTTACGGCATGCCCCGCCAACCACGCTTCTACTACGCCGGTGCCATCCTGCACATCGTGCAGCGCGGCAACAATCGCGCGCCGGTGTTTGCCTCCGCACAGGACAGACGATTCTATCTCGATTGCCTGCGCGATGCCTCGCGCACGCATGACGTCGCCATTCATGGCTACGTGTTGATGAGCAATCATGTCCACTTGCTGGCCTCGCCCGGACATGCCGAAGCGCTCCCGCGGATGATGCAGACGGTCGGGCGGCGATACGTGGGAAGGTTCAACTTCCGACATCGGCGCACGGGTACGTTATGGGAGGGTCGGTACAAAGCGACGCTCGTGGAAACGGAGGCCTACCTGTTCACGTGTCTCCGTTACGTCGAGCTCAATCCGGTGCGGGCCAGAATGGTCGCGACGCCCGGCGAGTACCGATGGTCGAGCTATCGGGGCAACGCTTTCGGCGAGGACGACCCGGTGTTAACACCACACCCGTCGTTCCTCGCGCTCGCCGCCATTCCGGAGGAACGGCGCGACGCGTATCGCGCCTTTTCGGCGAGCCGTTGGCGGAAGATGCCGTCCGGGCCATCCGCGATGCGACGCAATTCGAGTGGGCACTCGGCAGCGCGTCTTTTTGCCAGCATGTCGCAGCCCGGACCGGCCGGCGCGCAGGTCGCCTTCCAATGGGCCGCCGCCGAACCGACAGCGAGCCGAAAAGTCGTCTCTGACCCTACTTCAGCCCCTGGAGAATCGACGCGGTTAGACTCTCCTATCCGGCCAGCCACCCGACGAGATCGCGCTTCAACTTCATCATATCGGCCTCCCGCGTGTACATCATGTGGCCAGCGTCGAAGTAGTGGTGCTGCACGCGGGAGAGCACGTCGGGCGGCACGTCGAGTTGCGCCAGCGACCAGTCGCTCGCGCTGTACGGCGTCCCCAGATCGTAGTGACCGCTGGCAACCAGCACCTTGAGGTGCGGATTCCGCCGCAGCGCGCGCGACAGATCGGGGCTCGTGCAGGCGAAAGCGTTGCCCTTGTCCTCGCCGCGGTTCCAGTTCCACTGCTTGTGCACGTCCATCGAGAAGACCTCGTAGCGTGCTGCCTGCATATCGACGCCGAGGGTCTCGCCCATGTAGGCGTGCGCCGCCATGGTGTACGGCGCGACGAGCGCCTCGATGCCGGGGTCGAACTCCCAATCCCTGGTTCGGCTCGCCGCCATCGGCCCCGTGACCCGCGCGTCGAGACGGCCGACGATCAGGCCACGGTCCCGCAGCAGGTCGAAGAATAGCGTGTGATCGTTGATGCGGAGATTCTTCTCCTCGACCAGCGATGGAGCGAGTCCGGTCAGCTCCGCGATGCGCTTGACGATGCGCCGCCGTGCCGTACCCGCCAGCCGGGCCCCTGCGTGCAGCGCGCCCAGATAATCGTCGATCACGAAGCGTTCCGCCGCGGCACGGGCCGCGGCCGGCGATTCGGCCAACGGCCCCGCGAGCTTACCGTGATACTGGGCGACGCACGCGAACGCGGGCAGAAAGAGGGCGTACGGCAGGTCGTTGCGCGGAGCGAAGACAACGCTCTGCAGATCCATCGCGCACGATACGAGAATCAGGCCCGACAGTGCCACACCGAGGCTCTGCAGCTTGTCGGCCAGCGCAGCGCCGCGCGTGGTGCCGTAGCTTTCGCCCGCCAGATAGACCGGCGAGCTCCAGCGGCGGTGGCGCCCGAGCCATGCGCGGATGCAGTCGGCGAGCGCATCCACGTCGCCGTCGACGCTCAGCATCTTCTTGCGCGCCTCCTCGCTCGCGGTGATCGAGTAGCCCGTATGCGGAGGATCGATGAACACGAGGTCGAAGTGCTCGAACCACGATTCCTGGTTGTCGGTCACCGTGTACGGAGGCGGCGGCATCGTACCGTCCTCGCGAATGGCAACACGCTTCGGGCCGAGCGCGCCGAGGTGCAGCCAGATCGAGGACGAGCCGGGTCCGCCGTTAAAGACGAAGCACACCGGTCGCGTGCTCGCATCCGCGTCGGCAAGAAAATAGGACGTGGCGAACACGGCCGCTTCGGGCTCGCCGCGCTTCTCGTCCAAGCCGCCGGCCGTCACCGGCACAAACGCTGCGACCGCGCTGTATTTCATCGTGCGGCTATTCAACACGATGCTCGCTTCGCTCTTGTACGGGTCCTGGGCGAGCAGCTTGTCGACCCTTTCGCGCAGTCGCTTCTTTGCTTCCTTTGCCTCTTCAGTGGGAGGTGGCGTGGTCGTCGGTTCGCTCATGAGCAGTAGGTATCTGGATCGCGTTGTGCAGTTGAACGGATGTCGGCGCCACAGCGGCTTGAATCGTCCCGGACCGGCGTGGCCATCACGAGGGGTCGAAGTATTCCGGGATTGACTGCCCTGGTCAACCGTCCTTTATGGGAAGCGGAAGAGCCCGCTTGACTCAAAGCGGACAGGTTCACGCGCTGAAGCGTCGCCGCCGGCATGAGGCAGCGTCATGTAACAAGCAGGCTTGACTAAACATTTGTGTAGACCGATGCTTTGGCGCTGACAGTTGAGAGGTGCACTCGCCCGAGAAGCGCCGCCACGCAGGCTGTAGCGGAGTACCTTGCCGGCGATACGGCCCGTCTGCCCATGAAGGTCGCTACCTGGAACGTCAACGGAATCCGCGCGCGGGAGGCGCAACTGTGCGACTGGCTCGAGCGCGACCAGCCGGACGTAGTATGCCTGCAAGAGATCAAGGCGCGACCGGACCAAGTGCCGGAGCGGTGCAAGCTCGCCGATTACCACGTGTTCTGGCACGGCGGCGGCGGTTATTCCGGCGTCTCGCTGCACCTCCGTCGGGAGCTGCTCGAGGTGCCCGAATTCAGCCATCCCGAATTCGACATCGAGACACGCATCGTGCAGGTGGCGCTGGGGAATCTGGTGCTCGCATCCGTCTATGTGCCCAACGGCGGCAAGGACTATCCGGCAAAGCTCGGCTTCATGGGCCGTCTTGTCGCGTGGGCGAAGCAGTTGCACGACGAGGGCCGCGAGCTGATCCTCTGCGGCGATATCAACATCGCGCGCGCCGACATCGACGTTCACCCCAAGGAGCGCAAGCCGGGCGTCATCGGGCAGCGACTTGAGGAGCGCGACCTTTTCGAGGTGCTGCTCGACGGCCACCTGGTCGACGTCACACGTGCGCTCGACCCCGACAATCCGGGCTTGTTCACCTGGTGGCCGCCGTGGCGCAACATGCGCCAGCGCAACATCGGCTGGCGCATCGACTACATCCTCGCGTCACGCACGATTGCCGAGCGCGCAACCCGCTGCGCCGTCCTCGCCGACGTCGGCACCAGCGACCACGCGCCCATTATGATGACTACGGCTTGAGCACTACGCCAGCGCGGAGCATTCTCCTGGTCCGGCCGGCACGAGCTCCGGATTACGCGCTCGCCTGCTCCAGCGCCGCCATCGCGGCCGTATCTAGCTTGACCGCTGTCGCGCGCAATAGCTCCTGCAACTGATCCACGTTCGTCGCGCTGGCGATGGGTGCAGTGACGCCGGGACGCGCCATGAGCCACGCGAGCGAGACCTGCGCCGGCGTCGCGTCGTAGCGCCGCGCGACTGCGGCGAGGGCGTCGAGGATCTTCATCCCGCGCGGATTGATGTACTTCTTCATGCCGGGTCCGCGCGCGCTCTTGACGAAGTCCGCTTCGGAGCGGTACTTGCCGGTGAGGAAGCCGGCCGCGAGCGAGAAATACGTGATGACGCCCAGGTTCTCGCGCATGCACAGCGTCTGCAGCTCGCCTTCGAAGCTGTCGCGATCGTACAGATTGTACAGGGGCTGCAGCGTCTGATAACGCGGCAGATCGTGCGTCGTGCTGACCTCGAACGCTTGCGCAAGGCGCGCGGCCGAATAGTTCGAAGCGCCGATCGCCTTGACCTTGCCCTGCCGGATGAGCTGCTCGTAGGCACCGAGCGTTTCCTCGAAGGGCGTGTTCTCGTCGTCCCAGTGCGACTGGTAGAGGTCGATGCAGTCGACCTGCAGACGGCGCAGCGACGCTTCGGCCGCCTGCAGGATGTAATCCTTGCGGAGCAGCTTGTGCCCCTGCCCCATGTCCGAGCCCACCTTGGTCGCGATGATCACATCGTCGTGCCGACCGCGTCGCCCGATCCAGCGCCCGATGATCGTCTCAGATTCTCCGCCCTGATGGCCTGACACCCAGCGCGAATACGAGTCCGCGGTGTCGATGAGGTTGAACCCGGCGCCGGCGAACGCGTCGAGCAGCTTGAACGATGTTGCCTCGTTCGCTGTCCAGCCGAACACGTTGCCGCCGAACGCAAGCGGTGCGACCTCGAATCCGGTATTGCCGGGCTTGCGCTTGTTCATGAACTGCTCGCCTTTCGTAACGCCGTGCAAACCGCGAGCGATCCCCGTATCGCTCTGGCCGAAAGGGCTTGATTGCGAAAAAAGTCTTGCCTCTCGCTCAGCTATTTAGGCAGCGCCGCAAGCGCATCCTTGAGACCGGGCACATTGCTCGCCCCGTCCGGCACTGCCAAAGCGGCGCCCTTCGCATCGTCGCCGATCGGTTCCGCGCGTCCCGCGAGGCACGTGCTCAGAAAATTTTCGGCGATCGCATAAAACGAGATGCGATTTTCGGGCCGGGCAAAGCCGTGTCCCTCGTCGGTGTAGATCGCATAGGTAACCGGGATCTTGCGCGCGTTCATCGCGGCGACGATCTGGTCGGATTCCTTTCGAGTCACCCGCGGATCGTTCGCGCCCTGCCCTATCAGCAGCGGACGCTTGATCTGATCGACCCTGGTGATCGGTGAGCGCGTCAGCAGGAACTTCTTGCCCTCCTCGGTGCGCGGGTCGCCGACGTGCTTGTACCAGCTCACCTCCATGAAGGGTTGCCAATACGGCGGGAAACTCTCGATGAGCGTCACGAGGTTCGACGGGCCGACGATGTCGACGCCGCACGCGAACGTGTCGGGCGTAAACGTCATGCCGACGAGAGTCGCATAACCGCCGTAGGAGCCGCCCATGATCGCGATCTTGTCCTTCTCCGCGATGCCCTTGTCGATCGCCCACTTCACCGCATCGATGAGATCGTCGTGCATCGTGCCGGCAAACTGCATGTCGGCGATATTGACGAACTTCTTCCCGAAGCCGGTCGAGCCGCGGTAGTTGACCGAGAGCACGGCATAGCCGCGATTGGCCAGCCATTGATGCGTCGGGTTGTAGCCGAACGAGTCGCGATACCAGGGCCCTCCATGGACGTAGAGCACCATCGGCAATGCCTTGGAAGGTTTGCCGCTTCCGCCGGGATCCGTGCCGCGCGGCAACGTCAGATACGACACCAGCGTCAGGCCGTCGCGCACCTTGATTTCGACGGGATACATCGGGGATAGCGGCGCGCCTTCGAGGTTCGGCCGCGCCGTGAACAGCTTGGTGAATTGCTTCGCCCCGCGATCGTACATCCAGAACGCGACCGGCTCGGTGACGCGATCGACCTGCACCGTCCACCGCATGTCGTCGTGCGACCGGCTCGTTACTTTCCACTGGCCGCGCGCGTTCGCATTGAGGAACTCGATGTCGCCCTTGATCGCCGGATCGATCGCCTGCCATTCGTCGCGCAGGTAGTCGATCTGGGCGGCCTGGACTTTGCCGGTGGCCGGATGCGCCAGCGTGCCGCTGACGTCGGCCTTGTCCGATTCGGCGAGTACCTTCGGCGCGCCGGTGTCGACGTCGATCGTCACGAGCGCTGCTTTGTCGCGGCCGCGGCTGTCGAGAGCGTAAAGCGTCGTGCCAGCAACATCGAAGCCGACGAACTGGGTCGTCAGCGCGTCCTCCGGCGAAATCCTGGTGAACGACGTCATCTTGCCTGCGGAATCGCGCTTGAATACTTCAAGCCCGCCCCCCGGTGTCTGCTTCGCGGCCATGCGCAATGCCAGGCTGTCGTCGGCCACGAAGGTGTTGTATCCGTCCTCGTTCGTGAACAGAAGTTTCTGCTCGCCGGTTTTCAGATTGTGGCGGTATACGTCGTGATTCTGCGGATCGCGGTCGTTGATGCCGATAAGAATTTCGTCGGGCTTGGTGACGCTCGTAGCGAGCACCTGCCCCTGGACCTTGCCTGCCGGCGAGATGACGCTGTCCTGGGCCGTTGCGATGCCGACGACGTGAATGCGCCAGTTTTCGTCGCCACCCTCGTCCTGCGTGTAGATGAGCTGTTTGCTGTTCTGGGCCCAGAAAAATCCGCGGATCCCTCGCTTTTTGTCGGCGGTGATCGGCTTCGCCGCGGCGATGTCGTCGCGCGGCGCGACGAAAACATTGAGCACGCTGTCGCGCGGGGCGATGTAGGCGATGTTCTTGCCGTCGGGGCTGATAGCGGGGAGCGTGCGCGTCGGGTTGCCGAAGATGTCCTTACGCGGGATAAGTCTGTCTTGCTCCGCCGCGTGCACGGGCAGCGCGAGCGGCAGCAGAGTGGCCGCAATGAGCGCGGCGATGCAGGCAAGCATCGGTCTTCTGGCGTTCATGGGAAATCTCGGGGACAAAAACGCGGCAATTTTACACGCCCCATAAGGAGCCGGCCATCGGGAGCTGCGATTGCCGCGAATGGCAAACAGTCGCACACTGCTCTGGCCATCGATCACATGACAAAGATGATCACCATCTACCACCTCGAAACGTCGCGCTCCGAGCGCATCGTGTGGCTCATGGAAGAGCTCGGTCTCCAATACAAGCTCGAGGTACATCCGCGCGAGCCTACCGGCGCCGCCCCACCTCCGCTGAAAGCGATCCACCCGCTGGGCAAGGCGCCGGCGATCCGCGACGGCGACACCGTGCTCGCCGAATCGGGCGCGATCGTGGACTATATCGTGCACCGCCACGGTGGCGGCCGGCTGGCCGTGCAACCCAATGCGTCGGAATATGCGCGCTACCTTTACTGGCTGCATTTTGCCGAAGGCAGCCTTATGTCGCTCATGCTGATCGCACTCGTGTTGTCGCGTGTGCCGGAAGCGGGCGCGAGCCCGGTGACTGCGAGAATCCGCGACCGGATGAAAAACATGCTTTCCTTTGTCGACAAAGAGTTCGGTAGCGGCCCCTGGTTCGTCGGCGCGCAGTTCACCGCGGCCGACATCATGATGGTGTTTCCATTCACGACGCTGCGCAACTTCCTCGACTACGACCTCGAGCCGTATGCGAACATCGCCGCATACCTCGAGCGGATCCAGGCGCGTTCGGCTTATCGAAAGGCAATGTCGCTGGCCGGACCAACAAAGACGTACCTGTGAGCGGTCGAGTGCGAATGAATTCGCACCTACTGTGAGCAGACTTACTCTGCTCGACTGCGATGACGTCTATCCGGATTGGGAACGCTGGTCGTGCGGAATACTGGCAACTCCTGCCAAGTCCATCTGCCTGACAAATTAGGCTATATGCATCATAACGCCCAAAATAATAGGCAAAGCGACCAAGGCGGATCTGCGTCGAGCCGAGGCCGTGCTGGATAGAAGACGCTTACATTTGGAAGATCGTGTCCTCCCCCACCTCATTCGCCGATCTCGTCGACACCTCGCAGCGTGTCAGCGAGCACGCCGCGCGACGGACGAAAATCGCCCGCATTGCGGAATTCCTGCGCGGGCTTGCACCGGCTGAAATCAACATCGGTGTCTCGTATCTCGCCGGGGCCACTCGGCAGGGGAAGAGCGGCATCGGTTACGCGATGATTGCCGCCGCGCGATCCACTGCGAATGTCGAAGCGCCCGAGCTGACCTTGACCGAGGTCGACGCGACGCTCGAAGAGATCGCTCGCGCCGGCGGTCGTGGCTCGATCGCCGAACGCACCCGTCTTCTGGCCGCGCTTTTCGCAAGGGGCACGGCGCGCGAACAGGAATTTCTCGCACGACTGCTGCTGGGCGAGCTGCGCCAAGGCGCGCTCGAGGGACTCATGATCGAAGCCGTCGCGGCGGCCGCCGGCGTGCCCGCGGAAACGGTGCGCCGGGCCGCAATGGTCGGCGGCGGGATTGCGGTGGTGGCAGCAAGCGCGCTGACCGACGGCGCGGCCGGTTTGAGCCGCTACGCAATCGCGCTCTTTCAACCGCTCGCGCCGATGCTGGCGCAGCCCGCGGACGACCTCGCCGACGCGATGGCGCGCATTCCGATGGCGGCGCTCGAGTGGAAGCTCGACGGCGCGCGCGTGCAAGTGCACAAGAACGGCGATGATGTGCGCATCTACACGCGCACCGGCAATGACGTCACGGCCGTCGCACCCGAGATCGTGTCCGCCGTCCGGCGTGCCGGCGCGCAGGCGCTGATCCTCGACGGCGAGGCCATCGCCCTCAAGCCCACAGGGGCGCCCTACCCGTTTCAGGACACGATGCGCCGGTTCGGCCGCGTGCTCGACATCGAAGCGATGCGCGCGACGATGCCGCTGTCGGTATTCTTTTTCGACTGCCTGCGGCGCGACGATCAGGATCTCGTGCCGATGCCCGCTGCCGCGCGCTTCGAAGCCATGAGCACAGCATTGCCCGTCGAGTTATTGATCGCTCGCCTGGTCACAGGCCAAGTCTCCGCTGCCCAGGCCTTCTACGACGACGCGCTCGAGCGCGGACACGAAGGGGTGATGGTGAAGGCGCTGGATGCGCCGTACGATCCCGGCGCTCGCAGCGCGCTTTGGCTCAAGGTCAAGCGCATCCACACGCTCGACCTCGTGGTGCTGGCCGCGGAATGGGGACACGGCCGTCGCCGCGGCTGGCTTTCGAACCTGCACCTCGGTGCGATCGACCCGGCCAGTGGAGAATTCGTCATGCTCGGCAAGACCTTCAAGGGCATGACCGACGCGATGCTGGCGTGGCAAACCGAGGAGCTCCTGAAGCGCGAGGTCGCGCGCGACGACTGGATCGTTCGCGTTCGCCCGGAGCTTGTCGTCGAGATCACTTTCAACGATCTGCAGGTGAGCCCGCGCTATCCCGGGGGGCTTGCGCTTCGCTTTGCGCGCGTCAAAGGGTATCGTCCGGACAAGAAACCGCAGGACGCCGACACCATCGACGCCGTCCGGGCCATCCACGCCCGGGGC
>DASWDF010000269.1:0-57548 GCA_036395475.1 Casimicrobiaceae bacterium
AGACGGGGTCGCCACGCTTCAGCAGATTGCCGACCAGGAAACGGCCGATGAAACCGGTGCCGCCGGTGACGAAGTAAGCCATGGCGATTCCTCCTCGATTCTCTTGCGGCGGCCGCCGGCGCCTGTTTCGCGGTCGCGGCCCGAGCCGGCCGTCGGAGCGGCCAGGCGCAAAGCGGGCGTCCATTATACGGCGCCCGGAAGCCGGCTCGAGACGGCTGGCGGCGAGTCCTGCGTTTAGTATGATTGTTCTAGCGGTCGCGCTTACAATCCTTGTCTGATACGTCACGCTATCGCGGAGGAGAACGACGATGCTCAAGAAAGCGAAGGCCGAGCTCGGTTCGCAGCACACCGAGAAGGCGAAAGGATTGGCGCAGTCGGTGCTCGACTCATCGCACCAGATCTGGCTCGCGGGCCTGGGTGCGTTTGCCAAGGCGCAGCAAGGAGGCACGAAGGTATTCGAGGGCTTGGTGAAACAGGGCGAGAGTCTCGAAGCGAAAACGCGCAACGTTGCTGCGCAAACAGCCAAAGCCGCGCGCGGCGCTGCAGAAGCCAAGGCGAAGGAAGTACAGGCAATGGCCGGCGGTACCTGGGACAAGCTCGAGCAGGTCTTCGAGAAACGCGTCGCCCGTGCTCTGGAACGTCTGGGTGTCTACTCGGAGTCCGACGTCAGGCGATTGACGGAGCGGGTGGACGAGTTGTCCGAAGCAGTCAACGCGCTGCTCAAGGCTCAGGGCATCAAGCGCAGGCCACGCGCCTCGCCGGTCAAAAAGATGGTCAAAGGGGCGATGAGAGGCGCGACGCGCACCGCGGCGCGAACGATGTCGAGCGCGACGAATACCGCGGCGAAGGGAGTATCAACCGCGACGAAGTCGGCTCGGAAGACACTGCGGACCGCGAGCAAGATCGCCAAAGCGACCCTTAAGTAACTGCTCGTCTGTAGCCTGGGCTGAGCGCAGCGAAGCCCGGGAGCAACGCGGCGTTGCGTAACGTCGGCCCGGGCATCGCTGCGCTCAGCCCAGGCTACAGACTTCCACGCGTCCTAGTCGCGGTTGAGCTTATCAACCTGCTTGATGTAGTTCTGCATCGCATCGTCCTTGCTCATGCCTTTGAGCTTGGCCCAGGCGTCGTGCTTTGCTGCGCCGACGAAGTCGAAGCCGCCCGGTCGGTCGCCTTTCGCGTCGCCATCAGTCGCCTGCTTGTAGTAGGAGTAGAGCTTGAGCAGCGTCGCATTGTCCGGACGCCTCTTGGTCTGCTTTGCCGCGACGGCTGCGGCTTCGAACTTCGCTTTCAGGTCCTTGGGTGCGGCGGCCATGAACTCCTCCTGATTAGAGTTGCGCGGTGCCGCGCGTCAATGTCGAGGTCGCGGCTTCTATGCTACTTTAGCGCGACCCGCGATCCGCCAGCAATCGGCCGCCATGCCTGACAAGAAGCGCGAAAGCATGTCCAGCGTGGACGTCGCCTGGCTGCGCATGGATCGGCCGAGCAATCTCATGGTGATCTGCGGCGTGCTCGCCATGCACGAGCGCATCCCGATGATGCGCCTGCGCTCGACGGTGGCTTTGCGCTTTCTGCGCTATCCGCGCTTTCGGCAGCGACCGGTAAAGACCGCCGGTGGTTATCAGTGGCAAAGCGATGAGCATTTCGACCTCGCGCATCACGTCGTGAGGATCGAGTTGTCGCGCGGCGCGGGCGACGCCGAGCTGGAAGCGCTGGTGAGCGAGTTCGTTAGCAGTCCGCTCGATCCCCGTCATCCGCTGTGGCAGTTCCACCTGGTCGACAACTACAAAGACGGCAGCGCGGTCATCCTGCGCATCCACCACTGTTACGCCGACGGCATCGCGTTGATCCAGGTTCTGCTGTCGATGACCGATGCCGACCGCAAAGGTCGGCGCGCCGGACCGGTGCCGGCGCCACCGGCGAATCGCGGCGACGCCGAAGACGATCCGCTCGCGCAATTGCTCGCGCCTCTGGCCGGCGTGCTCAAGCTGGCATCGACGGCAGGCTCGACGCTGATCGAGAAAGGCACGGAGCTCTGGCGCGATCCGAGCAAGGCCATCGCGCTGGCCGAACAGGGCGGCGCGCTCGCGGGCGAAATCGCCAAGCTCTTGCTGATGAGCGAGGATTCGGCCACGCGTTTCAAGGGCCAGCCCGGCGTCGCCAAGCGCGTCGCCTGGGCCGATCCGATTGCGCTCGACGACGTCAAGGCGATCGGCAAGGCGCTCGGCTGTTCGGTCAACGACGTGCTGCTCTCGTCGGTTGCCGGCGCAGTGCGCGCTTACCTGGTGCATCGAGGCGAGGACGTGGGCGACACGATGATCCGCGCGCTGGTCCCGGTAAATCTCCGGCCGCCGGAAAAGGCGTACCAGCTCGGCAACAAGTTCGGGCTTGTGTTTCTCGATCTGCCGATCGGCATTGAGAATCCCATCGCGCGACTCTACGCGGTGCGCGCCAACATGAAGGAGCTCAAGGGTTCGTTTCAGCCCGTGATTGCGCTCGGCATCCTCGCGGCGATGGGCGCCGGGCCGCAAATCCTGCAGGAGCAGCTCCTGGCGATGCTTGCTAAGAACGCGACCGCGGTGATGACCAACGTGCCGGGTCCGCAGCAGCCGCTCTACTTCGCCGGCGGCAAGATCGATCGACTCATGTTCTGGGTGCCTCAATCGGGCAATATCGGCATGGGCGTATCGATCATCACCTACGCTGGCGAAGTGCAGTTCGGCCTGATCACCGACCGCAGCCTCTGCCCCGACCCGGAGCACGTGATCGAGCGCTTCGCGCCCGAGTTCGAGAAACTCGTTCTTGCTACACTGATGGCACCCTGGCCTTGGCAGGAGGCGCCGACGGCGGCGTGGATCGAGCACGCCGTGCTTGCGTAGGATACATCCGTTCAATCATGCGTCGAAAGTTAGGGGAGCTGGTCGCTCCCCTTTTTTGCGTGGACACCTCGCGACGTCGTTTACTGGCCGGCGTTGTGGCTGTTCACACAATCCCAATAGCTCGCCGGGGCAACGCTGTTGCACTTCTCGGCAGCAGCCGGATCGGGCACCGGCTGAGGTGCCGGTGCGATGATCACTACTTGGCCCTGGGTGACAACGGGAGCCTCAATTATTTCCACGGTTTGCGCACCCGCCGGTGCGGCCACGCCCAAGGCGAGAGCCGAGAGCAGGATGGTTAGCTTCATGCTTTGCATAGGCACTCCTTTCGCAAACGCAACACGCGGGAAAAGTCCGCAGCGCCCGAGAACTTCGATTCCCGCTATCCTTGGGCGAGTTCCTGCCCGAGGAAGTTCCGCTTTGCACGGAACGTCTCCTGTCTCAACACCGATGCAAGGTTTACAAAGTCGGAATGCGTGCCGGCACGGATACGCCGGCGTAGGACTCGCGCCTACTCGAGCTCGGACTTGGCCAACTCGACATCCAGCCGCTCCATCGCGTCCATCGGCTTGCACTTTGCCGCCTGCTCGTAGAGCTTGGTCGCCTCGTCGAGCCGATCCCTGCTGAAAAGCAGGATCAGGCCGTTGGCGTACTCGATGCGCGCGATCGCCGATTCCGGATGGAGCTTCAGCGCTTTCTGGTAATGCTCGAGCGCGGATTCCTTCTTTGCGCCGTAGGTCATGCCGGCGACGAGTCCGCCGACCTTGTTAACGACCTCGGCCTGATACGCGCCATACGCGGTGTGTGCTTCAGCGTGCGCCGGCGCGAGCTTGAGCGCGGTCAAAAGCGCATCCTTGATCTTGCCGCCGAAGCCCTGCGCCAGCGCCTTCGCCACTGAAATGCCCTGGCTGTAGCGGCCGAGCGCGTACGCGTAGAGGTAGTGCGCGTTGGCGTCCTTGGGCGCCTCCGCGCGCCGCTCCGCGGCCCAGCCCGCGGCCTCTTCGAAGAGCGCGAGCTTCGCCTTGCCCACTTTTTCGAGATAGTTGGCGTAAATCGATTGCGCCTTGACGGCCGCGTTAATGCCGGCGCCGCCCGCCGCAATGCCGGCCTCGATGGCTTGCTGGAACTCGCCGGCGTGGTAGTGCCGCCACGCGTCGAGGACGGCGACATCCTTGGGAAACGGCTCGCCGTCGCCGCGGTGCAGCCGGTCCCAGTGTTTCTTGAGCGCCGCGCCGTCGTAGGCATAGGCCTTGTCGGGGTGAGGAAATTTCGTCCATTGCTTCACCACGCGAATCCTCCCAGAGAATCTTTTATAGGTAGTCCCGACTCAATCGATCGAGCAGCGCGCGGGCGTCGCCGCGAAGAAAGGGCGCGATCAGCGACAACACCTGGTAGGCCGCACGATCGAGACTCACCGCTTCGGCTGCGCGCTCGCCGGCGGAGATTTTCTGGTACGAGATCCAATAAGTCGAAACTATAGCAACGTTGTCGGCCAGCGCCGCGATCTCGCTCTCGGACGCTTCCATCGCACCGGTCGCGACCAGGCTGCGGCACAACTCTATCACGGTGCGTGCGCCGCGGCGCATGATGAGCGCGAAGCGCGATGCGAGCTTGCGATTGCGCGACAGGATCTCGTCCAGATCGCGGAACAGGAAGCGGTGGCCCCACATCGCTTCGAACAGGAGATGCAGCAGAAACCACAGGTCCTCGACGCTGGCGTTGCGCCCTTCCGGGGACACCAGCAGGTCGTCGAGCCTGTTCTCGAGGCTGGCGAAGAGCTCGGCGATGATCTCGTCCTTGTTGCGAAAATGATAGTAGAGATTGCCGGGACTGATCTCCATCTCGTCGGCAATGTCCGCAGTCGTGACATTCGGCTCGCCGACGCCGTTGAACAGCAGTAGCGCAGTCTCGAGGATGCGTTCCCGCGTTCGCCGCGGGCGTTTGCGCTCCGCCATGGATGCGCTCCGGCATCGGTGAAACCGGCAGTGTAGGACGCGCGGGACGCGCGGTCTATTGCGCTGCCGCCGCTCGCACGCCTCGCGGCAACCGTCGGCTGCGGTGCAGCCAGCGCTCGAGCAAATCGAGCGTGTACGCAAGATCGCGGGCCGCAGTTCGCACACCTAGGGCGTGAATCGACAAGGGTCTGGGGTCGATCAGCGCCGCGCGGATCGAACGCTGCGGCTCGCCGAGACGCACGACATTCAGCCGAATACCGTGCCTGGCGAGCAGCGGCCCGCAAGTCTCGCGCTGCGCGAGCAGGCGCCGCCTCGTCTTGTGATACGCGGCCTCGCAAAGTCGTCTGCGGTGCGAGTAGCTGAAGATGCTTACAAAGAACATGTCGGCATCCTCGCGATCGGGCTCGAAGAGGAGAATGTCGGCGTGCGGATACTGGCGGCGGTATTTTTCCATCCCCGCTTGCATCCGGGAGTGCATGATCGCCCGGAAAGCCTGCGCCAGCACCAGCGGAAGCCCGCCGTGGTTGATCTTCTCGACCGTTAGCCGGCCGTGGCGAGCGGCAGAGCTTGCGTCGAACGGTACCAAGGGATTGACACAGAGCAGCAGGTCGACGCCCTGATCGAGTGCGACCGAGGCATGGAGTGTCTTGTTCAGCGCGCCGTCGACATAGTGTTCGCCATCGATTTCGACCGGAGGGAACAAGCCCGGCAGCGCCGCCGAGGCGGCGATCGCCTTGTTGATCGGAACGTGATCGAAGCCGGATTCGCCGAACGTCACGGCCTTGCCGGTGTCGAGATTCGTCGCGACCAGAAACAGTTTGCGCTCGAGCGTGCGAAAGTCGTTGCTGCGGCGACCGGCGGCGAACAGCCGCACGAGAAAGGCGTCGATGGCGCGCTGGTCGAACAACCCAGTCGGAACGGTACGGCCCAAGGCGGCAAACGACGCCAAGGCACCGCGCCGATACGGCTGACGCAGGAAGTCGAGCGCGGCGCATGCGAAAAGGCGCGGCATCGATAGCGCGCGGCGCCCGAACTCGCCGAACGCGGGGCGCAGGAACAATGCGGGCGCCAGTACCGCGTCAGCGCCGTCATCGATGAACAGCCGGTACATCTGCGCCGGCGAAATGCCGTTGGCCAGCGCCGCCGCGACGAAGCCGCCCGACGACACACCGACGTAGACGTCGAGCTCGTTGACGTCGATGCCCTCGAGCGAGTCGGCTAGCGCAAGCAGCGCGCCAACTTCGTAAATGCCGCCGAGCGGCCCGCCGCCCGCCAGCGCGAGGCCGACGCGCGGGCGGGCAGCCCGATGCGCCCTTCCCGACATGGAGCACCTCACGTGTTTGTTGCAGGCTCTGGTGCGGCGCGATTCTTCCTTCGGCGCGAGTGCGGTCAGGCGGTGCGCTTGGCGCGGAGGCCCTTGCGCGAGACGTGGGCCTTGGTACTGCGCGATTTCTTGGGCATTTTGCTGATGCGCTTCGCGGCCGGCACCTTGAATGCCGGCAACGCAGCCGCTGCGGTTTCGACCAGGCCGCCGACTGTCGTGCGCGCCGTGTCGCGTGCGCGATTCCACGTCGTCGTCGCCAGGGCGATCGACGACTCGATCCTGCGACCGAGGACGCGGAGCGTACGCGACTCCACGGTGGAGCCTTCCTTGACCAGTGCGCGGAACATGTGGCCTGCATCGTTGCGCGCCCACCCGCGCGTCACGACGGCGGCACCGAGGCCGGCGAGCCATACCTGGCGCGACGCGGCGAGCGCGACGTCCGCGACCCGATTGACGCTGATATTGCCTGCAGCTTGCTTGATCATGTTGTTGCTCCTTCGTTGATATAGGTGGTGTATCCGAACTACGTGCCCACTGTAGCGCGTCGCATTAGAGCAATCACACTAATCGTGCGCTGCGCGACGCGCGGCGCCGCGGCCGTAGCCCGGGCTGAGCGCGAAGCGCGATGCCCGGGAGTAAACGCTGCAATTAGACGTCGCCCCGGGCTTCGCCTTCGGCTCAGCCCGGGCTACGACCGAGCCTCGCGACAAGTCCACTCGCGAGCTTCGCCGTGATGGCGTATATCGACAGTTGGGGATTGGCGCCGACGCTGGTCGGAAACAGCGACCCGTCGAGCACGTAAAGGTTGTCGAGGTGATGATAGCGGCCGGTCGCGTCGACCGCGGCCCGGCGCACGTCGGGCCCGATGGGGCAGCCGCCCATGACATGCGCGCTCACGACGGGCGCGACCAGGGGCGCGAGCGCGAGCGCCGCGATAGCCTCGCGCGCATCGCGCCAGCGATTGAAGCTCGCGCCCGAAGCGTGCACCGGCATGACGGTTGTAGCACCGGAAGCGAACTGGATTTCCGCCATGGTTGCGAAGGCTCGCCGCGCGCCCTCCCAGAAATATTCGTTGAGCGGGTAGTCGAGGATAGGCGTTCCGTCGTCGCGCAGCGCAACGCTTCCGCCCGGGCTGTCGGCATGAAATCCGTCGCGCAGCAAGGCGATGACGACCTGCATGTGCGTAAGCTCGCGCATCCAGCGGGCATGCGCGTCTCCCTGCCCGGGGAGCGTGATCGCCGCAAGCACCGGGTGAATCGGCGGCGCCTCGAGCTTGTAGCCGATCGGACCGTCCGGGGCGACGTCGAGAAAATGGTCCGAGTAAATTGTCTGCGGCGCGCCGGCAAAACCGTCGATCCGCTCGGGCATCAGCGCCGCCGATACGACCGTAGGATGAAGAAAGCTGCGTTTGCCGAGGACGCCGTGCGGATCGGGAACTCGGCTCCGCAAGAGCAGCGCCGGCGTGCCGATTGCTCCGCCTGCAGCGATGAAAGTCTTCGCGCGCACCGTGATGCGGTGTGAAGTCGGGTCGGTACCGCGCGCATCCAAGCCGATACACTCGAGCGCGCTGATTTGCCCGTTGCGGCCATTCGCATGCTCGAGCTTCCATGCCCGCGTACGCGTCAACAGCGTCGCTCCGCGCGCGAGCGCCGCAGGGATTGCCGTGACCAGCATCGACTGTTTGGCATTCGTGGGACAACCCATGCCGCAATAGCCGATGTTCCAGCAGCCCTTGACGTTGCGGCGGATCGTGCCGAAGCCTAATCCAAGCGCCTGCGCGCCGCGCCGCAGCGCATCGTTGTTCTCGTTCGGAGCGACGGTCCAGGGCACGACGTTGACGCGTCGTTCCATGCGTTCGAACCAGGGCACAAGATCGGCGACCCCGAACCCCTCGACGCCGAACGCGCTGCGCCAGTAATCCAGCGTCGCCTCAGGCGTGCGAAAGCTCGACGTCCAGTTGACCGTCGTGCCGCCGCCGACGCACCGGCCTTGCAGGATGTTGATCGCCTTATCCTTCGTCTTGCGGCTGGCCGATTCCTGGTAGAGCTGCGGATACGCATCGGATTCGCGCATGCGGAAATCGGACGAGGTGGCGAGCGGCCCCTCCTCGATCATCACGACCGACAGACCTGCATCGGCGAGAATCTCGGCCGCGGTGCCGCCACCGGCGCCCGTGCCGACGATGGCGACGTCGGCCTCGAAGCTAAGATCGTCAGTCAGCGTCGAGGCATCGATCACCTTCCAACCGGCGCGCTGGCCCGTACGGAACGGATCGGGCAGGCGCGATACACGCAGCACTTCCGCCATCATCCGATCTCCAGCGACGGCGGCCCGGTGTAGCCGGTCGCGGGCCACGCGCGGGGGTCGGCGTACCACGCCGCGAACACGAGCTGGTGCAGCGCGGCGTAGGCCGAACGCAGCAGCTCGAAACGGCTGTCGCGCCAGCGCGCGAGGAAGGAAGCGATCGATTCGCGCGTAGCCTCGGGCCAAGGTGACCAGATCCCGGCGACAAGGCAGCGCGTCGGCGGAAAGCCGAGCAGAGAGAACAGGTCCGCGAGCTCCTTGCGTGTCGCCGGCGGAAGGCCGGCGATCGCCGCTTCAACTGCGGCGAGGGTGTCGGCGCGGGCGGCCGGCGCCTCCGCGCCGCTAGGCAACGCGCCGTCGAGCAGAACCGGGATGATGGCCGCAATGATCGCGCGCGCATTCGGCTCGAGCGCGTTCGGAGTCGGCTGTGCCGGCGGCGAAGTCGGCGTGTACAGCCAGCGCGCGAGCAATAGCGCCGCCGCGCCGGCGATTCCTGCTTTGAGGAGCGTGCGGCGGCTGATGCGAAGCGTTGTTGGGTCCAAGTTCGGCAAGGGAGGCGACGGCATACGGCAAATGGCTTACGTGCCGGGCACTCTAGACCCGGCCTTTAGAGAAAACAACCTAGATTAGGCTGGAGCTTCGTAGGCGTCACGTTGAAGCGGGCGCGCCGATCATTCGTGGGCGATTATTGCGAGCCCTCGCCGGCGCGCCCCTTAACGTGACTCACTTAGGCTGGAGCTTCGCAGGCGTCACGTTGAAGCGGGCGCGCCGCGCGCTCGTCACTTATCATGGCAGCGCTTTTCGCGGCACGCCTCTAGAAACCTGACCTCGCCTGGATCGCGTCTGCCGGAACCACATGGCGACCTCATCTGAAGCAGAGCTGATCCGCCAACTCGAACGCGCTCGCGCGTTACACGAGGAACGCGCCGCTTCGCCGCAGTTGGCCGCCGCGCTGGATCGGCTCTCGCTGTGGCAGTCGCGAAGGCTCAATGCCACCTACGCCGACCTCGCCCACGAGCCTCGATATGCACGTGCGATCGCGTTCTTCCAGACCGATCTGTACGGCCCCGGGGATTTCAGCCGCCGCGACGCCGATCTCGCGCGTGTCGTACCGCTGATGGTCCGGGTCCTGCCTGAAGGCGTGATCGCGACCATCTCGGGCGCGATGGAGCTCTCCGCACTTTCGCGCGAGCTCGATCGCGCGCTGCTCGAGAAGCTGCCTCCGCGTGCCCTGCTTTCGGTCGCGACATATTGCGCGGCCTATCGTGCTCTCGCCAATCGCGGTGCGCGCGAACGGCAGATCGGGCTTATCGTGGCGGTCGGTCGCGCGCTGGACCGCTACGTCGGCAAGACGCTCACCCGCTCGGCGCTCGCCGCGATGCGGCAACCGGCCCGCGTCGCGGGCTTGAGCGCATTGCAGGATTTCCTGGAGCGCGGGTTTGCGGCGTTCCGGCAGATGGGGGGCGCCGACGAGTTCCTCGCCACGGTCGAAACGCGTGAAACCGCGTTGATGAACGCGATCTTTGGCGGCGATCGCGCGCCGTTCCCGAACCCGACGGGTGAGGCGTAGCCCGGGCTGACCCCGGACTTGATCCGGGGGGATGCCCGGGAACCCTTCGATTTGAAGCGGCGCCCCTGGCATCGCCCTTCAGGCTCAACCCGGGCTACGCCTTACCGAACAGCGCATCCAATTCCTTGTTGATTTGCTGCTCGATCGGTCCCTTGAGCGCGAAGAGCAGGAACGAAAGCTCCACATCCAGCCGGACATCGGTCTTGCCCACGTGCAGGCTGCCCGACAACCCCGGCCGTTCGAACGCTATGTGATCGCCCGCCCATTCGTAGGTGAGATCGAAGCGCTTGTTCAGGTCGCGCGCGATTTTCTCTGCGGCGGCCTTCGCTTTTTTGTGGTCGAGCTTGTGGCGGCGTTTGATCGAAATCGCGGGCATGGCCGGCTCCGGGCGACGGCAGACACAGTATAGCCAAACCTCCGCCGGCTGATGATTCCTTAGCTGCTCGAGCCATGGACCCACCGGCGCAAAGGCGGGAGAATCGCTCCGGCTCCGGTCGCGGTGTGCCGAAAAGGGCGGCATGGCCAACATTGGCGAGTACTTCCGACAACACATTTCAGCACCCGACAAGGTGCTCTACCGCCATTTCGACCGTGGAGAATGGCGTGACGTTACCGTCGGCGAGATCGCCGCGCTGGTCGGGCGCTGGCAGGCAGCTCTCGCCGCGCGAGGTCTCGCCACCGGCGATCGCGTTGCGGTTTGCCTGAAAAACGGCGTCGACTGGGTCGCGCTCGATCTTGCCGCGCTTGGGCTTGGGCTCGTCGTCGTTCCGCTTTACGTCGACGACAATCCCGACAACATCGCATGGTGCGTCGCCAACGCCGAGGCGCGACTGCTCGTCGTCGAGAGCACGAAGATGGCGAGCGCGCTCAAGAGTACCGGCAGCGCGCTGCCGCCAGTCCATGTGCTGCGCCCCGACGCCGGTGATGCTGATGCAACGGTCGCTTCGCTCCTGCCCGCCGCGGCGGCTGCGCCGCAATTCCGATCATTCCCGGACAAAACGCTCGCGACGATCTGCTACACCTCGGGCACGTCGGGCCGGCCGAAGGGTGTGATGCTGTCGCACCGCAACATCATCGCCAACGTGTTGTCGTGCCAGGAAACGCGCATGGCGCGTTCGACCGATCGCTTCTTGTCGATCCTGCCGCTGTCACACATGTTCGAGCGCACCGGGGGTTATTACCTGCCGTTGTCGATCGGCGCCAAGGTCGTCTACGCGCGGAGCGTCGCGGAGCTCGCCGACGATCTCGCGGTGCAGGCGCCGACGGTCATGTTCGCGGTGCCGCGCATCTTCGAAAAGTTCTACGCCCGCGTCGAAGAGGCCCTCGCGAAGTCGCCCGCGAAGCGTTGGTTGTTCAGGCAATGCGCCGCCCGTGGCTGGCGCGTCGAGAGCAAAAGCGCGGGCTGGCTCGACGCGCTGGCAACGCCTTTGCTGCGCGCGATCGTCGCCAAGCCTGTGCTCGCGCGACTTGGAGGAAGAATGCGGCTCGCCGTCGTCGGTGGCGCCGCGCTCGATCCGGAAATCGCGCATACCTTCATCGGGCTCGGGGTCTCGCTGCTCCAGGGCTACGGCATGACCGAGGCGTCGCCGGTGATCTCGGTCAACCGCGCGGAGGACAACGATGCCGAATCGGTCGGGCCGCCGCTTCCGGGTGTCGAGGTGAAGCTCGGCGAGGCCGCAGAGCTCCTCGCGCGCGGCGGCAACGTGATGCTTGGCTATTGGCGCAACGAAGAGGCGACGCGAGCGGCGATCGACGCAGACGGCTGGCTGCATACCGGCGACGTGGCCGAGATCCGCGATGCGAAGATCTACATCCGCGGCCGCATCAAGGACATTCTGGTGATGTCGAACGGCGAGAAGCTTCCGCCGCAGGATGTCGAGTTCGCCGTGCTGCACGACCCGGTTTTCGAGCAGGTGATGCTGGTCGGCGAAGGCCGGCCGTTTCTCACGCTCCTCGCGGTCACGCAGGAGCGCGACGAGAAGGCGCTCGTCGCGCGCGCCAACGAGGGGCTCAAGGCGTTCCCGCGCTGGGTCCGCATCCGCCGCGTCATCGCCACGCCCGATGCATGGAGCATCGACAACGGCCTGCTGACGCCGACGCTCAAGCTCAAGCGCCCGCTGGTGCTGGCCCGGTTCAAGGACCGGCTCGACGCGGTGTATGCCGCGGCAGGTTCGGCGCAGACGACATAAGTCTCGATCCGACGCAATGTTCCGTCGCCCGCTCGGGCTTGAGCCCGCGATGGTGCCTGTGCGTCTGCAGAACATCCGCGACATCAATTCCTTGGTGGCGGACTTCCTGGACTTCGACGAATGTTCACTTGCGTTTGCTAACCCGTGTGGCATGATAAAAAATTCGAGCGCGGTGCAAACTGCTCGCGCGGAACCTATTTTCCGCAGGGGGACACGCCATGAAGCTCTACTATCATCCCGTATCGACGACAAGCCGCGGGATCATGCTGTTTGCCACGGACAGCGGGCTCGACCTCGACTACCAGTTGGTCGACCTGTTTACGGGCGCCCACTTCCAGCCGGAATACGTCGCGATCAACCCGAGCCGGCAAGTGCCGGTGCTGGACGACGGCGACTTTCGGTTGACAGAGAGTTCAGCGATTCTCAAGTATCTGGCCGAGACGACGGGGTCCGCGGCGTACCCGGCGGATCCGCGCAAACGGGCGCGGATCAACGAACGCATGGATTGGCTCAACACCGGCTTCTACCGCGATTTCGGTTACGGTCTGATCTACCCGCAGATCTTCCCCTTCATGCGCCGGCCCGACGAAAAAGTCCAAGCGGCAACCGTCGCATGGGGTCGGGACAAGGCCAGAGACTGGTTGAAGGTTCTCGATCAGGATTTGATTGGTCCCGACAATGCCTACCTCTGCGGCAACGAGGTGACGCTCGCCGACTACTTCGGCGCACCGATGCTCGTGCTGGGTGAAATCATCCACTGCGACTACGCGAATTATCCGAATATCCGGCGCTGGCTTGGCAACATGAAGGCGCGTCCCAACTGGCCGAAGGTGCATGAGGCGTTCTACAAGTATCTGGTTGACCCGGCCAAGGACCAGCGCTTCGAAGTCGTTTGACGCGACATCACGTGGCGGGAACAAAGGAGCTCGACGATGATCAAGGGGCTGCATCACAACGCATATCGTTGCCGCGACTCGGAAGAGACGCGGCAATTCTATGAGGATTTCCTGGGGTTGCCGCTTGCGGGCACGCTCGAGATCCGGGAAACGAAGAGCGGTCGTAAGACCGCCGCGCTGCACACGTTCTATCGCCTCGACGACGGCTCGTTCCTCGCCTTTTTCGAAGCCCCGGACATGCCGTTCGAGTTCAAGGCGCAGCACGACTTCGATCTCCACATCGCGCTCGAGGTGGATGAACCGGTGCTGAGCGACATGCTGGCGAAGGGGAAGGCGCGCGGCATCGAGACGCGCGGAATCTCCGAGCACGAGTTTGTCCGCTCGATCTATTTTCGCGATCCGAACGGCTACGTGATCGAGCTGACCGCCAAGACGCCGAAGCACGCGCAACTGATGGACCCCGCGATCAACGGCGCGCATGAATTGCTCGACCGGTGGCAATCTTCCAAGGCGCAGCAGGCGATGAGCAGAGTCTAATCTGCGGGTTCCGGTCGCCGGCGCTGTTGGAATAGCGCGCCGATCGACCGTCGCTAGGCTTGTGCCAAAGGCATCGACAGGGTTCGCATGAAGTTGCGGCGTAGACGCGCTTTGCTTAACCACGGGGGCTTCTGCTAAGCGGTTGACAGCGACGCGGCACCAACCTTAAAATTCAAACAGACGTTTGACTGAATCACGCCCGCGCGCGCAAAAGCATCGGGCAAGGGTTGAGCCATGGGTGGCAAGGTCATTCCATTCGACACGCCAAGAAGCTCGGCAACGCAGGGAAAAATCCTCGACACCGCCGAAGCGCTGTTCATGGAACACGGTTTCGAGGCGACCTCGCTGCGGCAGATTACCGCTGCGGCGAATGTCAACCTGGCCGCGGTTCACTATCACTTCGGTAGCAAGGAGGATCTGTTCGAGGCAGTGCTCACGCGCCGTCTCGATCCGATGAACCAGGAGCGGCTCGCGCTGTTAACGCGCTTCGAGCACGAATCGGCACCGAAGCCGCTATCCTGCGAAAGGATCCTTGCGGCGATGTTCATCCCGGCGTTGAAGCTCGCGCGCGATCCCGAGCGCGGCGGCAAGAATTTCCTGCGTCTCCTGGGACGCGCCTACGCCGATCCGGCGCCTTTCATCCGGCACTTTCTATCCGACCAGTATGCGGTGGTGATCGCGCGGTTCAAGGCCGCGTTTGGACGCGCGCTGCCACAACTGCCGAAGAAGGAGCTCGTATGGCGCCTGCATTTCGTGATGGGCGCACTGTCGTTCACCCTGGCAGGCACCGACGCCCTCAAGCTGATCGCCGCGCTCTCGCGGGGCGAAGCGGCCAATGACGAGATGCTGTTGCGACGGCTCGCGCCGTTTCTGATTGCGGGCCTCAAAGCCCCGCTCCCCGACCTCCCCGAGCTCGACGGCGAAACCGCCGCCGCGTTCCTCACGCGGCAGGAGCGTTGATGTTGACACTCGTATGGCTCATCGCGGTCATCGCCGGTTTCTTCGCGCTGGCCTACGTCAACGCAGCGGGTTGGATGTGGACGGGTGCCATTGCCGTCGCACTCGCGGCTGCGTGGGGCGCGAACCTGATGCCGTTCGCGGTGGTCATCGTGCTCGCGGGACTGCTCATCGTGTTGGCGATTCCGCTCAATTTCCCGCCGCTGCGGCGGGCGTTGATCAGCGACGGCGTGCTCGCCGTCTTCCGCAAGATTCTGCCGCCGATGACGCCGACCGAGCGCGAGGCGATCGAGGCCGGCACGGTGGGCTGGGACGGTGAGCTTTTCTCCGGCCGTCCCGAGTGGGAGAAGCTCCTCGCCTTGCCGGCGCCGAAGCTCACTGCGGAGGAGCAGCGCTTTTTGGATCACGAATGCGAGGAGCTGTGCGCGATGGTCACCGAGTGGGAGACCACCCACATCTACCTCGATCTGCCGCAGCCTGTGTGGCAGTACATCAAGGATAAGGGCTTCCTCGGGATGATCATCCCGAAAGAGTACGGTGGCCTCGGCTTTTCGGCTTTCGCGCACTCGCAGGTCGTCGTCAAGCTCGCGTCGCGCTGCAGCGCGCTGGTGGTCACGGTGATGGTTCCCAACTCGCTCGGCCCCGGCGAATTGCTCGTGCATTACGGTATGGACGAGCAGAAGCGCTACTACCTGCCGCGGCTCGCCCGAGGTCTCGAGATCCCGTGTTTCGCACTGACCAACCCGCACGCGGGCTCGGATGCCGCGGCGATTCCCGATGCCGGCATCGTCTGCAAAGGCGAGTATCAGGGCAGGCAGGTGCTGGGCTTGAGAGTTACCTGGGAGAAGCGCTACATCACGCTCGGGCCCGTCGCGACGATTCTGGGGCTGGCCTTCCGCGCCTTCGATCCCGACCATCTGCTCGGTGACAAGGAAGATCTGGGCATAACCTGCGCGCTCATTCCGACCGATCACCCGGGCGTCAACATCGGCCGGCGCCATATGCCACTTTCAGCGGTATTCCAGAACGGCCCGAACTGGGGACGCGACGTTTTTATCCCGATCGACTGGGTGATCGGCGGCAGGGCGATGATCGGCAAGGGCTGGCGGATGCTGATGGAATGCCTTGCCGCCGGGCGCGCCATCTCGCTGCCCGCGCTCAATACCGGCATGGCCAAGATGGTGGTGCGCACCACCGGCGGCTATGCGCGTGTGCGCACGCAGTTCAAGACGCCGATCGGCAAATTCGAAGGCATCGAGGAACCGCTGGCGCGCATGGGAGGCTACCTCTACTCGATGGACGCAACGCGCACGCTGACCGCGGGCATGGTCGATCAGGGCGAAAAGCCCGCCGTCCTTTCCGCGATCGGCAAATACCATCTGACCGAGCGCGGGCGGCAGGTTGCCATCGATGCGATGGATATCGCCGGCGGCAAGGGCATATGCATGGGCCCCTCGAACTTTCTCGGCGCCGCGTACATGCAGCTCCCGGTGTCGATCACGGTCGAGGGCGCCAACATTCTCACCCGCAGTCTCATCATCTTCGGCCAGGGCGCTATCCGCTGTCATCCCTACGTGCTCAAGGAGATGGCCGCTGCGCACGAGCCAGACGCCCGAGCAGCGTCGGTCGCGTTCGATCGCGCGCTGTTCGGGCACATCGGCTTCATGCTTTCGAACTTCGCCCGGACGCTCGTGCTGGGCATCGTCGGTTCGCATCTGGTACGCGTGCCCGACGTCGCACCGGAGACGCGCCGCTATTACCAGCAGTTGACCCGCTTCTCGGCGGCGCTTGCCTTTCTCGCCGACGTTTCGATGGGCGTGCTGGGCGGAGCGTTGAAGCGCAAGGAGAAGCTTTCAGCGCGGCTGGGCGACGTGCTTTCGTACCTCTTCCTTTGCTCGGCGACGCTCAGACGTTTCGAGGACGAGGGCCGCCAATCCGCCGATGCAGCGCTGATGCACTGGGCCATCTGGGATGCGATGTTCAAGGCGCAGACCGCGCTCGAAGGCGTCATTTCCAATTTCCCCAACCGGCTCATCGCAATGGTGATGCGGCGTACCGTGTTTCCGCTGGGCCGGCCGTACGTGATTCCCTCGGACAATCTCGGTCACGACGTAGCGAAACTGCTTATCGAGCCGTCGCTCACGCGCGATCGCCTCACCGCCGGCATGTATCTGTCGCAGACGGAGGCCGACGTGGTCGGCGCGATCGAATCCGCGGTCGAGGCGACACTCGCCGCCGAGCCGATCGAGGCGCGCATCCGCGAGGCGCAGAAAGCCGGACGCTTCTCCGTCAAGCTCGGCGAGGATCGCGCCGCCGCGGCGCAGGCGGCGAGTGTCATTACGGCCGACGAGTTCGCGATCGTGTGCCGAGCCCAGAAGCTGACCGACCAAGTCATCCGCGTTGACGACTTTGCGCCGGACCTGGGCGTTTCCGAGATGCACCCGCCGGCGGTATCGGCCGCGCCGCCCGCGCGCAAGGCGGCAGCGTAACTTCAACGGTCTTTAACGCAAAGGACGCCAGGCGACGCCAAGGACGCAAAAGGAATGTCGCGATTTCCTTCGCGTTCGCTCTCGTCCCTGGCTGTGAAGCTTTCTTCTCTATGGAATCGTTGAGGCAGCCATGAATCAACCGATCCACGTCGTCGACGGCACGCGAACGCCGTTTCTCAAGGCACGCAACCGGCCGGGGCCGTTTGCCGCCTCGGATCTTGCCGTACAGGCCGGGCGCGAGCTGCTCATGCGCCAGCGCTTTGCACCCACCGATCTCGACGAAGTGATTCTTGGTTGCGCCAGCCCTTCGCCGGATGAAGTCAACATCGGCCGTGTGGTCGCGCTGCGCATGGGCTGCGGCAAGAAAGTTCCGGGCTGGACGGTGATGCGTAACTGCGCTTCGGGCATGCAAGCGCTCGACTCGGCGATCGCCAACATTCGCGGTGGGCGCTCGGATCTGGTGCTGGCAGGCGGCGTCGACGCGCTTTCCCGCGCGCCGCTGCTGTATTCGGACAAGATGGTGCTGTGGTTCGCCGGTTTCAGCGCGGCGAAGACCTTCGGCGAAAAGGCAGGCGCGTTCCTGAGGCTAAAGCCGGCCGAGCTCTTTACGCCGATCATCGGCATCATGAAAGGGCTGACCGATCCGATGGTCGGCCTGCTGATGGGCCAGACCGCGGAGAACCTGGCGTTTCGCTTCGGCATCACCCGCCGGGAGATGGACGAGTTCTCCGCGAAGAGCCACCAGCGCGTGCTCGCTGCGCAAAAGGGCGGCTACTTCACCGGCGAGATCGCACCGCTTTTCGACGGCGAAGGAAACCTGTACGAAAAGGACGATGGCGTGCGCGAAGACTCGACGCCGGAAAACCTCGCCAAGCTCAAGCCGTTCTTCGATCGCAAATACGGCAATGTCACCGCCGGCAATAGCTCGCAGATCACCGACGGCGCGACGTGGTTGATTCTGGCCTCGGATGCGGCCGTCGCCAAGTACCAGTTGCCCGTGCTGGGCGCGATCGTCGACAGCGAATGGGCTGGTCTCGATCCTGCGCAAATGGGTCTGGGGCCGGTGCATGCGGCGACCCCGCTCTTGAAGCGCCACGGGCTGAAGCTCGACGACATCGATGCCTGGGAGATCAACGAAGCGTTCGCGGCGCAGGTGATCGCCTGCCTACGCGCCTGGGCCGACGATGCGTATTGCAGGGCCGAGCTGGGACAGGACGGCGCGCTGGGCAAGCTCGACGAAGCTAAGCTCAATGTCGACGGAGGCGCGATCGCGCTGGGACATCCGGTCGGCGCGTCGGGTGCGCGCATCGTGCTGCATCTGCTCAACGTCCTGAAGCGCACCAAAGCCAGGCGCGGAATCGCCGCGATCTGCATCGGCGGCGGCCTGGGCGGCGCGATGCTGGTCGAGGTGGCGTAAGGCCGAATTCATCTGGCCCCAGCGAAACAAGCGTCGTGCGCGTGCGAATGAATCCGCACCTAGAGGAAGGTACTTCGGGCAGCTCAGAATAACGGTCGCGCGGAACCTGCAGGGACGATAACGATGACTTTGCGGCACTGGAAGCTCGACGCCGACAGCGAAGTTCTCGCCTGGCTCACCATTGACAAGGCGGGCGCTTCGACGAATTCGCTCTCTGCCGAAGTCCTCGAAGAGCTGCGTTCGGTCTTGAGAGATCTCGCGGCGGCGCCGCCCAAGGGGCTCATCATCCGCTCGGGCAAGGACAATGGGTTCATCGCCGGCGCCGATATCGATGAGTTCGAGCGCGTCAAGACGGTCGACGATGCCATCGCGATCGTCAAGCGCGGCTGGGAAGTATTCAACGAGCTCGCGGCGCTACCGTGCCCGACGCTGGCGCTGATTCGCGGATTCTGTCTCGGCGGCGGCCTCGAGCTCGCGCTCGCTTGCCGCTACCGCGTCGTCGTCGACGAGCCCGGCACGCGGCTCGGCCTGCCGGAAGTGATGCTGGGCATCGTTCCGGGCTGGGGCGGCATGCGCCGTCTGCCGCGGCTCGCCGGCGCGCCCGCCGCGCTCGACTTGCTGTTGACAGGCAAGACCATCGATGCCCGCCGGGCGAAAAAGCTCGGCGTAGCCGACGAGTGCGTGCCGATGCGGATCATGATGAACGCCGCGCGCGGCGTCGTTCTCGCCGCGCCGTCTCCGCGGCGGCTCCCGTTCCCGCTGTCGCTGACTTTGAGTCCGCTGCTGCGGCCCATCATTGCGGCACAGGCAAGAAAGCGGGTCGCGGCGCGTGCGCGGCGCGAGCACTATCCGGCGCCGTACGCAATCCTCGATATCTGGGTCAAGCACGACGGCGATGCGCTCGCACCGCCTGCGTCCGATCCGGCGTCGATCGCGCATTTGATACGGACTCCGACGGCGATGAACCTGATCCGCGTGTTCCGGCTGCAGGAACGCCTGAAGGCATTCGGCCGCGACGATACTGCTCCCAGCACTAGCCCCGCGCTCGCTGGAAAAGGCGAAGGTAGCGAGTCGCTACGCGACGCTCGGGGATCGGCCGGGCACGTGCACGTCATAGGTGCGGGCACGATGGGCGGCGATATTGCGGCGTGGTGCGCGCTGCGCGGCCTGACCGTGACGATGCAGGATCAGTCGCCCGAGCGGCTCAAGCCGGCGATACAGCGCGCCTGCAAGCTCTTTGCCGATCGGCTCAAGGATTCGCGGCGAGTGCGCGACGCATTCGACCGCCTGATTCCGGACGTCGCCGGCGACGGCGCGGCGCGGGCCGACGTCATCATCGAAGCCATCTTCGAGAATCTCGACGCGAAACGGGAACTGTTCGTTGCGCTGGAGGCGAAGGCGAAACCGTCCGCGCTGCTCGCAACCAATACGTCCAGCATCCCGCTGGAGCAGATTGGCGCGCCGCTCAAGGACCCGGGGCGGCTTATCGGGCTGCACTTCTTCAACCCCGTAGCGAAGATGATGCTGGTCGAGGTCGTCCACGGGTCTAGCACGCATGCCGAGCTCCTTCCGCGCGCTTGCGCATTCGCACGGCAGATCGACAAGCTGCCGCTGCCCGTGAAAAGCGCGCCGGGCTTTCTCGTCAACCGGATCCTGGCACCGTATCTCATGGAAGCGATGCGCTGCGTCGACGAAGGCATCGCTCCGGAGACGGTCGACGAGGCCGCGCTCGGTTTCGGCATGCCGGTCGGACCCATCGAGCTGGCCGATACCGTCGGGCTCGATATCTGTCTCACCGTCGGCAAGATGCTCGGCAAGGGAACGGAGCCGCCGAAGAAACTCACCGAGCTGAACACTGCCGGGCATCTGGGTAAGAAGAGCAAACGCGGCTTCTACGACTGGTCCAGCGGCAAGGCGGCGAAGAGCCAGCCTGGCCCCGTACCGGAAGGACTCGTTGATCGCCTGATAGGCCCGATGGTTGCAGAAGCGAAGGCCGCGTTGGCTGAGGGCATCGTCGCGGACGCGGACCTGGTTGATGCCGGGGCGATCTTCGGCACGGGCTTCGCGCCCTTCCGCGGCGGCCCGTTGCACTACGCGGCGAGTTCCGGCTCCGCCTCGCCCTCTGCTAGCATAGGCTAAGAAACAGAAGAGATAAGAACGGGCCACAGGGAGGAGATCGTGGACAGAATCTGGCTTAAGTCGTACCCGAAAGGCGTCCCCGCCGAAATCGACGTCAACACCTACGCATCCTTGCGCGACGTGTTCGATTCCGTCGTCGCAGAGTTCGGCCCGCGGCGGGCGTACACCTGCATGGGCAAGTCGATCACGTTCGCCGAGCTCGACCGCACCTCGGCTGCGTTCGGCGCGTTCCTGCAGGGGCTCGGGCTCAAGAAGGGCGCGCGCGTCGCGCTCATGATGCCCAACATTCTGCAGTATCCGGTATGCCTGTTCGGCATCCTGCGCGCCGGCCTCACGGTCGTGAATACCAACCCGCTGTACACACCGCGCGAGCTCGAGCATCAACTGACCGACAGCGGCGCCGAAGTGATCGTGGTCGTCGAAAACTTCGCGCACACGGTGCAGGAAGTGGTCGGCAGGACGGCAGTCAAGCAGGTCGTCGTCACCAGCATCGGCGAAATGCTCGGCTGGAAGGGGCCGCTCGTCGACTTCGTGCTGCGTCACGTGAAAAAGATGATCCCGCCGTGGCGCCTCCCTGGCTCGTTGCGGCTGTCCCAGGCGCTGGCCGAGGGCCGGCGACGCAAGCTCGAGCACGTTCCGATCACCCACCAGGACATCGCATTCCTGCAATACACCGGCGGCACGACTGGCGTGGCCAAGGGGGCGATGCTGCTGCACCGGAATATCGTCGCCAATCTGCTGCAGGCCGGCGCCTGGCTGAAACCGTTCCTGGGCAACGAGCGCCACCTCATCCTCACTCCGCTGCCGCTCTATCACATCTTTTCGCTCACGGCGAATTGCCTGGTCTTCATGACGCTAGGCGCCGAGAACGTGCTCATCACGAACCCGCGCGACATTCCCGGTTTCGTAAAGGAAATGAGCAAGCACCGCTTCACCACGTTTACCGGCGTCAACACGCTCTTCAATGCGCTGCTCAACAACGCCGATTTTGCGAAGCTGGATTTCTCGTCGCTGCGCCTGACGCTGGGCGGCGGCATGGCGGTGCAGAAAGCGGTCGCCGAGCGATGGAAGCAGGTCACTGGCGTGCCGCTGATCGAAGCGTATGGCCTGACCGAGACTTCACCCGCGGCGACGATGAACCCACTCGATTTGCCCGAGTACAACGGTGCGATCGGACTGCCGATCCCGTCGACCGACCTGGTGCTGCGCGACGACGCGGGCCATGACGTGCCGCTCGGGACACCGGGCGAGATCTGTATCAAGGGACCGCAGGTCATGGCGGGTTACTGGCAGCGACCCGACGAGACAGCGAAGGTGCTCGACGCGAATGGCTGGCTGGCCACCGGCGACATCGGCGTGATGGACGACCGCGGGTTCGTACGCATCGTCGATCGCAAGAAAGACATGATTCTCGTCTCCGGTTTCAACGTGTATCCGAACGAAGTCGAATCGGTCGTCGTCACGCATCCGGGCGTGCTGGAGTGCGCGGCGATCGGTGTGCCCGACGCGAAGTCGGGCGAAGCGGTGAAACTGTTCGTCGTCCGCAAGGATGAGAACCTCACCGCTGAGGCGCTGCTCGACCATTGCCGGACGCTTTTGACAGGGTACAAGTGCCCGCGTGAAGTCGAGTTCCGCGCCGAGTTGCCGAAATCCAACGTCGGCAAGATCCTGCGGCGCGAGCTTCGCGACGAGGCACGAAGGAAAGCGGCATGAGGCGCTTTACCGCAAAGACGCAAGGAAGCGATTTCACGTGAAATTCTTTGCGCGCTTTGCGCCTTTGCGGTAGCGCCCTCGTTGATCTCATGGACGGGAACGTCTTGCTGCCCGACAAGGCTCCGACGCTGCGCGTCGTGCCGATGCCGGCTGACGCCAACCAGCACGGCGACATCTTCGGCGGCTGGGTGATGTCACAGGTCGACATTGCCGGAGGCATCATGGCAGCGCGACGCGCGCGCGGGCGGGTCGCAACCGTTGCGGTCAATGCGTTCGTGTTCAAGCAGCCGGTGTTCGTCGGCGACGTCTTGA
Organism: Casimicrobiaceae bacterium; assembly: GCA_036395475.1. Classification (GTDB taxonomy): domain Bacteria; phylum Pseudomonadota; class Gammaproteobacteria; order Burkholderiales; family Casimicrobiaceae; genus PALSA-1003. The sequence continues at coordinate 22,676 of DASWDF010000269.1, forward strand.
GCTTCTACGCCGAAATCACGCACGTGGGACGCACGTCGGTGACCGTCGACGTGCAGGTCTATGCGGAGCGCAACCCGGGAGAGATGATCTGCGTCAAGGTTACCGAAGCGTGCCTGACGTATGTCGCAGTGGGTCCGGACCGGCGGCCGCGCGAGCTGCCGCGTGAGTAGCGCAGCCGCTGACGCGAACGGAGCCGATAAACCGCGATTTCTACGAGGGGCTGCGGGGATGCGGCGCACTGGGCGGCGGTGTATAGTTGACGGCCAGGCCCGCCGGCATCTAAAGGCTTCGGCCCAAGAAATTCGAACAAGCAATAGCGATCCACTCAAGAGGAGGACCAACAACATGAAATCCCGTGCATTCCGTCGTACGCGCCTGGCGGCGGCCGTCGGCGCAGCGCTGTTGTCGTTGTCGGCCGGCCACGCGCTCGGTGCCGCGTTTGCGCTGCAGGAACAGAATGCGAGCGGGCTCGGCCACGCCTACGCCGGCGGCGCGGCGGCGGCCGAGGACGTCAGCACCATCTTCTACAATCCTGCCGGGCTAGTGCGGTTGAGGACGACTGAGGCCGTCGTTGCCGGCAATGTCATCTGTTTTTCGGCCAAGTTTCGCGACAGCGGATCCCAGCCTGCTGCATTCCAGCCTCTCGGCGGAACAGGCGGTCAGGCGGGTACCTGCGCGGTGGTGCCGAACCTTTACGTCGGCATCCCTTTCACCGACAAATGGTCGTTCGGACTCGGGGTCAATGTACCGTTCGGATTGAAGACTGAATACGATTCCGACTGGCTCGGTCGTTTTCAGGCGGTGGAGTCGAAGATCGAAACGATCAACGTCAACCCGGCGCTGTCGTGGGAGCCGACGAAGCAGCTGACGGTGGGCGCAGGCGTCAACTGGCAGCGGTTGAAGGCCACGCTCACCAAGCACGTGAATTTCGCGGGCGCTTTCGCGCAGGGTGTCGGGGGTCTTGTCGCCGCAGGGCAGCTTCCTGCCTCTGCGGCGCCTGTCCTGATCGGATCGGCCTTTGGGCTGGAGTCGGATGCCAAGGTCACGGGCAACGACAGCGGCTGGGGCTGGAACGTCGGCGTCCTCTGGCAGGCCAATGAGCAAACCAGAGTCGGCGCCGCCTACCGTTCCAAGATCAAGTACGACGTTACCGGCTCGGTCGACTTCTCCAACCCGACTGCTTCTTCGCTCGGGCCTCTTCCCCCGACGCTGGCGCCCGTCGGGGCAGCCATCGTGAGCGGTGTGAACGCAGTGCTGGCAAACGGCGACGTCGCGATCGCGATCGAGATGCCCGACACGGCCAACGTTTCAGTCTTCCATCAGTTCAACAACAAGTGGGACCTGATGGCGGACCTCCAATACACCGGGTGGAGCACGATCCAGGAGTTGAAGATCGTGCGCAGCGGTGGTTCGGTGTTGTCGGTGACGCCCGAAAACTTCCGCGACACCTGGCGCGCTTCGGTCGGCACGAACTATCGTTACAGCGACAAGTGGATCTTCCGCGGCGGCCTCGCCTACGATCAATCGCCCGTGCGCGACGCGCAGCGCACACCGCGGCTCCCCGACAATGACCGGACCTGGATCGCGCTCGGCGCGCAATACAGGTTCTCGCCCAGCCTGGCGATCGACCTCGCCTGGGCGTACATCTTCGTCCGCGATCCCAACATGAATCAGAACGACGGAAGCACCGCCGCCAACGGTTTGATCAGCGGGTCGTACCGGAGCAATGTCAACATCGTCGGCCTCCAGCTGACCTACACGGCCAAGTAATCGCGGTAACGCGTCAAGCGTGGCTGTCCGCGCCGCAGAGTCGCACCCTGCGGCGCGGCGCTTTTTGAGGACGTCGAACGAAGGTGCTGAACATGCCGGAGTCGCGCATTCTCGTTCGCAAGGCCGCCATCCTCGGCGCAGGCGTGATGGGCGCGCAGATCGCCGCGCATCTCGCCAACGCCGGCGTCCCGGCGCTGCTGTTCGACCTTTCCGCCAAGGAGGGCGATCCGAACGACATCGCGCAGAAGGCGATCGAGAACCTGAAGAAGCTTGACCCTTCGCCACTGTCGGCAAGGGACCGTGCAGCCGGGATCACGCCGGCAAACTACGACCAGCATCTGGCGCTGCTTTCCGGCTGCGACCTCGTGATCGAGGCGATTTCCGAGCGCATGGATTGGAAACGGGCGCTTTACGAGAAGGTCGCGCCACATATCGGCGCGCAAGCGATCTTCGCGAGCAACACCTCCGGCTTGTCGATCAATGCGCTGGCGCAAGCCTGCCCGGCTCAGCTGCGGCCGCGGTTCTGCGGCGTCCATTTTTTCAATCCGCCGCGCTACATGCATCTGGTCGAGCTGATCGCGCAACGCGCCACCGAGCCGCTGCTCCTCGACGAGCTCGAGACCTTCCTGACGACGGTGCTGGGCAAGGGCGTCGTTCGCGCCAGGGACACGCCAAACTTTGTCGCCAACCGCGTCGGTGTTTTCTCGATGCTCGCGACGATGGCGCATACGGAAAGCTACGGACTGGGTTTCGACGTTGTCGACGCGCTGACCGGGCCCGCAATCGGCCGCGCCAGGAGCGCGACGTATCGCACCTGCGACGTGGTCGGCCTCGACACCATGGCGCATGTGATCCGGACAATGGACGAGGCGCTGCCCGACGACCCGTGGCACACGTATTACCAGGCTCCGGCTTGGCTGAAGGCGCTCATCGACAAGGGAGCGCTCGGCCAGAAAACGAAGGCCGGCTTCTTCCGGAAGGTCGGCAAGGAAATCGAGGTCCTCGATCGCGCCACGCAGACTTACCGGCCCTCCGCGGGCGCAATCGATCCGGAGGTCGCGGCGATTCTGGCTTTGCAGACGCCTGCCGAGCAGTTCGCGCGGCTGCGCGCGCATGCGCATCCCCAAGCGCAGTTTCTATGGGCGATCTTCCGCGATCTTTTTCACTACTGCGCATTTCACCTCACCACAATCGCGGACAACGCGCGCGACGTCGACCTCGCGATCCGCTGGGGCTTCGGCTGGAAAATGGGTCCATTCGAGACCTGGCAGGCCGCCGGCTGGCGGCAGGTCGCGGAGTGGATTGCCGAGGACATTGCCGCCGGCAAGGCGCTGGCTGCGGTGGCGCTGCCCAAGTGGGTGACGGCCGGTCCGGCTGCTGCCGGCGCGCACACGCGGGAGGGCGCGTACTCGCCGGCGACCAACAGCTTCCATCCGCGCTCGAACTTGCCGGTCTACGCGCGGCAATACTTTCCGGATCCGGTCTTAGGCGAGAAACCGCAGGCGGGCACGACGATCCTGGAAACCGGCGCGGTGCGGATGTGGCACACCGGCGACGACATCGCCATCGTTTCGTTCAAGACCAAGCAGCACACCATTCGCTCCGACGTGCTCGACGGGCTGCTCGCGGCGATCGCCGAAGCCGAGCGAAGCTGGCGCGGACTGGTCCTCTGGCAGACGAGCGAGCCGTTCTCTCTGGGCGCGGATCTCGCGTCGCTGGGACCGGCGGTGCAAGCGGGAGAATGGGACACGCTCGAGGCCGTCGTCGCCAAATTCCAGCAAACATCGCAGCGCTTGCGCTACAGCCTGGTTCCGACGGTGGCCGCCGTACGCGCCATGGCACTCGGCGGGGCCTGCGAATTCATCATGCACTGCGATCGTACGGTCGCCGCGCTGGAGTCGTACATCGGCCTCGTTGAAGCGGGCGTCGGCCTGCTGCCGGCCGGAGGCGGATGCAAGGAGCTCGCTCTCCGGGCGGCGCAGGAAGTCGGTCGCGGCTCTAGCGGCGGTCAACTCGATCTGTTCCCGTTTCTGCGCACGTACTTTCAGCAGGCCGCGCTCGCAACGGTGTCGAAGAGCGCGCTGGATGCCAGGGATCTGGGTTATCTCAGGCCTGCCGACGTCGTCATGTTCAATCCTCACGAGCTCCTGTGGGTCGCCAAGGCACAAGTGCGGGCGCTGTCGGAGGCCGCGTACCGGCCGCCGCTGCCATTCTCCGGCATCGCGGTCGCCGGCAAGACCGGTATCGCCACGCTCGAAATGATGCTGGTCAACATGCGCGACGGCGGATTCATCTCCGCACACGACTTCGAGGTAGGACTGCGCATCGCACGCGTGCTATGCGGCGGCGAGGTCGAGCCCGGGAGCCTCGTGGACGAGAAGTGGCTCCTCGACCTTGAGCGTCGCGAGTTCATGGCGCTGCTCAAGCATCCCAGGACGCAGGAACGCATCGCCCACACGCTCAAGACCGGCAAGCCACTGCGCAATTGATGGGAGGCCACATGGCCAAGCAAATGCGGGACGCGTATATCGTCGCGGCGACGCGCACACCGGTTGGCAGGGCGCCACGCGGCGCGTTCAAGCATACCCGCCCCGACTCACTGCTCTCGCACGTTCTGAAGAGCGTCCTCGCACAGGTGCGAGAGATCGAGCCCGAGCGGATCGAAGACGTGATCGTCGGCTGCGCCATGCCCGAATACGAACAGGGCATGAACGTCGCGCGCATCGGCCTGCTGCTTGCCGGACTGCCCAACACCGTGGCAGGAATGACGATCAACCGCTTCTGCTCGTCGGGCCTCAACGCAGTGTCGATCGCCGCCGATCGCATTCGTACCGGCGAAGCCGACATCGTGATCGCCGCCGGCACCGAGAGCATGAGCATGATCCCGATGCTGGGCCGGCTTGCGCTCAACGCCGAAGTCTTCGCGAAAGACGAGAACCTCGGCATTGCCTACGGCATGGGACTGACCGCGGAAAAAGTCGCGGCAGGCTGGAAGGTATCGCGCGAGGAGCAGGACGCGTTTGCGCTCGCCAGCCATCAAAAGGCGCTCGCCGCGCAGGCGAACGGTGAATTCAGCGCGGAGATATCGCCGTATCCCATCCGGGAAAACATGCCCGATCTCGCTTCGGGCAAGATCGTCACTCGCGAGCGTCGTATCGATCGCGACGAGGGACCGCGTGCCGACACCAGCGCCGACGGGCTTGCCAAGCTAAAGCCCGTGTTTGCGGCGAGGGGCTCGGTGACTGCAGGCAACAGTTCGCAGATGTCGGATGGCGCCGGGGCGTCGGTCGTGGTCAGCGAGGGCGTGCTGAAGGAGCTGGGCCTCACGCCTCTCGCCCGCTGGGTCGGATTCGCGGTCGGCGGTGTCGCGCCCGAAGTAATGGGGGTCGGCCCGATCGCGGCGATTCCGAAGGTGCTCAAGCGCACCGGCGTCAAGCAGGATGAGATCGGCTGGATCGAATTGAACGAGGCGTTCGCCGCGCAGAGCCTCGCCGTCATCAAGGAGCTCGGGCTCGACCCGGCGAGAGTCAACCCGCTGGGCGGAGCGATTGCGCTCGGTCATCCGCTGGGCGCGACCGGCGCGGTGCGGACCGCTACGATCGTGCACGGTCTGCGCCGGCGCAAGCAGAAGTACGGTATGGTCACCATGTGCGTAGGCACCGGCATGGGCGCCGCGGGAATTTTCGAAGCCGTCTAAGCTTCGCATATCAGCGCCAGCCTTCGTTACTCCGCGCTCGCGATCCTCATATACTATCGTGTACATTCCGGTCGTGAGCTGTTGCGGCGCGAGCCCGGGAGCAGGGGCCCCGCGAAGCGGGGATGCGACGAGGCGAGTCGACGCTACCGGCCGACGCGTGCCCGTGGCCCAACGCTGCGGCGGTAAGGAGGACGGGCGCCTCGGCTGGCGCCGATCTGCTCGCTTTCCGGCTCCGAAATGAGTGCTCCGCGCGACGAGGTACATTGCGTCGAGGCAGACAGATGATCAACAAACTCGCGGTCGCATGCAGTGCGCTGATACTCTCTTCGGTGCTCCACGCGGCCGAAGTCGGTGGCGTCAAGCTCGACGACAAGATTTCGCTTGGCGGGCAGGAGCTGGTGCTCAATGGTGCCGGCATCCGCACCCGCGCCATTTTCAAGGTTTATGTCGCAAGCCTGTATGTGCCGCAAAAAACCGCAGACTCCGCGGGCGTGCTCGCGAAGGGCCCGCGCCGGATTCAGCTGAACCTGCTGCGCACGCTGTCTGCCGACCAGTTGGCCGATGCCCTGAACGACGGTCTCGCCGAAGCCAACTTCCCTGTCGAGCTGGCCGCGGTCAAGCCGCAGGCGGATCAGCTCCTCGGCATCATGAAGGCGTTCAAGGAGGTCAAGGAAAAGGACGTCATCACCCTCGACTTCGTCGAAGGGGCGACGAAGGTAGGCTGGAATGGAGAGAACAAAGGCGCGATCGCCGGCGAGCCGTTCAACCGCGCCCTCAGCAGGATCTGGATCGGCGACAAGCCGGTGCAAGCGGATCTGAAGAAGGCGCTGCTCGGCGGCTAGCGTCACCATCCCCGCGCGCGCCGGCTCTCAGCGATATCGCGCGAGCTCCATTTTCGCGATCTGGTTCCGGTGCACTTCATCGGGACCGTCGGCGAAACGCAGCGTGCGCGCGTGCGCATATGCGTAGGCAAGCGTGAAATCATCGGAGAGGCCGCCGCCGCCGTGCGCCTGGATCGCCCAATCGATGACTTTGCACGCCATTGCGGGCGCGGCGACCTTGATCATGGCGATCTGTCTCGCCGCCGCCTTGTTGCCCAGGGTATCCATCGTGTAGGCGGCATTGAGTACGAGAAAGCGCGCCTGATCGATGAGGATGCGCGACTCGGCGATGCGTTCCAGCGTCACAGTCTGCTCGGCGATGGGCTTGCCGAAAGCGACGCGCGACAGCGCCCGCCCGCACATGGCCTCGAGCGCGCGCTCGGCAAGTCCTATTGCCCGCATGCAGTGGTGAATGCGCCCGGGGCCGAGCCGACCCTGAGCGATCTCGAAGCCGCGACCCTCGCCCAGCAGCATGTTGGACGCCGGCACGCGCACGTTTTCGAAAAGCACTTCGGCGTGGCCATGCGGCGCGTCGTCGTAACCGAATACCGGAAGGTGGCGCAGCACATTCACGCCGGGTGCATCGCGCGGGACGATAATCATCGACTGCCGCTTGTGGCGGTCAGGATGATCCGCATCGGTCTTGCCCATGAAGATGAAAACCTTGCATCGCGGATCGCAGGCTCCCGATAGCCACCATTTGCGACCGTTGATGACGTAGTCGTCGCCGTCGCGGACGATCGAGCTCTGGATGTTGGTCGCGTCGCTCGACGCTACCGCGGGCTCGGTCATTGCGAAGCAGGACCGGATTTGGCCTTCCAGGAGTGGATCCAGCCATTGCTTCTTCTGCTCCGGCGTGCCGTAGCGCTCGAGCGTCTCCATGTTGCCGGTATCGGGCGCCGAGCAATTGAAGACCTCGGGCGACCAGGGCACCCGTCCCATGATTTCGCACAACGGCGCGTATTCCAGATTCGTGAGCCCGGCGCCTGACTCGGACCGCGGCAGGAACAGATTCCACAATCCTTGCGCCCGGGCCTCTTCCTTGAGCTCTTCAACGAGCGGGATCGGCTGCCAGCGATCGCCCTCGGCGACTTCACGGGTATGGCGCCGCTCGTTCGGATAGACGTGCTCGTCCATGAAGGCGGCGAGCCGCGCTGCCAGCGCCTTGGTTTTCGGCGAGTATTCGAAGTCCATGACAACCTCCTGCGCGAATGCGTCAAAGAAAACGGCAAGCGGCGCCGCGGTCAGCGCCGCTCCAGAATCCTCTCCACCTGCTGCCACCCGAGCTCGGCCATCCGCCGTGCCCAGCGCCCGACCTCCTGCGCATGCTCGCTTGCCGCCGTGCCATCGACGACGCGGCCCATAATGCCTTGTGCGATGCCCGCGGCGCGGAACATGTTGTACGCGATGTAGAAGTCCCAATGGTCGGGATCGATCGGTCCGCGAACAACGCGCCGGCAATAGGCTTCGATGTGTTCCGCTTCGAAAGGGATGCCGAGCGACCCGAGGTCGAGCCCGCTCATGCCGCCGAAGGGGCCGCCGCCGGGCACACGCCAGCTCATGCAGTGATATGCGAAATCCGCGAGCGGGTGTCCCAGCGTCGAGAGTTCCCAATCCAGCACGGCGACGATGCGGGCTTCCGTCGGATGAAAGATCAGGTTGTCGAGGCGATAGTCGCCATGAACGATCGTGGTCTCGTCATCCGCCGGAATGTTCTCCGGCAGCCATTCGATCAGCCGATCCATCGCTTCGATCTTCTCGGTTTCGGACGCGCGGTATTGCTTGGTCCAGCGCGCGATCTGCCGCGCGAAGTAATTGCCCGTCTTGCCGTAATCGGCGAGTCCGAGCGCTCGATAGTCGACCTTGTGCAAGGTGGCGATAACGCGGTTCATTTCGGCGAAGATCGCCATGCGCTCCAACTGGTTCATGCCCGGCAACGACGGATTCCAAAAGATACGTCCGTCCACGCAATCCATGACGAAAAAGGCGGTGCCGATGACGCTATCGTCCGTGCACAGACATTGCGTCTTCGGCACGGGCACGTCGCTATCGCGCAACGCCGTCATCACCCGGTACTCGCGATCGACGGCGTGCGCGGAAGGGAGAAGCTTTCCCGGCGGCTTGCGGCGCAGCACGTACCGTTTTTCGCCGGCGCCGAGGCGAAACGTCGGATTGGACTGCCCCCCTTTGAATTGCTCCACCTCCAGCGGACCGCCGAAGCCATCGATGTGCTGGCGGAGATACGCCTCCAATTTAGCCAGGTCGAAGCGATTCCTCTCTGACACAGGCATCGTGCCGGCGAACACATCGCGGTTCGTGGATCCCATTGCCGGTGGACGAGAACTTCGGTTGCTCTATTTGCGACGCACGTCCATCGCTTCGACGAATTGATTCCACAGCGCCGATCCGACCAGGTTCGAGCCGCCATCGACTACAAATACCGTCCCGGTGACGTATGCGGCCAGTGGCGAGGCGAGAAACACCGCCGCCTGGCCGATATCGTCGGTCTGCCCGTAGCGGCGCAGAGGAATCACTTCCTTGTTCCTCCGGTCGTTTTCCGGCGTCGAAAGGCGGCGCATGCCCTCGGTACCCTCGATCGGCCCGGGGACGATGCTGTTGGCGCGGATGCCGTGCTTGCCCCACTCGACGGCCAGATTCTTCATCAGGTTGTCGATACCGGCCTTGGCTGCGCCGACATGGATCTGATACGCCTGCGGCACGAAGGCCTGGCCGGCGGAGATGAAGATGAGGCAACCGCGCGTTGCCTTTAGCTGCGCGAAAGCGCCACGCGCGGCATTGAAGGCGCCGAGAAGGTCGATGTCGACGACGGTCTTGAAGCCGTTCGCGGAGAGCTCTTCGGCGGGACAGAGGAAATTCCCGGCGGCACCGGCGACGAGCACGTCGATCGGACCGATCTCGGTTTGCGTGCGGGCAAAGGCCGCCTCGAGCGCGGCGTAGTCGCGCACGTCAGCGGCAACCGGCAACACCCTGCCACCGGCATGCGCGCTCAACGCACGCAGCTCGTCGGCCGCGACGTCGAGCTTCGCTTGCGTGCGGCCGCAGAGCGCGAGATGCGCGCCGAGCACGGCGAAGTTGCGGGCAATACCGAGATTGATGCCGGAGCCGCCGCCGGTGATGAAAACCGTTTTGCCTTTGTACATTGCGCGGGGCAGGTAGTCCGGGACGATCATGTCGCAGTTCCTTGGACGAACCTTCGCGGTGGGGCGCGAAAAAGTCGGGATAGCGCTTTTCGAGGACGGATGGCGCGTCCATCGCGTCGGGCATTGGCAGGCTTTGCTCGCGCGCGGACGATACAACGGCGCCGGTGACCGCGGCGATGTTATCCTCGGCCCCAGGCGGTGTAAAGCAGGGCGCAATGCGCTGTTTATGATCTTTCGCTACCCAGAGGCTCCCTAGCCGGACGGCTGCTGCGTCGCCTTCTCGAGCCCATGCCCGACTTCTGGCCATCCTGCGGCTACCGCCTGCTTGCGGGGACGCCCGCAGGCAGACTCTTGGTGAGCGACGATTTTCTCCGAGACTCGCTGCTGCGACCCGAGCTCGCGCCGCTCGCCGAGTCCTCCGCAGCGGAAAGCGCATTGCACGAGCGGCTGTTAGCTGAGCCGCGGCGAGTGGTATCCGAGCCGGAGATTGCGGCGATCGCCGATCCCGATGCCTGCGACAATTACCGCATCTGGCTGCGGTTCCGCGATCGGCTGCTCGCCGCGCCCGATCTCGAATCGGCGTACGCCGCGTTGTTCCAAGGCGAGGGCGTCGACGTGCCGCCGCTTTTCGTGCAGCAACTCACGCAGGTGGTGCTGCGCCATATCCTGGGCGAGTCCGCTGACCCATTCGAGGCGCGGGCGGCGGAAATGCTCTTCCGGCCGCAGCGGGTGAGCGTCCTTCCCGATGGCGCGGTGATGGCCGCCGATCTGCAAACCGTCGATGTCTATGCGACGACCGGCGGATTCGGGAGCCTCGGCGAGCTCATCGCGCAGCAACGGACCCCGACCCGAACCATCGACCTCGATGTGCTGTCGGAAGACAATGCCTTAGCTTACTGGAGTCGGGATGAGCGTTTCGACTTTGCCGTGAGCCTCAACCGTGGCGGGCGAGCGCTCGATGCGCTCTGTTGCGTGCTCGAGCGCTGGATCGCGCATTTTCTCGCGGTCGAGGTCTCGATCCGCCCGCAACGAAAGATCGACGACGCACGCTGGGTATGGCACGTCGGGCTCGACGCCGAGGCGAGCGCGCTATTAAACGACCTCTACAATCGCGTCGAAGTCGGCGACGAGCGCATGGAGCACCTGCTGTGTTTGTTCGAGCTCGCCTTCGCCAATGTGGCCGACATGCGCCCTGACCTTGCCGGTCGCCCGGTGTATCTGGCGATGGCCGTGGATCGCGAGAGGCGGCTCAAGCTCAAGCCGCAGAACCTGCTGTTGAACCTGCCGCTGGCGCGGCCACAGTGAAGAAAGAACGGGTATGAACCGATCGAGGCAGCCACTGCGTATCGTTCTGGTGTACATTGCAGCGGCACTGACCCCCATTGCTGCGGAAGGGCAGACCTCGGCGCCTCCTGCAACGCAGCCCGAGGCAGCTCCCGCGAAGCAACCCGCGGCGCCGACCGTGGCACCGACCGCTACTCCCGCAACGACGTCGTCGGCCCCCGTGCAGTCATTCGAGGCGCTGGCGTGGCTGCGCGGCTGCTGGGAGGGCAAAGTGTCACGGCGCGGATTCAACGAGCAATGGCAGAGCCCGCGCGGCGGCATGATGCTCGGCAGCAGCCAGATGGTCATCGGTCAGCAGACGCAGGATTACACCTACTTGCGCATCGAATCGCGGCCCGACGGCTTGTATTACGTCGCCGTTCCATCGGGCAAGAAGGAAATTGCATTCAAGCTGACCGGCGTCGACGACGACAAGGGCGGCAAGGTCTTTACCTTCAGCAATCCGCAGGGCGAGTTTCCGCAGCGTATCGTCTACCGCCACAGCGAGCAGGGACTGTTGTTCGCGCAGGTCGGGGGCAAGCTGGACGGCAAGGACAAGGAAGTGACCTACCCGATGCACCGCGTCGACTGCGTAACGGGCGCGATCTCGCGCGACTGATCATGGCCGATCCAGCGCCGGCCGCGACGCTGGGCACTGCGTTGCGCAATTTCGAGCACATGCTTGCCGCCGGCAAGGATGGCGCGCTGCTTCGCTTCGGCCTCGGCAACGAGTTTCTCAAATGCGGTGATGCCGCAGCGGCCGTCATTCATCTCCGGCGCGCAGTCGCGCTCGATCCCGGTTACTCTGCGGCGTGGAAACTACTGGGCAAAGCGCTCAGCGCGGCGCAGCGCGACGACGAGGCGCTGGCCGCCTGGAACGAAGGTATCGCCGCCGCGCAGCGCAAGGGCGACAAACAGGCGATGCGTGAAATGCAGGTGTTCGTGCGCCGCCTTGCCAAGCAACGGTCGCAAGAGTAGAGTCGTCGGTGCTGCAGCGCAGCATCAGAGTTGCGTTTTCGCCTTGGGATGTCACCGCGCCGCATACCTCAGCCCTGGTGAATTAACGTCGTTCCCGCTCCGTTGTCACGAGTCGACGGGCAAGCCGGCTGCGAACCTTAGCCATGACGAGGTACGAAAAGCTGCGCGACCTGGTCATCGGTGCGCCGCTCGACCCCTTAAGCCACAAGACCCGCCAGCATATCGCGCTGGCCGCGTTCCTCGCCTGGGTGGGCTTGGGCGCCGATGGCTTGTCCTCTTCCGCATACGGGCCAGAAGAGGCGTTTCGCGCGCTCGGCGCGCATACGCACCTCGGCTTGTTCATGGCGATCGCCACCGCGGCGACAGTCTTCATCATCTCGCTCGCTTACAACCAGGTGATCGAACTGTTTCCGACCGGCGGGGGCGGCTATCGCGTCGCGACGAGCCTCATCGGCCCGCGCGCGGGGCTCGTGTCGGGCGCGGCATTGATGGTCGATTACGTGCTGACGATCGCGATTTCGGTCGCGAGCGGCGTCGATGCGCTGTTCAGCCTCCTGCCCGCGGCGGCCGGGGTGTTCAAGCTCGGCACGGAGCTGTCGCTCGTCGCGGTGCTGCTCGTGATGAATCTGCGCGGCATGAAGGAATCGATCAAGATTTTGCTGCCGATCTTTCTCGGTTTTTTCATCACCCATACGTTCCTGATCGCGTACGGCATCCTCGGCCACACCGAGGGGCTGCCGCGCGTCGTGCCCGACGCGATCGAGGATACGCGCAAGCTCGCGCAGGATATCGGCTGGGTTGCCGCGCTGTCGCTGTTCCTGCGCGCGTATTCACTGGGCGGCGGCACGTACACCGGGATTGAGGCGGTGTCGAACAACGTGCAGACCCTCCGGGAACCGCGGGTACGCACCGGCAAGCTGACGATGTTTTACATGGCGGCGTCGCTGGCGTTCACCGCCGGCGGCATTATCCTGCTCTACCTGCTCTGGAGGGCGCAGCCCGTCGAAGGGCAGACGCTCAACGCCGTGGTATTCGGCAAGATTATCGAGAGCTTCGGAATGACCGACGGCTTGAGCCATACGGCGCTTCTGCTCGTGCTCGTGTTCGAGGCGGGGCTGCTCTTCGTCGCGGCGAATACCGGGTTTCTCGGCGGTCCGCAGGTGCTGTCGAACATGGCAGCCGACTCCTGGCTGCCGCATCAGTTCCGGCATCTATCGACGCGGCTCGTCACCCAGAACGGCATTGTCATCATGGGCCTCGCGGCGCTGGTCATCGTCCTGTGGAGCCGCGGCAGTGTGGACCTGCTGGTCGTGCTCTATTCGATCAACGTCTTCCTGACGTTCACGCTCTCACTGCTCGGGTTGTGCATCTATTGGTGGCGCGCTCGCGGCAAGGACTGGCGCTGGGCGCATCGCCTGGCGTTTTCGGGGTTGGGCCTGGCGGTGACTTCGGGAATTCTCGGCGTGACCGTGATCGAAAAATTCGGCGAAGGCGGCTGGGTCACCGTGGTCATCACCTCGCTGGTGATCGCCCTGTGCCTGGCGATCCACCGTCATTACGACTGGGTCAAGGCGCGCTTGAAGGAAGTCGACGAGATCTTCAGCGCCGCGCCCTGCGCGAAATCCGAGAACCCTCCCCCTCTCGATCCAAGTGCCCCGACGGCGGTGTTCATGGTCGGCTCGAGCCGTGGCGGCGGCATCCACACCGTGCTCTGGGTACAGCGCCTGTTCCCCAATCACTTCCGGAATTTCATCTTCATCAGTGCCAAGGCGGTCGATGCGCAGAGCTACGGCGGCGCCGAGCAGATCGATCGGCTCAGAACGGCGCTCGACCGCTCGCTCGCGTTCTATGTCGACTACTGCCATGCCAACGGGCTCGCCGCGACCGCACGTTTCTCGCTTGGGACCGACCGCGTCGACGAGTTGACGAAGCTGGCGGAAGGGGTCCAGAAGGAATACTCGAACAGCGTCTTCTTCACCAGCAAATTGGTCTTCCGCAACGAGAACTGGGTGACGCGGCTGCTGCACAACCAGACGGCGCTGGCGTTGCAGCGCCGGCTGCATCTGAACGGAATGCAGATGGTGATCCTGCCGATGCAGTTGTAGCCCGGGTTGAGCGCGCAGCGCGATGCCCGGGGCAACGTATCCGCGAAGCGCAGTCCCGGGCATCCCCCGGATCAAGTCCGGGTCAGCCCGGGCTACGCGCATCAAGCCAGCGACCCTGAGCTGCGGACCGCATCCACGCCGCGATTGGCGAGCGCATCGGCGCGCTGGTTGCCCTCTGTATCGGCGTGTCCCTTCACCCAGTGCCACGTGATATTGTGCTCACGGACAAGCCGGTCGAGCTCAAGCCAGAGGTCCGCATTCTTGACGGGTTTGCGATCGCTGGTCTTCCAGCCGTTGCGCTTCCAGGCGTTGATCCAAGTCTCGATGCCATTCTTGACGTACTGCGAGTCGGTGTAGAGCTCGACCGTCGCGGTCCGCTTGAGGCTTTCCAGCGCGCGGATGACGGCGATAAGCTCCATCCTGTTGTTGGTCGTCCGCGATTCGCCGCCGAAGAGCTCGCGTTCGCGCCGGCCGTACTGGAGAAGCGCGCCCCAGCCGCCCGGACCCGGGTTGCCCTTGCACGCGCCGTCGGTGTAGATCACCACGGGCGCCGTCATGCGGCGCCGCTCACTCGCGCACGTCCGCGCACTCGCGTACCTGCCGCGCCGCGGATGCCAACGCCTTCTTGCGCACTCGGCGCGACCATGCCGGCGTGATCACGCGCATCCCCAGAACGCGCTTGGTGGCGCGAAGGAAATACACACCACCCGCGATCGGCCACCAGCGATCTCCGCTCTTTTCAAAGAAGTGGAAGCGCTGCAGCCACTTTTCCTGCGCAAAGGGTGGCACGTAGCAGTCGAGACGGCCGCCGGCGACCTCGAAGCCGAGCAGCGAGAGCCAGTCCTTGAGCCGATAGAGCGCGATGAAGTTGCCGGTCCAGGGCATCGTCTGCTCACGACCGAAGTAACGCTTGACGCCGAACAGGCTGAAGGGGTTGAAGCCGGCGATGATGAGCTGGCCCTCGGGGCGGATAACCCGGTGGACCTCGCGCAGGAGCTGATGCGGCTGGTCGGTGAATTCCAGCACGTGCGGCAGGATGATCAAGTCGACGCCATTCTCTGCGAACGGAAGCCAGTGCGGGTCGGCGAGCACCTGTGCAGGTTCTTCGAGGTCTACGGTCAATCGCGTCGTGATCCGCGAGCCCCGCAGAAGCGGGTATTCCGGCAGGCCGATCTGCAGCGCGTGATAGCCGAAGATGTCGGCGAGCGTGCGGTCGAAATAGGCCTGTTCGCGTTCGAGCAGATAGCGGCCGAGCGGCGTGGCGAACCACGCGGCCAAGGTTCCGGTTGACAGGGTCAGCGGCGCTGTCGAAGATTCGGCCATGACGGCGATTATCCCGATCCCGGCATTCGTCGACAACTACATCTGGTTGCTGCGGGAAGGCGGGATGGCCGCCGTCGTCGATCCGCGACGCCGCGCCGGTGCTCGCATAGCTCGAACGCGAGCACGTCGAGCTCGCCGCGATCGTGAATACGTATCACCACCACGATTGCGGCGCCGGAGCGCCATGCCGGCCGTACGCCGACCGCGTCGCGGTATTCGCGGAGGTCCGCACCTGGAAAACGCGTTTTGAATCTATCCCTGACCAAGGAACCTCTGTCTAGGTCCGCACTTGACGCATTCCGGCGCCCGCCCCTACCATCGCGGCATTTTGCGGAACCTTAGACCATCCGTCACGGGCGCGGCAACGCTTGCCGTCGCTGCGGCGCTCGCGCTGGCGCTCGCCTCCTGTGCGACCGCGCCGAAGGGACCGCCGGCGGTAAGCGCAGCGCCTGCGCTGCCCGCGCCGGCGAACATCCTCGACCCCGCCGCTCTTCCCGAAGAACCGATCACCGCAGCGGAAATCGCGGTCGAGCCGATGCATCCCGACGCGCCGCCGGAACCTCCGGTGGAGCTCGCGACTGGAGGCGATCCGAATTCGGTCACCAACGCGACGCTGCAATTGCGCTCCGAGTACGGCGATCTTTGGACGCGGATCCGCCTGGGGTTCATCCTCGACAATCTCGACACGCCGCTGGTGAAAAACGCCGAAGATTGGTACGCGGCACGGCCGGAATATGTCGCGCGCATGGTCGCGCGCAGCCGGCGCTATCTCTACCACATCGTCGTCGAAGTCGAGAAGCGCGGCATGCCGCTGGAAGTCGCGCTCCTGCCGATGATCGAAAGCGCCTACAACCCGATGGCCTACTCGCGCAGCCGAGCTTCGGGCATCTGGCAATTCATACCCTCGACTGGCAAGTTCTTCGGCATGGAGCAGAACTGGTGGTTCGACGAACGCCGCGATGTGATCGCCGCCACCGACGGCGCGCTCGACTACCTGCAGAAGTTGCACGCCGAGTTCGGCGACTGGTATCTCGCGCTCGCCGCGTACAACTGGGGCGAAGGTGCGGTGCGGCGCGCGATCGCGGCCAACCGCAAGCGCGGCCTTCCGACCG
This sequence comes from Casimicrobiaceae bacterium, assembly GCA_036395475.1. Taxonomy (GTDB): domain Bacteria; phylum Pseudomonadota; class Gammaproteobacteria; order Burkholderiales; family Casimicrobiaceae; genus PALSA-1003. The sequence continues at coordinate 39,026 of DASWDF010000269.1, forward strand.
ACTACCTGAGCCTCAAGATGCCTGCCGAAACGCGCAATTACATCCCCAAGCTGCAGGCGGTCAAGAATATCGTCCGTGATCCCGAACGGTACGACTTGACGCTCGCCGACATGCCCGACGCGCCGTATTTCACGGTCGTGCGAACTAAGAAGAAAATGGATGTCAAGGTCGCCGCCGAATTTGCAGAAATGCCGTTGGACGAGTTTCTGTCGCTCAATCCGCAGCACAACCGGCCGGTGATCGCGGGCGCCGATGAAACCACGATATTGCTGCCTTACGACAAGGCGGAGTTGTTTGCGGCGAAGCTCGACTTGACCGATCAGCCGATGGTGACGTGGCAGGCGTACAAGTTCCGGGCCGGCGAAACTCTGGAGCAGGTGGCTGTTCGCTTTGGCTTGCCCCTCGACACGCTGCGGACGGTCAACGGCATCGGGCCGCGCGCGAAAGTGCCGGTCGGGCACGCGCTGCTGGTCCCGTCGCAGGTGACCTCCGCCGCGACCGTCGCCAGCCTGAAGAACGCTGTATTCACCACCGTACCGAGCGGCCGCACTTTCTACCATCGCGTGCGCCAAGGCGAGACCCTGGCTTCGATCGCCGCGCGCTACGATGTTTCCACGCAGGATCTCAAAGGCTGGAACCTGGGGCATGCCGCGAAAATCGTTCCGGGGCAGCGCCTGCGCGTGGTGAGCGACGTTGGGCAGGTGCGGGGAAAGAAGGCCAAGCGCGGCGTCAAGGCCCGCTTACTTTCGGCAAGGCCCGGAGCCGGCAAGGGCGGGGGCCGCACCAGGCCCGCATCTGCGCCCGCACGCCGGCCGCTGCGCCACACAGCTCAGCGCTAGCGGCCGTCTGAAGCAAAACAGGCGACACTTTCGTGTCGCCTGTTCTAGGGCCATCGCGGTCCCGCGACAGCCGTCTGGCTGCGGAAGCCTACAGCTTCTTTGCCTTCTTGGCTTTCTTCTTCTTCGCTGTTTTCTTCTTGGCCTTCTTCTTGGGGGCAGCTTTCTTCTTGGTCGCCTTTCTCTTCTTGGCCGGTCTGCGCTTCGCCGCTTTCCTCTTCTTCGGAGCGGCCTTCCTGGCCTTCGACTTCCTCTTCGCGGCCTTCCTCTTCTTCGGCGCCGCTTTCTTCTTCGCCGCTTTCTTCTTGGCAGCCTTCTTCGGTGCGGCCTTCTTGGCCTTGCGCTTCTTCGCCTTCTTCTTCGGCGCTGCCGGGGCTGCCGGAGACGCCATGGTCATCATGTCAGCCATCATCTTCAGTTCTCCTGTCTGAGTTGCTGAAACTGTTATGTGCTACTGCTTCAGCGCAGGTTCCGCCGGTTTTGTCTTAGCGTCGTCCATTATTTCGGACGACCCCTTGACAAACCCATTGACACCTGCTGCCTGAATTCTAGCCATTTTTTTTTGAATTACAAGACTTAATTGCAAATTGGGGTGACGCTGCGCGTCAGTGTTGCGAATTCGCACATCGCGATTCTCGAGCTTTCGCAACCGCGTTGTGGCCGCATCGAACACCCTCAAGGCAGCCGCGACTCGCGCGCGAAAAGCTCGCCGACGGTCTCGCGCCGCCCGACAAGATGCATCGTGCCGCCATCGACAAGCACCTCCGCGGCACGCGGCCGCGAGTTGTAATTCGAGCTCATCGCCATCGCATAGGCGCCCGCCGACAGGATCGCTAGCAGGTCTCCTTCCGCGAGCGCAAGCTCGCGGTCTCGGGCGAGAAAGTCTGCGCTTTCGCAAACGGGACCGACGATCTGCCAGACTCGGGGCCGGTCGTTGCGCGGCCGCACCGGGCGCACCTCATGCCACGCGTCGTAAAGCGCTGGTCGCAGCAGATCATTCATCGCGGCGTCGACGATGGCGAAGCTGCGCTCGGGACCGGGTTTCAGGTAGCTCACCCGCGTCAGCAAAACGCCGGCATCGCCGGTCAGCCGCCGGCCTGGCTCGAGGACGAGCATCTCGGTACGGCCGCGGAAAAGCGCGGCGATCATCGCGGCGTAATCGGCAAGAGCGACCGGAGTTTCGTCGTGGTAGCGAATGCCGATGCCGCCGCCGAGGTCGACGTGCTCGAGACGTATGCCCTCGGCGGCAAGCGTGTCGACCAGTTCCAGCAGCTTCGTCGTCGCCTCGCGATAAGGCTCGAGCGCGGTGATCTGCGAACCGATGTGGATGTCGATGCCGCGAATCGCGATGCCGGACAGCGCTGCGGCGCGCCGGTAGAGCTCCAGCGCCTCGTCAAAGGCGACCCCGAACTTGCTTTGCTTGAGCCCGGTGGAAATGTACGGATGCGTCCGTGCATCGACGTCGGGATTGACGCGGAGGCTGACCGGCGCAACCTTGCCCGAACGACCGGCGATGCGGTTGAGATGCTCGAGCTCACTCCCCGACTCGACGTTGAAGCAGAAAATACCGAGCTCCAGCCCTTGGGAGAGCTCGTCGTCGGACTTGCCGACGCCGGAGAAGACAATCTTGCGGGGATCGCCGCCCGCGGCGATCACGCGCGCGAGCTCGCCGCCGGAAACGACGTCGAATCCGCTGCCCAGCCGCGCGAACACGTCGAGGACTGCGAGATTCGAGTTGGCCTTCAGCGCGTAGCAGATGAGGTGGCGCAGTTCCGCAAAGGCTTGGTCGAACTCGCGGTATGCAGCCGCCAGCGCGGCGCGCGAATATACGAAGCAGGGCGTTCCATAGCGCGCCGCGACCTCGGCGAGCGATACCCTTTCGACGCAGAGCGCGCCCTCGCGCTCGGCGAGCACGGTCACTGCTTCTTGTCCTTGTTTTCTTCCGGGGCGGGCTCGACCGGTGCCGGCGTGTCGGAAGGCTTGCCCGGTATCGTCGTGGGTGGCGCTCCCGGCGGCAGGCCGGTAGGCGCCGGCGCTGACTTGCCCGGCGGCAGCTTCAGAGGTCCCTTGATGCCGCAACCGGCAACCGCGAGCACTGCCGCGCAGGCGATGATCGCCGTCATGGAACGGCGTAACATCCGGAACTCTGTGGACGACACCTTCATGCAATTGCGCCGAAGTCTATCACGCCGAAGTCTGCCGCTCCGATGATTGAAGAGAGCGCATTTATCGCGCTGACCGACCGCGTCCTCGACACGATCGGAGCAGCCCTCGACGCTTCCGAAAGCGACCTCGACTGGTCGGAGAACGACGGCGTGCTGACGGTCGAATGCGCCGACGGGAGCCGCATCATCGTCAATCGCCACCTGCCCAATCGCGAGCTGTGGGTCGCGGCAAAGTCGGGCGGCTTCCATTTTCGCGCCGAAGGCGGCGTGTGGCGCGATACGAAGAGCGGCGAAGAGCTCGCTACTGCGTTGGAGCGGCTGTTGCAGGCTCAAGGCAGCGCCGTGGTTCACTTGCCGCCGCTGCCGGTCGGCAAGAGTTCGTAGCCCGGGTTGAGCGCGAAGCGCGAAGCCCGGGTCAACGCCGGCACGCGCGATTTGCCCCGGGCCCCGTCGCTTCGCGACTCAGCCCAGGCTACCGCATCCACGGATCAATCGAGCAAGGGTGTCAGCGCGTCGAGTTCGCGTCTCGCCTCGACGTGTCCGGGCAGGAGCGATTCCACGAGAGCCCAGAACCGGGGCGAATGGTTGAGCTCGACCAGGTGCGCTACCTCGTGGGCCACGACGTAGTCGGCGATGCGCGGCGGTAGTTGCACCAGGCGCCAATTGAGGCGGATTTCGCCGCGGTGATTGCAACTGCCCCATTGCGACCGCGCGTTCGACAGCTTGACCGCTGGCGGAGGCGTCCTCAGACGGCTCGCGAAGTGAAGCGCTCGCGGAGTGAGCAACGACAGCGCCTGTTCCTTGAGCCAACGGGAGCAAAACGCCGCGATCTCGGATTCGTCTCCCGGGTTCGGGTGCAGCACAGTCAGATGCAGAAGGTCCGCCGCGATGGCCTTCTTGCGCGCCGGGAACAGCGCGAGCGTCAGCGCCCTGCCTTGGAACAAGAGCGGCGCGCCTGCATGCCACTCGGTAGGCAGCGATTCGCGGTTACGCCCTCGCCATTCGGCAAGCGTTTCGATGACCCAGCGCGCGCGTTCCTTGAGCGCGAGGTCGATTTCGCGGATTGTGACCCAGCGCGGCGCGCGCACTACAAGGCCGCTGTTGTCGATCGTCATCCCGATCGATTGCCGACGGGCCCGAATGAGACGGTAGTCGACGTCCTGTCCGGCGAGCAGCACGCGGCGCAAGCCGGCTTCGCTCTCGTCCTGGCGGCGTCCGATCAGCCGTGCGGTGCCGACGTCTTGCCCAGAGGATTTCCGAGCCGGGCGACCTCGTCTTCGATCCACGTTTCGACCTCGCTGGTCAGCCGCTGCATGTCTTTGCCCTCGGGGCGGATCGGCGGGCCGATCGACACGGTGACTGTGCCGGACCGTTTGCCGAGCACACCTTTGGGCCACAAATAGCCGGCATTATGCGCCACCGGAACGATCGGCACGCCAAGAGCGATCGCCAGCCGCGCTCCGCCCGTCTTGTAACGCGCACGCGTTCCCGCCCGGATCCGCGTTCCCTCCGGATAGACGACGATCCAGAAGCCCTGCTTCAGCCGCTCGCGACCCTGCTCGGCGATCTGTTGCATCGCGTCCATGCCCGCCTTGCGGTCGATGGTGATCGGCGAGGCGAGCGTGAATGCCCAGCCGAAGAACGGAATCGACAGCAGCTCTTTCTTGGCGACGAACGCCAGCGGCGGAAAAAGGAAATTGAGCGCGAGCGTCTCCCAGGTCGACGAATGCTTGGACATCACGATGTGCGGCGCGTCCCGCGGGGGAATGTTTTGTCTGCCCAGCACGCGATGGCGGATGCCGCAGATCAGTCGCGCTGCGGCGAGGTTGATCCAGCACCAGCCCGTGATGAACTTGAAACGCGGCACCGGCGGCAGCCAGAACGTGAGCAGGACCAGGATGGCGTAGATCGGCGTAACGATGAGCTGGAACAGCGCGAAGAAGAGTGAACGCAGCTCCGACATCGACGGCCGCTCAATCCCCCGCGAGCAGCGCGGTGACGGCGAAGGCCAAGTCCGGAAAGATCACTGTCTTCTTGGGGAAGTTGCCCTCTCGCAGCGTCTTCTCCCCCTTGCCGGTCAACACGAGGATCGGTTGCGCGCCGATGGCTTCCGCTGCCTGCAGGTCGCGCAGCGAATCGCCGATGCACGGCACCCCGGTCAACTCGACGCCGAAGCGCTGACCTATGTCGGCGAGCATGCCGGGCTTGGGCTTGCGGCACTCGCAATCCGAATCGGCCGCGTGCGGACAGAAGAACACTGCGTCGATACGGCCGCCGACTTGCGCGAGCGCCTTATGCAGCTTCTCATGGATCGAGATCAGCGTCGTCGTGTCGAAGAGCCCCCGGCCCAGGCCCGATTGATTGGTCGCCACGACCACGCGGAAGCCGGCATGGTTGAGCCGCGTGATCGCTTCCAGGCTGCCGGGAATGGGGCGCCACTCGTCCGGCGACTTGATGTACTGCTCGCTGTCGTAGTTGATGACGCCGTCGCGGTCCAGGATGATCAATTTCACCTGGCGCGTGTGCGAGGCGGGATCGGAGGCGAACTGGACCAAGACCGCGCTCCCTTTAGACGGCCAGCTTCGAGATATCGGCAACCTGATTCATCGCTTCCGCCAAGCCGCGCAGAAGCGCGAGCCGGTTGGCGCGCAGCGCCGGGTCCTCTGCCATGACCAGGACGTCGTCGAAGAAGCGATCGACGCTTGTGCGCGCCGAAGCCAGCGCGCGCAATGCTTCGGTGTATTCGCCGCGATCGACGTGCCGGTGCACGACGGGAAGGAGTTTTTGCACTTCCGCGAACAGGTCGTGCTCCGCGCCGTCTGCGAAGAGCGACCGGTCGACAGCGGTCGCCGCGTCCGCACCCGACTTTTTCAGGATGTTGACGATGCGTTTGTTGGCCGAGGCGAGCGCCTCTGCCTCGGGCAATTGCTTGAATTCTCGCACCGCAATAACCCTTGATGGCACCTCGTTGAGTGGAGGGCGTATGTCCACGACCGAGTCGACGACTTCACGCTGGAACGTGACGGCGAGTTGATTGCGATAACGCTCGAATATGAAATCCTCGAGGTCGGTGACGATGCTCCCGGAAAGCTTGCCATCCGGGAATGCCGATGCGGCGAACTCCAACAGCGAATGCAATTCGAGGTGCAGCGGGTTTCCATTGATCCGAGCCATCGCGCCGAACGCCTCGAAGGCGCTGATCAGCCCTAACGCCGCCCGCCTCAGCCCGTACGGGTCCTTGTCTCCTGTTGGCTGGAGTCCGATGCCGTAGATGCCAACCAAAGTCTCGGTTCGGTCGGCCGTCATAAGTACGGCTCCGGTCAAGTTCTCGGCCCATTCATTGGCATCTTGCCGGATCAGATACTGAGCGCCGATAGCGTCGGCGACTGCGGCCGGCTCGCCGTCGTGGAGCGCGTAGTAGCGGCCCATGAGGCCCTGCAGTTCGGGGAATTCTCCGACCATTTCCGTAAGCAGGTCAGCCTTGGCGAGATACGCGGCGCGATCCACCAAGCCCGCGTTGGCTCCGATCTTGTCCGCTATAAATCGAGCAATCGCCCGCACGCGCTGTACACGGTCTAGCTGGCTCCCGAGCTTGTTGTGATAGACGACATCCGCAAGCTTGGGCACTCGACTGGCTAGAGTTTGCTTGCGGTCTTGATCGTAGAAAAACTTGGCGTCGGCAAGCCTTGCTCTCAGGACGCGCTCATTGCCATGGATGATCGGCTCGGGATCGTGAGGATCGATGTTACTGACCAATAGGAAACGGTTCTGGAGCTTGCCGCCGGCATCGGCCAACGCGAAGTAGCGCTGGTTGCGTTGCATCGTGAGGATGAGGCATTCCGGCGGTACGTCGAGGAACATAGGGTCGAATCCGCCGGTGTAGACCTTGGGCCACTCGACGAGCGCGGTCACTTCGTCAACCAATTCGTCCGGCATAATGACTTTTGCGCCCATGGCAGCGACTGCCAGCTCCGCGACAATCTTGGCGCGGCGCTCGGCAAAGCTCGCGACGACTTTGCCCTCCGCGGCAAGCGTCGGCGCGTAGGCCTCGGCGCTCGCAATTTCGATTTCGGCGCGGGCGAGGAAGCGGTGGCCGTCCGTTATACGGCCCGCTTCTAGCCCAAGCGTGGAGACCGAGACGACGTCGGCACCGTGAAGCGCGACCAGCCGATGAGCGGGACGCACAAATTTGACGGTCGCGCCATCCGGCCGCTGATAGCTCATCATTTTGGGGATCGGAAGCTTGGAAATGGCATCGTCGAGGGCGGCTTGCAGACCCTGCACAAGACTCGCACCCGCGATTGTCATTTCGACGATCGCGTACTCCACATTACCTTCTAACGTGCGTTGCACGTTCGCGATAAGGATGCTTGCCCCACCAGGCTCTTTGTCTAGCCGCTTGAGCAAGGCGGGGCTCGGCGTTCCTTCGGTATTGAACGCGATCTTCGCGGGCATGAGTTTGATGCGCTCGGTGCGATCCTGCGCCTTGGGCAGCACCTCCGGAACCAATACGGCGAGTCTACGCGGAGTGGCAAATGCGATAACGCCACGCGGGTCGTGGAGCTTCAAGTTGGCTTTAACCAAGCCGTTCAGAATCCGATCGGCAAAGACCTCTCCAAGCGCCCTTAGCGCCTTCGGCGGCAACTCTTCGGTGAGCAACTCGACCAGCAGCGTCGCCGTCGCCGCGATGCTCATGCGGCGCTCCGGCGCAGGTCGGAGGGAAGCATCGGAAATCCCAACGCTTCGCGCGACTCGACGTACGCCTGCGCCACCAGTCGCGACAGCGTGCGGATGCGGCCGATGTAAGCGGCGCGCTCGGTCACCGAAATGGCGCCGCGCGCGTCGAGCAGGTTGAACGTGTGCCCAGCCTTCAGGATCATCTCGTAGCCAGGTAGCGGCAGCTTGGCTTCCAGCAGCCGTTTTGCTTCGCTTTCGTAGAACGCGAACAGCTCGAACAGCTTCGGCACGTTCGATCGCTCGAAGTTGTACGTCGACTGCTCCACTTCATTCTGGTGGTAGACGTCGCCGTAGGTCAGCACGCGTTGCTCGCCGTTCTCTTCCCGGGTCGTCCACACGAGGTCGAACACGTTCTCCTTGCCCTGCAGGTACATTGCGAGGCGCTCGAGGCCGTAGGTGATCTCGCCGGTGATCGGATTGCAGTCAAGGCCCCCGACCTGCTGGAAATAGGTGAATTGCGTGATCTCCATTCCGTTCAGCCACACTTCCCAGCCCAAGCCCCACGCACCGAGCGTCGGGTTCTCCCAGTCGTCCTCGACGAAGCGGACGTCGTTCTTCTTGAGATCGAAGCCAAGCGCCTCGAGCGACCCCAGATAGAGGTCGAGGATGTCAGACGGCGAAGGTTTCAGCACGACTTGGTACTGGTAGTAGTGCTGCATTCGGTTGGGGTTGTCGCCATACCGGCCGTCCCTGGGCCGCCGCGAGGGCTGCACGTAAGCGGCGCGCCATGGCTCCGGACCCAGTGCACGCAAAAACGTCGCGGTATGCGACGTGCCCGCCCCGACCTCGATGTCATAAGGCTGCAGCAAGGCACAGCCTTGAGCGCCCCAGTATTCCTGAAGCTTGCCGATGACCTGCTGAAAGCTGAGCATCAAAGAGGCGAAGGCTGGCGCGAAGATCTTGATATTACTGGATGAGCGCATCGCCACGCCACCGCCTCAATCCGGTCTGGTTGAATGTCGTCGCCCGAGCGCGAAAGCTGCGCCCGCGAGCAAGAGCGAAGCGAAGATGGCGAGCGTGTCGCCGAAGCGAACAAAAGGTGTCGTTCCAGTGCGTCCCGCGATGGCGCCCTCGAGGACGCCTCGAGTGAACCATGGCAACCGCGCGAGCTCGTTGCCGTGGTGATCGATGATCGACGTGATGCCGGTGTTGGTCGAGCGCAGCATCGGCCGCGCCGTCTCGATCGCGCGCATGGCTGCGATCTGCTCGTGCTGCTCGGCCGCGAACGAACGGCCATACCAGGCATCGTTGGTGACGTTGACGAGCAGCGTCGCCTCGGGCAGCGCTACGATGAGCTCGCTGCCGAATGCATCCTCGTAGCAGATATTGACCGCCACGCGTTCGCCTGCAACTTCGAAAGGCGCCTGGAAGGCGGGGCCCGGAGTTTGATCGGCAAGCGGGATGTGGAGCACGCGGCGGATGAACCAGCCCACGACGGGCTTGGCGGGAATCGTCTCGCCGAGCGGCACCAGATGGCGCTTGCGGTAGACCTGCGTAGGTGCCGCGCCGATGCTCACGACGCTGTTGAAATAGTGATCCTCGTCCTCGCCCGCGGTCTTCGGTTCGAAGAAGAAGAGTCCCATGAGCAGGTCGCCGCCGCGTTGCTGCGCAGCCGCGCGCAGTCGGGCGACGTATTCCGCCGGCACTTCGTCGGCGAACATCGGCAGGGCCGATTCCGGCAGCACGATCAACCGGCCTTTGGCCTGCGCGACCAGCTCCGCATAGATCGCGAGCGTCTGTTCGCGATACTTCGCCTCGAATTTGAGATCCTGGTCGATGTTGCCCTGCACCAGACTCACCGCAACCGGTTCGCGCTCAGGGCGGCTCCATTCGATGCTGCGCAAGCCAAAACCCGTGATCCAAACGGCAAGCAGCGCTGCTGCCGCCACCACAGCGCGCCGACGCGCTGAGCGGAACGCTTCGGCTGCATACGCTACCAGTCCCCCCGAAGCCGCGAGCGCGAGGCTGACTAGGAACACGCCGCCCAGCGGCGCGTAACCCGCGAGAGGTGCTTGCGTCTGCGCGTAACCAGCGGCTAGCCACGGCATACCCATCGAAAGCCAGGTGCGGAGCCATTCCGTCAGAATCCAGAACGCCGCGGCCGCGGCAAGGCGCTCAGGGGCATCAATGCCGGTGAGACGCGCCGTCGCCCAGCCCGCGAGCGCGGGAAAAAGCGCGAGGTAGGCGCAGAAGAGCGCCGTCGCCAGCGCGGCCAGCGGGCCCGCCATGCCGCCGAACATCGCCAAGGCTATGTAGAGCCAGGACACACCGGTGCCGAACAACCCGAGCCCGAACGCAAATCCAAGCCACGCGGCGGCGCGAGGCGACGCGGCCCGCCGCCACAGCGCGAACACGCCGGCCAGCGTGAAAACGGGCAGCGCAGAAAAACCGAAAGGCGCGAACCCGAAGACCGTCGCGACGCCGAGCAGGAGTGACGCGGCGATCGGTGCGATCGCGGGTATCGAGAGCCTCGCCATCGCAGAGGCTCTAAGGCGCGCCCGCGGGCGAATTTTCTTCGAGTTGCGGCGCCAGCCGCTCGACTTGCAGCGTGTAGATCCGACGACTGTCGGCGCGCACGACCTTGAAGCGGAAATTGCCTATCGTCGTCGCCTCCCCGCGCTTGGGCAGGCGGCCGAACGCCTGCAGCACGAGGCCGCCGATGGTATGAAACTCCTCGTCGCTGAACTGCGCGCCCAGCGCTTCGTTGAAGGCGGCGATCTCGGTCTGCGCTTTCACCCGATAGCGCGCGCCCGCCTCGGGAATGATGTTGTCCTCGGCCTCGTCGAAATCGTATTCGTCCTCGATATCGCCGACGATCTGCTCCAGCACGTCCTCGATAGTCACCAGGCCCGAAACGCCTCCGTACTCGTCGACGACGATGGCGATATGATTGCGATTGGCGCGGAAGTCGCGCAATAGCACGTTGAGCCGCTTGGACTCGGGCACAAACACAGCGGGACGCAGGGTATCGCGCAGGTTGAACGACTCGGGGTTGGCGTAGTAGTTGAGCAATTCCTTGGCGAGCAGGATGCCGACGACGTCGTCCTTGTTCTCGCCGACGACCGGAAAGCGCGAGTGGCGCGTCTCCATGACGAAAGGAATGAACTGGGCGGGCTCGTCGTCGATCGACACGACGTCCATCTGGGAGCGCGGGATCATGATGTCGCGCACCGTCATCTCGGAGACCTGCAGTGCGCCTTCGATGATCGACAGGGCATCCGCGTCGAGCAGCTTGTGCTCGAACGCGCCGTGCAGCAGGGTGAGCAACTCCTCGCGGTCCTCCGGCTCCCGGATCAGGAACGCCGAGAGCCGCTCGAGCAGCGTGGGGCGCTGGTGGTCCTTGTCGTTGGCGTGTTCGCTCATCGGCGGGCGCGCCGGGGCAGGTTCGTCACGGGCGCAGGAAGCGCCGCGTAGGGATTGCCGAAGCCCAGTCCTGCGAGGATGGCAATCTCCTGCGCTTCCATCCTCGCCGCTTCGGCGGCGCGTTGGTGACGGTAGCCTTGCAGGTGCAGCATGCCGTGGACGACAAGGTGAGCGCAGTGCGCGGCGAGCGGTTTGCCCTGCTGCACTGCCTCGCGTCTTAACACCGGAGCGCAGAGCACGATATCACCGCCAGGCGCACCATGTTCATCATCGTACACGAACGACAGCACGTTGGTGGGTCGGTCCTTGCGGCGATGCCGACGATTGAGCGCGCGGCCTTCGGCCTCCTCGACGAACCGAAGCACGACCGTCAGGTTTGCAGCGTCCGCGACTAGTGCCGCCTGCATCCAGCGCCGAAGCAAGCCGCGTGCCGGCAGATCGTCGCCGGCAGCCGCGTATTGCACTGTCAGCGACAGCTGCGGTCGGCGCGAGGTCATGCTGCCGCCAGCGCCCGCGCGAGGAGCTTCGCATAGAGCGGCACCACGATCGCGTCGTCGAGGGCGAGCAGGTTATCGCCGACGTAGAGCTCGATCGTCGACCAACCGGGAACCTGCGCCTCACCGATGCGCTGCGCAAGCCACGCGCCCTCCAGGGCGGCAAGCTGATCGCGTGCCTGCGCCACCGCCGCGGCCGGCGCGGGCAAGTGGAGGTGGAAAAGATTTACCTGCGGCGGTTGCGGGTCGATGACCAGGCCGTCGATCGCCGACAGCGCTTGCCCGAGCGCAAGCGCCCGTGCGCGATACGCCGGCATCTTGGCGAGCTGCGCGTCGATACGCATGGCGGCCGACGCGACGAAAGGGTGCAGCTGGACCAAGGTACCGCCTTGGCGGCGCCGCCAGATGCGTGCCTCGGCAATGAAATCCTGGGGGCCGAGCAGCATCGCTCCAGCCAGCGCACCGATCCCTTTGTAGAAGGACACGTAGACCGAGTCGAAAACCGCGCATACGTCGGAGAGCGTCTTCGGCGCATAGAACTCGCGCGCTTCCCATAACCGGGCGCCGTCGAGGTGCAACTTCACGCCGCGCTCGCGCGAGAGCGCCGCCAGCGCCTCGAGCTCGTTCCACGCCGGAAGACGGCCGCCGATCTCGCGGGCGGGCAGCTCGATCACCAGCGCCGTGAGGCGCTCTTGGCAAGCCGCCAAGTCCCGCGCCAGCGTTGGCCGGTCGCGCGGGCCCAGCAGTATCGAGTCCAGGCGGTGCAACCGGGCATAGGCACGCTCCTCATGGAGCTCGAGATGTGCCGTCGGGTGCATCGCGACGCAGAAATGACCGGCGCGCTCGCACCATATGCGCAGCGCGATCAACTGCGCCATCGTGCCGCTCACCATGAATGCCGCCGCAGGTTTGCCAAGGAGCGCAGCGACTTTCGCCTCGAACGATTCGATGAGCTCGCCGTCGCCGTAACGGTCGGCATGCCAGCCGTGCGTGCGGGACCACTCAGCGACGCGAGCGAGCTCCGCGCCCGGGATCTCCGGCGCGTGGCCGGATATGTGCAGCGTGCAGCGGCGTCGCAGAGCCTCCAGCTCGCGCGGCGAAGGCGGCATCAGCGCCTAGGAGCCTGTCAGGCTTACTGTCGCGTATGCGACGGAGGCGCTTTGGGAGGCAGTCCTAGGCGCCGGCCGCGCCGCAGTGCCAGTCCACTGCCAGCGGCCGGCAACAACGGAATGCCCCCAAAGCGCCCCCGTCCCTTCGGGTTGCGGCCAAACGGCGCGCCTGCGGCGTTGCTCGGCTTGCGGATAGGCCGAGCTATTCGCTGCGCCGAGCGCCTTGCATTCATCGCCGTTTGGCCAGCAACGCATACGTGAGAGCAAGCCCGACAGGCTCCTAGCGCTCGCGGCGCCGGTCGACGGCCGGAGCGTCGATGCGCTCGCTCTGGGTGTGCTTTTCGTAGGCGCTGATGATCTTCTGCACCAGGGGGTGGCGCACGACGTCGGCGCTGGTGAAATCGGTGAACGCGAGCCCGCGCACGTCGGCGAGCACCCGGCGGGCCTCGATCAACCCGCTCTTCTGGCCGCGGGCGAGGTCGATCTGGGTAACGTCGCCAGTGATGACCGCCTTGGTGCCGAAGCCGATGCGGGTGAGGAACATCTTCATCTGCTCGGGCGTCGTGTTCTGCGCCTCGTCGAGAATGATGAACGAGTGATTGAGCGTCCGGCCGCGCATGTAGGCGAGCGGCGCGATCTCGATGGTATTGCGCTCGAAAAGCTTCGCGGTCTTGTCGAAGCCCATCAGATCGTACAGCGCGTCGTAGAGCGGACGCAGATACGGGTCAACCTTCTGTGCGAAATCGCCGGGCAGAAAACCGAGCCGCTCCCCGGCCTCGACGGCGGGGCGAACCAGCACCAGGCGCTTGACGATGTCGCGTTCCAGCGCGTCGACCGCGCAGGCGACGGCGAGGTACGTCTTGCCGGTACCGGCCGGTCCGATGCCGAAAGTGATGTCGTGGTCCTGGATGTGCTGCAGATACGCGATCTGGTTCGGCGTTCGCCCGTGCAAGTCGGCGCGGCGAGTGCGCAACACCGGTCCCTCGCGCTCGGCAAGCTCGGCGGGCGGCGCAGATGCGGGAGTCCCACCGCGGAGTTCGATCAAGCCGAGCTGGACGTCGTCGATGGTCAACGGCTCCTGCGCCTGCGCGTAAAAGCGATTGAGTGCGGTCGCGGCCTGCTCGACCGGGCCGCGAGCGCCGCGCAACGTGAACGTCGCTCCGCGGCGCGCGATGGCGACGTCCAGCGCTGCCTCGATCTGGCGCAGATTGGCGTCGAGCGCCCCGCAAAGGTTCGCGAGCGCCCGGTTATCGACCGGAGCGAGCGTAAGCTCGGCGCTGTGCGGCTTCAAGCAGGACGAGGCATCGATGGCCGCAAGCTGCGGCTAGACTCCATGCCGCTGTAACGTGGCCTTGAGCGCTTCGTCGAGGGTCGACAATCCCTCGGCGATATGCGCTTTCGTTTCCTTCGACCAGCCGGGCCTTGTCGCAGCGACCTGGAGCTCGTCGCGCAGCGCCCGCGCATCCTGGCGCAGCAGCGCTCTCGCGTCCGGCGGCATCGACAGCGAAGGCCGGATCAGCGCGTTCGCCACGCGGGCCAGGTGCTCACGTTGCAGGTTTCGCCGCAGCGGCGATATCTCTTGGCCGCTCCTCAACTCGCTCCAGATCGAGCGGTGCAGCGCCTCGTACAGCTCGGACAGATGAAAGCCCGCCTTCGGATTGTCGAGCTTGACCTCGCTGTCGAGGATCCGCTGCGCGATGGCATCGCTCATGAGGTTGTCGAGGACCGAGCGCTGGATCGCCAGCACCTGTCCGGTCAGCGAATAGTCCACGCCCGGCGTCGACAGTCCGACGCCGTACATGTCATTGCGATCGAGATAGTCCACTTGCAGGCGGCGCATGAACTCGGGCTTGAAGCGGAAACTATCGGCCGAGAAAAGGCCGCTTTCGATGATCTTCAGCGCTTCGCGTTGCTTCGCGGCGACGATCGGCGTAAGCGGTGCGCGCGCGCTGCCCGCGTGGTCGCGCAGCGTGCTGACGCCGCCGATGTACTTGGCGACCGTCGTCGACGACTGCCCGACGACGAGCAGACCCCGCGTCACCGTGCGCCGGAGCACGGAGTAGCTCTCGCCCGGCTTGAGATCGCGGCTCTGCCAGCGGTCCCACAGCTCGCGCGCCAGGACAAGGCGCCGGCGCGCGAAGGCGAGCGGATCGTTGCCAAGATCCGCCTGGTTCGCCTCCGGATCGATCGCGAACGACGAGTCCTCGTCGGTCGCGTACGCGAGCTGCGGCTCGGCGCTGCGCCCCGCGATCTGCTGGAGGCGGGCGGACTCCTCAGCCGGAGGGATCTCCGCGTAGCCGTACTCGATCGCCCAGTAATCGTAGGGCCCGAGTGTGTTCATGCCGTAGGACCCCTGGCGCTCATCCTTGAGCGCGATATTGACCGCGTTGTATTCCATGACCGAGCCCGCGATACCGTTCGCGCGCGTGAACTCCGCATCGTTGAGCTGCACCTGGGAATAGATCATCGATGCGCGGAAGTTGTGCCGCAGCCCCAGCGTGTGGCCGACTTCATGCATCACGATATCCTTGACGTCGGCGAGCACGAACGCTTCGGCCTCGGGGCCGTCGGGATCGATTTCGCCGCGGGCTTCGAGGAGGTCGAGCGCGAAGTTCATCTCCTGAGCCGCGTACTCCTGCAGTTGGCAGATCTTATCCGGGTGTTCGAGAAAACCCGGAATCGCGCTCGGCTGGGGTATCTGCTCGACCCGCTGGAAGCGGCGATTGCGGAAACGTACGGGGTCGATGCCGATGTCGGCGTCAAGGATCTCGCCGCTGCGCGGGTCGACCTGGCTCGGACCGATGCCGCCGAACAAGGGCCGCGCGGTCGTCATCCAGCGGATCGAGGCATGACGCGCGTCGAGCGTGTCCCAGTCGGCGTCGTCGGGCTGGATCTTGGCCTGTATCGCATTCCTGAAACCTATCTTCTCGAATGGCTTGTTCCATTCCAGGACGCCGTCGATGACCGCCTGGCGATACTTTTCGGGAATGTTGCGATCGAGCCAGAACACGATCGGCTGCTTCGGCTCCGACATCTCCGCCGCCGGATCCTTTTTTTCCAGGCGCCAGCGATGGATATAGTTCACGCGCGGCGTGAGCTTGCTGTCGCTGCTGAAGTCGTAGCGGCTGTTCATGAAGTAGCCGATCCGGTCGTCGGCTACGCGGGGCTGCATCGGCTCGTCGGGAAGCTTGGCGAAGTTGTAATAGAAGCCGAGGAAGAGGCTCCGGATGTCGGGCACTGTCGCCGGCGGCGGCGTGGGCGGCATCGGACCGGGAACGGCCGGAGGCTGGGCGACACGCGATAGCGCGTAGTGGGCGTTGACCTCGATCGCGACGAGCTCCGGCGTTGCGCGCGTCTTCACGATTCCCGAGTTACGCGGGTCGAACGAGTAACCCTGCCGGAAGGCGCGCTCGAGCGCGCCGTTGGCGCCGGGGATGTCGGCGAAAAGCAGCATATTGGCTTCGATCAGGATCGACTTGCGCTCCGGGTGCGGCTGGCTCACAACCGGCGCCGCCGCGAGCAGGCTGTCGGAAAAGGCCTCGCTCACCGCGCGCGCCTGCGGCGTATTCGGCTGCGCGAAGTAATTCGTGTTGCGCGCGAGCAGCTGCACCTGGGTCGTCCCGAGGCGATGGAAATAGACGATATGGCTTTCGCCCATCAGCCCGCTGAAGAAGAATTTCTCTCCGAGACCGCGCGAAAGATTGACCGAAAAAAAGAAGGGCTGGTCGAACTGATTCGGCGCGATTTCCAGCCAGACCTTGTCGTCCTTCTGCCAGACGCGGAACAACCCGGGCGTCTCGTGCGCGTCCTTGACGACATCGGCGAAGGGCTTCGCCGACTGCGCCATCGCGGCCGCGGCTGCCGCTGCAGCCGCGGCGACCACGGGTGCGGGCGGACGCGCGGCGCTACCGGGAGCGACTGCCGGACTTGTCGCAGCGGTCGCGTCCGTCGCGGCCGTTGCGGCCGCTGCGGCCGCGGCGGCGATGACCGGGGTTTCGCCGTTGCCGTTTGAAGGCGCCGATGCGCAGCCCGCCAGGAACGTCGTGGCCGCGACCGCCGCGAGCGCCAGACGTACGGGCCGCAATCCGGTCGCGAAGAAGGAAATCGGAGAACTTGAGATAACCATTGCGACAACCTCTAAGTCAGTGAGACAACGACATGAATCCGCGGACCTGCGGGTCTCGCGCGGGAGAAGGAATCCGAGGCGTCAAGCGGCCGCAAGCTCGCCTCGCAGCGAATGCGCCAGCGCCGCGGTAATGCGCACCTCGGCGTAGTTTCCGACCAGACTGGCCGCGCCGGGAAAGTTGACCACGCGGTTGGCTTCGGTTCGGCCGGCCAGCTCGCCCTCGCTTCTCGCCGAACGACCGGTCACCAAGACGCGCTCGGCGCTGCCGATCATCCGCTCGCTGTGCGCACAGTACTGGGCGTCGAGCGCTGCCTGCAGCCGTGCGAGGCGCGCCTGCGCGATCGCGGGAGGGACCTGATCGGAAAAATCGGCCGCCGGCGTTCCGGGCCGAGGGCTGTAGATGAAACTGAAGCTGCCGTCGAAGCCCACGTCGTCGACGAGCCTCATCGTCTGCTCGAAATCCTTATCGGTCTCGCCGGGGAAGGCAACGATGAAGTCGGACGTCAATGACAACTGCGGACGCACGGCGCGCAGCCTCCGGACGATCGCTTTGTACTCGAGCGCGGTGTAGCCGCGCTTCATCGCCGCGAGCACGCGATCGGATCCCGACTGCACCGGGAGGTGGAGCGCCGATACGAGCTTCGGCAGCTTGCCGTAAGCCTCGATCAGCCGCGGCGTCATCTCCTTCGGATGCGAGGTGGTGTAGCGGATGCGCTCGAGCCCCGGAAACTCGGCAAGGTATTCAAGCAGTGTCGCCAAGTCGGCAACCCCGCCATCGGCGTTCATGGCGCCTCGGTAGGCGTTGACGTTCTGGCCGAGCAGCGTGATCTCCTTGACCCCCTGGTCGGTAAGATCGGCGACCTCGGTGAGCACGTCGTCGAACGGCCGCGAGACCTCTTCGCCACGCGTGTACGGCACGACGCAGAAGCTGCAGTACTTGCTACAGCCCTCCATGATCGACACAAAGGCGCTGACGCCGTCGACCCGCGGCGGGGGCAGATGATCGAATTTCTCGACCTCGGGGAAGCTGACGTCGACCTGCGGCCGCCCGGTGCTGCGCTGGCGCGCGATGAGTTCGGGCAGCCGGTGCAGGGTCTGCGGTCCGAAGACGATGTCGACGTAAGGCGCGCGGCGCACGATCGCGGCACCTTCCTGGCTCGCGACGCAGCCGCCAACGCCGATGATGAGCTCGGGCTTCGCCGCCTTGAAGCCGCGCACCCGGCCCAGGTCGTGAAAGACACGCTCCTGTGCCTTCTCGCGCACCGAGCAGGTATTGAACAGGATCACGTCGGCCTCGTCGGGCCGCTCGGTCAGCTCGAGCCCGTCCGCTTCGCGCAGCACGTCAGCCATCTTGTCCGAGTCGTACTCGTTCATCTGGCAGCCGAACGTGCGGATATACAGCTTACGGACCATCGAAATAGGCGCGTGAAAAGCCGGATAGTATAGCAGCTACCATCCGCGCGCGCCGCTGCCTCCGACGGGCGCTATAATGGCTACAGCAGGTGTCCGCTGCGCCCCTTCGAGCGCGGCGGGTGAAACGGGAAGCCGGTCAAGTCGCGGGGCGAAGCCCTTAGGACCATGCCGGCGCTGCCCCCGCAACGGTAGGTCAGTGCGGCCGTCGGACGACGCCACTGTTCGCTCTTAAGGCGAGCGGGAAGGCTTTGACGGCCTCCAGCATCAACTGACGAGCCCG
>DASWDF010000270.1:0-8199 GCA_036395475.1 Casimicrobiaceae bacterium
TGAGCACCGAACCGGCGAAAAGCCAAGCTGCGCCGCCGACGATGCCCGCGCCGACGACCGAACCGCCGACGTTGCCGAGAATCGAGCGCAGAATCGCGCCGATCGCCGGTACCGCGACGAGCAGGATCAAGGCGAGCGTACCGACGTCAAAACCCTGCGACGGCGCTCGCCGTCGCGGCTCGGCCTTGGGAAGCGGCTTGCCTTCGCTCACGACGCCGATGATGCGGTCGATGCCGGCGTTGAGACCCGCCGCGAACTGCCCCTTGCTGAACAGCGGCGCAATCGTTTCGGCGATGATGCGGCGCGAGGTCAAGTCGGTCAGCACGCCCTCGAAGCCGTAGCCGACCTCGATGCGCATCTGCTTGTCATCCTTGGCGACGACGAGTATGGCGCCGTCGTCCTTGCCCTTCTGACCGATCTTCCATGCTTCCGCGACCCGAATCGCGTATTGCTCGATCGGCTCCGGTTTCGTCGTCGGGACGATGAGGATCGCGAGCTGATCAGTCGTTCGCGCTTCCCAATCGGCGAGCTTCGCTTCCAACGCCTGCCGCTCCGATGCCGAAAGCGTGCCGGTGAGATCGGTGACGCGCGAGCGCAGCGGCGGCACGCTCTGCAATCCGTCGCGCGGCGAATCCCACGGAACGGCGCCCGTCGCGCCGAGGACTGCAAGAAACGCCATCGCGACAACCCAGACGCGTCGCGCCTCGGGTGGCCAGCGGCGGCGCCACGCGGTGCAGGCGGCGATCACGCGACAAACGCGCGAAGTATGCGCGCTACTTTGTAGCCGGGGCGGGGGCAGGCGCCGGGGCTGGGGCAGGCGCGGGCGTCGGCGCGGGCTTGGTGAAATCGACAGTCGGTGGCGCGCTGATCGCCTTCTCGCTCTCGACCGAGAAGTTCGGCTTCACGTCCATCTTGAACAGCATCGCCGTCAGGTTGGTCGGGAACGAACGCACCGTCGTGTTGTACTCCTGCACCGCCTTGATGTAGCGGTTGCGCGCGACGGCGATGCGATTCTCGGTGCCTTCGAGCTGCGCCTGCAGATCGCGAAAGTTCTGATCGGACTTGAGCTGCGGATAGTTCTCGGCGACCAGCAGCAGGCGTGACAACGCCGACTGCAATTGCGCCTGCGCGGCCTGGAATCTCGCAAAAGCCTGCGGGTCGTTGATCAGCTCGGGGGTCGCCTGGATGCTGCCGACGGTGGCCCGCGCCCGGGTCACCTCGGTCAGCACACGCTCTTCCTGCGCAGCGTAGCCCTTCACCGTGGCGACCAGATTCGGCACCAGGTCGGCCCGGCGCTGGTACTGATTGATCACCTCCGACCACGCGGACTTAACCTGCTCGTCCTGGCGCTGCAGATCGTTGTAGCCGCAGCCGGACAGGAAGGCGGCGGCGACCGCGGCGGCGGTGAAGGCAAGGAACTTGTGCATCGTGACTCTCCCTTCGTGGGCCTTCGATCGGGATGTGATTCGGGTGGTCAGTTGGGTACCCTGGGGGCGATTTGCAAGCCTGTGGATCGGTTTGCCGCCTGCGATCCGCGTATAGTGGCGCGTGCCAGGCACAAATCTTCCCACGCCTTCGCTTTGTCGGGCAAGTTGCGCAGCAGGTAAGCCGGATGGTAGGTGACGATGAGCGGCACACCCTGATAGCGATGCACGCGGCCGCGAAGGCTGGCGATGGTCGCGTCGACATTGAGCAGCGTCGTCGCCGCGCTTTTTCCCAGTGCGACGATCAGCGTGGGACGAATCAGCGCAATCTGACGATCGAGATAAGGCCGGCAGGATTCGACCTCGAGCGGCGAAGGCGTGCGGTTGCCGGGCGGCCGGCACTTGAGCACGTTGGCGATGTAGACGTTCTCGCCCCGCTTCATGCCGAGCGCGGCAAGCATGTTGTCGAGGAGCCGACCGGCCTGGCCGACGAAGGGCTCGCCCTTGGCGTCTTCTTCCGCCCCCGGCGCCTCGCCGACAAACAGCCACTGCGCATGCACGTCGCCGACGCCAGGGACTGCCTTGTTGCGCGTCCTGCACAACCCGCACGCGGTACAAGCGGTAACGTCCGCCGCGAATTCGGCCCACTTAAGCGTCGCGATATGCTGCACGCGATCCACGGGCGGTTCGCGCGATCGCTCCGGTGCGACCGCGTCGTATCGAGCAGTCGCTTCGGCTGCGGACGAGGTACATGCGTTTCGCTTCTCTCCTGCTTCCGCAGACACGGCTCGCAGACGCCATAACGGCAGCAACCCAAGCTCGCGCAGGATGTCGTAACGCGCGACCACCTCAGGTTCCTTGCCCGCGAGAGAGCGCGCGCCGCATGACCAACGCGTCTTCACGCGGCGCTGTGCCGGCCGACGGGTAGTAGCCGATGCGGCGCGCCACCGGCACGAAGCCTTCCCGTGCGTAGAGCGCGATTGCCGCAATGTTCGACACGCGGACTTCGAGGAAGCATTGCTCGGCGCCCCGGGCACCCGCGTCGGCGAGGAACCGCCCGAGCAGCGCTCGGCCGATGCCCAGCCGCCGCACTTCCGGTGCGACAGTGAGATTCAAGAGCTGTGCCTCGCCAGGCGCAAACAGCAGCACGCCATAGGCGACGATTGCGCCGTCGGCCACCCCAACCTGCATCCCGTAGCCGGCGGCCAGCGCGTCGCGAAAGTTGCCTTCGGTCCACGGTGCGACGTGCGCTGCGCGCTCCAGCGCGGCGACCGCTTCGATGTCGGCGTCCGAGAGCGGGCGCCAGAGCACCGGCACCGCAAGCGCCTCGCGCGCGAGTGTCGCGTTCACAAGGTCACCCCCGCCGCGCGTTCGGCGGTCGTCAGCGCGACCCGATGCCGTACATAGAGCGGCGCCGCCTCGCGCGCCGGGACGCCCTCGCCGGCGGCGAATCGAGGCAATGCGAGCCTGCCGATGGCCACGGCCGTCGGCAGGATGCCTTTTTCGCACCCGGCGAGCGCGCCGCCGAAGCGCTCGCGGAGCGCGGGATACGCCGCGAAGCCGTTGCCGACGCCTGTCCAGCCGTCGCCCGGCGGCAGCGGCGCCTCGCCCGGAATGACAACAGCCGGATCGAGCACGACGCGCCAGCGCAATCCGTCGTACTCGTATGCGGCGACGTAGACCTCGCGCATGCGCGCGTCGAGCGCCGCGATCACGCGCGTCCGGCCGCTCTTCTGGCGCGCGGTTTCGGCCATTGCCTCGAGTGTCGCGACGCCGACGACCGGCAGGTCTGCGCCGAGCGCAAGTCCCTGCGCCACGCCGCAGGCAATGCGCAGGCCCGTGAACGAGCCGGGTCCGGCGCCGAAAGCGATCCCGTCGAGCGCGGCGAGATCCAGGCGCGCCTCGGCAAGCAACGCCCGAACCGTCGGTAGCAGCAGTTCCGAGTGGCGTTGCCCGGCGTTTTCAGCGCGCTCCGTCCAATGCGCGCCGTCGCCGAGCGCGACGGCGCAAACATCGGTCGAGGCGTCGAGCGCGAGGATTTGCATGACGCGATTCTACCTCGGAGCGCCGGCGTCACCCGGCAACGGCTACGCGACCCGGTACAATGCGACAGGGGTCTTCGTAAGGCCGAATTCATTCGGCCGCGGCGTTCCATGTCGCGGGATCGTGCGAATAAACTCGCAGCTACGACGACCGCCGCGGTCTTGGAACGACCGAAATCATGGACACCGTCGTCATCACCGCGCTCGATCAGGAAGGCCGCGGCGTCGCCCGCATCGACGGTAAGGCTATCTTCGTCGAAGGCGCGCTGATCGGCGAGCGGGTCGCGATCGAAGTGCTTCGCCGCAAGCCCAGCTATGAGCTTGCGCGCATGGCCGAGCTTTACGCCGCGAGTCCCGCACGCGTCGCGCCGCCCTGCCCGCATTTCGGGATCTGCGGCGGCTGCAGCCTCCAGCACTTGGATCCCGCCGCGCAAGTCGCGGTTAAGCAACGCGTGCTCGAGGACGCACTCTGGCACATCGCGCGGGTGCGTCCAGGCGAGTTGCTCGCGCCCATCCATGGCGAAACCTGGGGGTATCGGCACCGGGCCCGGCTATCGGTGCGCTACGTTGCGAAAAAAGGCGGCGTACTCGTCGGTTTCCACGAGCGGAAGTCGAGTTTTGTCGCCGACATGACGAGCTGCCTCGTGCTGCCGCCGCGCATCTCGGCGCTCCTGCCCGAGCTGCGCTCGCTCGTCGGGCGCTTGTCGATTCGGGACCGCTTGCCGCAGATAGAGCTCGCAATCGGCGAAGGCGAAGGCGCACCGGTCGATGCGCTCGTACTGCGCATTCTCGCGCCTCTATCGGCCACAGACGAAGAGGAGCTTGCGGCGTTCGCCGCACGTTATCGCGTCGAGCTCTACGTGCAGCCGCAAGGCCCCGCCAGCGTCCGTCCGCTCGACCCTCCCGGACGCAGGCTCAGGTACTCGCTGCCCGACTTCGGCCTGACGTTCGAATTCGAGCCCACCGACTTCACGCAGGTCAATGCGGAACTCAACCGCGTACTTGTCCGGCGTGCGATCGGTTGGCTAAAGCCGGCGCCGGGCGAGACGGTGGCGGACTTCTTCTGCGGCCTGGGAAATTTCACCTTGCCCATCGCGCGGCAGGGTGCCCAGGTCGTCGGCGTCGAGGCCAGCCGCAGTCTCGTCGGCCGCGCCGAGGCGAATGCCGCGCGTAACGGACTCACCGGGCGCGCCCGCTTTGCCGTCGCGGACCTGTTCGAGGCAACGCGCGAGAGCATCGCCGCGCTGGGCCCGCTCGACAAGGTACTGCTCGACCCGCCGCGCGAAGGCGCGATTGCGCTGGTCAAGGCGCTGCCGCAGGAGCGTCTGTCGCGCATCGTCTACGTTTCGTGTAATCCGGCGACCCTGGCACGCGACGCGGCAATGCTCGTGCACGAGCGCGGCTTTGCGCTCGCCGCCGCCGGCGTGGCCAACATGTTTCCGCACACCGCGCACGTCGAGTCGATCGCGGTGTTCACGCGCGCCTGATGCTGCGGCCAAAAGAGACGCGAACTCAGCGGCATAGCCTGGGCTGAGCCGAGCGATGCCCGAGGCGACGCGAAGCGAGTAGCCCGGGCTAAGCGCAGCGATGCCCGGGGCGACGCGGCGCGATGGCCAGACCCAAACAAAACGGGCGCCTCGCGGCGCCCGTCGATGCTTCAGCTTCGAATGGAGTCAGTCGCGCTGCCCGCTGAAGATCATCAGCAGGTTGAGCAGGCTCAGGAACAGGTTCAGCAGGTCAAGGAACAACCTGATCGTCGCCATTATGTAGTTGGTTTCACCGCCACGAACGATAGCGCTGACGTCGTAGAGCAGGTAGCCGGAAAAGATCAGCACGCCGATCGCCGACAGCGTTACCGCGAGCGCCGGTATCTGCAGGAACAGATTGGCGAGCATCGCGACGACGAGCAGGATCAGCCCGACAAACAGGAACTTGCCGAGGAAGCTGAAGTCGCGCTTCGACACGGTGGCGATCGTCGCCATCACGAAGAACACCGCAGCAGTCATCCCGCCGGCCAGCGCTACGAGCTGTCCGCCATTCCGCAATCCCGCCGCGAACTGCAGGGTCGGCGCGAGCATCAGACCCGAGATGAACGTAAACCCGAAGACGGCGAGCACGCCCCAGCCGGTGTTGCGCAACGCTGCGACGACGAACAGCGAGCCGATCATCGCACCGAACATCAGAAGCGGCGCCATGATGGGCGAGGCGTGAAAGTACGCGGCGAAGTTGAGCGACATGCCGACAAACGCGCCGGCAACCGTCGGCAGCATCGACAGCGCGAGCAGCCAGTAGGTGTTGCGCAGAACCTGGTTGGGCGCGACCGCGGGTACGGCCACCGATCCCGGCATCGTCCATCGGGTCTGCGATTCGCCCGTTGGTACAGGCTTGAGTTGCGGTTCCATGGAATCCCTCACTAGAAAACGGTCATACGCCACTATACGCGTATCCGTGACAGGCGATTAGACTAGCAGAAATCCTTGAAGTTTCAATGGTCCGGGCCGCTCTTGGTAAGCCCGTCGAACCATAATGGCCGGCAAGACCTCGCAGGCGCTTAGCTTGGGGCGGGTGCTATGATCTCAAGCGGTCAAGAGCAAACCCGGCAGGCATCGGATGGGTGGCCGAGCGGTTGAAGGCACCGGTCTTGTGAGGACGCTCGCGCAAGCGAGCTTCCTCGGGCGAGGCTTACGTGAGCGCAGCGAACGCTTCCTCGGGCGAGGCTTACGTGAGCGCAGCGAACGTTAAGCGAGCGTACGCGAGCGGCCGAGACCAAAACCGGCAGGAATCGGATGGGTGGCCGAGCGGTTGAAGGCACCGGTCTTGAAAACCGGCAGGGGCGGAAGTCCCTCGTGGGTTCGAATCCCACCCCATCCGCCAAATTACCGTTCTTAGAAGTCCACCCCACCGCCATCGAACCAAATCCAGAAGCGTCGGCTTGGTGGAGAGGCACATCGCCGGATCGGGGTGCGCGTACGGCGTGCAGAGTGGGTGAAGGACTTATTTCACCACTGCGTCTTTGATCTTCCCGTCGGTTTCTCTAAAAGTGTTGCTCTTCGTTGTCTTGATTGTTGACTTGGCCTCGCCGGCTCCTTTTTCGCATTTCTGCTTCTGTGCTTCGGTAGCCTGACGCTTGACGCCCGCTTCGTCGATAGTGAAATTGCAGGAGTCAACTCCTTGCAGGGCTTGCTCTCGGTCCGAAGAGTTGCTTTTTGACGATTTCACTGTCGTCGTGGCCTGCTCTTCCGTGACGTTGCTCTTCGACGAGTTGAGGTTTATGGATGCCGCCGATACCGACAGCGAGAATGTTGCGGCGAGTAATGCGAGTATCAGATGTTTCACGGTGGGTCTCCTTTGAAAACTCCGTGTTTACGTTCGATGCATCCCACGCCGTTCCTCTCTTAATAGGATTGACGTCGGCGCGCGCCGCCGTCGCTATATGACGAGCAGCGTCAGCGGGGCAACTCATATGGTGGTAAACCGCCTCCTGAGGGAGCTACTCGCAAGGGATGTGCCAAAGTACTGCCAAAAAAAGACCCCGCCTTCGCGGGGCCTTTGGCGCTCGTGCGGTTCTTACGCTTCAGGTACTGCGATGGAATTGCTGGATCGCGTTGTCGAGGCAGCTGTCGCGCGCGTTTTGATCCTGCTCCTTCGCACACTGACGCAATGCCTCGTGATAGGCTTTCTCGCCCTGCATCGCCATCTGCTCAGGCTTGCCGTGTGGCTTGGCCGCATGGTGCGCCGGCTTGGTCGACTTCGCGCTCGACATCTTCCGGCTTTCCTGGTCCGAAGCCTTTGGCTGAGCGTTCGTTTGCCCCGACATCTTGTCGGTCGGTTTAGACGCGCGCTCGGTGGTCTGAGGCGCATTCTTATCGGTGGTCGAATACGGCGTATCGCCGCCGCTCGTCACGGCGTTCGGACTCGACGGTTGTGCTTGTGTGGCCTGAGGCGCGCTCTTGTCAGTGGTCGAATACGGCGTATCGCCGCCGCTCGCGGGAGTGGGCGCGCTCGACGGTTGCGCCTGCATGTTCTGCGGCGCGTTCTTGTCCGCAGAGGGTTGGTCGCCATAGGTCTGAGCACCGACGACGCCGACGAGCATGGCGAGGCCCGCGCCCATCAGGATTCGATACGGATAACTGTTCATGATGTCTCCAGGGAAGGATTGCGTTCGGTCCCTTCTCGACACCGTCGACGTCGCCGTCGACGACTACGCAACTATCGATCAAGATCGCGTGCGTCGGTATCGGCGCCGCTCCGATTTGCGTGTAGGACTGCCGCCGACGCAACTAAGCCGGCCGCCAACCTAATGCTCGACGTTGTAGCGCTCACGCAGTTGCGCAATCACCGCGAGAAGTTGTGAGCGGCAGGGTTCCATCGTCGCGGCACGCAGCGCGGGCCACTCGGCTTGCCAATTGCAACCCGATATGTCGGGCTCAATAATGATGATGCGGCGGACCTGTACGCCGTGGCATTCGGTATGGACGTTGAGCTCGATATTGACCAGCACGCGCAGCGACTCGAGCGTCAGGACTTGCCTTCGGATGAGCGTGTCGTTGGCCTGCATTCGGCGCATCCTTGCCTTGCCGCCAAGCGGCGGTCTTGCACCGCTTCGCGCATTCGCATGCCCTCCTGCCGCGCGTCCGCGCGCGGCTTCGTTCCCCTATCGGCTAATGTTTCTTGAAATACTGGACCTCGCGTTCATGCTTCTCCGCGGCCTCGCGCGTGGCGAAGGTTCCAAG
>DASWDF010000271.1:0-11167 GCA_036395475.1 Casimicrobiaceae bacterium
CCGGCAAGCTGCAGATGCGGCAGGATGGCTGGAACGCCGATTATCCCGACGCCGAGAACTTCATGCAGAACCTCTACGGCCCGAACATCGGACAGTCCAACGACTCGCGCTTCAAGCTGCCCGAGTTCGATAGGCTCTACGAGGCGGCGAAAAAGCTTCCGGATTCACCCGAGCGCACGAAGCTTTACGACCGCATGACCGACCTGGTCGTCGCCTACGCGCCGTGGAGGCTCACGCATCACCTGCTGGAAGACCACGTCATCCAGCCCTGGGTCATCGGCTACAAGCCGCACCCGATCCGCTCCGACATCTGGAAGTACCTCGACATCGACGACAGCAAGCGGCGTACCCGGCAACCGTAGAGCCGAACCGGCGCGCTGAAGGGAGGCCGCCGCGAGTCGCGGTCGGAGCCGACGCGCGAAGGATCATGCAAGGGGTTCGTGCCGGCTTACTGCTTGGGTAGCGAATAAGGCGCGCACTGCGCGAGCGGGACCTGCGTTGCCGTTGTGTTGTCAATCAGAGTCAATTCGGTGCCCTTACCGCGCAGCTCCAGATTGCCGTTGGAAAAGCGCACTCCCGACGCGACGGGTATCTGATAGAGCGAGATGCGGTCGCCGGTAGGCATCAGCATCCGCGCCTCGCCCATATCGAAGCGGATCACCAGGCGCTCGCCTTCGAGCAAACAGACGAAGGTGTTCTTTGCCGCCTCCTGCTCATCCTTGCCCGGCTTGTCGGCGCAAGCCGCGAGCACCGCCGCGATGACGAGCATGTGTCTAAAACGCATGAGCCGGCCTCCTGTATCGCGCTATGTGCCTTGACCGAAGAGGATAGCATCACCCGCACCGCGTCGCGCGGTATGCCGTCGAGGGCTCGAGTTAACGCACTTCGTCGCAGAGCCGATCGGCACGCGAGCGACCGCCCGTCTGCGGCGTAAACACGAAAGCGCAGGGATCGAAACCCTCCGCCACGAGCGTACCCACGGCGCTTTTGAGCGCCGTATCGGATAGCGCCGGCTCCCGGGAAAGGATGCGGCCGTAACGCAGCGACGGGTGTCCGGTGGCGAGCCAACGGTATTCGGGGCCGAGAGCGATCACGATCGACTCGCGGCCGAACGGAAACCACCAGATGCCGAGGAAGTGCACCGAGGTCACCTTGAGCACCGATGGCAGCGCGGGATCGAGGGGACGCGCCTGCCCTTCGTTGGTCTCGGAAGTGCCGTCCGCGCGCTGGCAGTGGCTCCGCGTCGCGATGGCACCGTTCTCGGCCGCAGTGTATTCCAGGCGCGTATCGCGCGCGCAGCGGCTTTGCAGAAAACCGCGAATCGCGGCGATCTCATACCAGGTTCCGTAATACCGGCTCAGATCGAAGTCGACGACCGGCGTGAGCGCCGCGGCGGGCATAATCGAAGCCAGGGCCAGCATCGCAGCGGAAATCCAGCGCATCGCTCTTCCTTTACGGCTTGTTGACGCGGCCTGGCCGCTATCTCGATCCTATTTTGACAGCGATCAGCGCAAATTGCAGCCATCGCACTCCGGACGGTTTGCGTTGTTTCGCGGCCTCAGCTGCCGAGTTCGTCCTTGAAGAAGGCGTGAAGCTCAGCATACGTTTCGTCGGGCACCTGCTCTGCGGGATAGTGGCCACATGACAGCATCCTGCCGCGAACATCGCTCGCTCGTTCCAGCCACGCCTCGATCGGCTTGTAGCTCCGGTTGACGTGACTGCGCTCGCCCCACAGCACCAGCGCAGGGATATCGAGCTTGCGCTGCAGGTCCACCTCGTCGTGGGTGAGATCGATCGAGACGGCGGCGCGATAGTCCTCGCACACCGCGTGAATGTTCTCGGGCGTGCAGCAACGGATGTACTCGGCGAGCGCTTCCTCGGTGAATCCGCTCATGCCGACGCCCTTCTTGTCGAGCTTCCTACGAATGTAGCGCTCCAGCCCGTAGGCGATCAGCATTTGTTCCGGATAATCGTACGGCTGCGCCATGAAGAACCAGTGGTAGGAATCCACCGCCCAGGCTTTCTTGATGTTGTTGAGTAGGTGATGGGTCGGAACGATGTCCAGGAACGCGACTTTGGTCACTCGTTGCGGATAGTCGAGCGCCATGCGGTGCGCCACTCGCGCACCCCGATCGTGGCCGCAGACGAAGTATTCACGGAATCCGAGCGCTGCCATGACCTCGGCCTGGTCGCGGCCCATCGCACGAAACGAATACCCGCCATGGTCGGCGCCGCCGTCGGGCTTGGAGCTGTCGCCGTAGCCGCGAAGGTCGGTTGCGACGACCGTGAAGTCCTCGGCAAGTCGCGGCGCGATCTTGTGCCACATCACATGCGTCAGAGGGTTGCCGTGCAGAAGCAGCAGTGGCGGCCCCGACCCGCCGTGGCGCAGCTTGATGCGAGCGCCTGAGGTATCGATCTGAGCGCGGCTGAATCCTTCGAACATGCGCTGCAAATGCAAGTGGTCAGGCAGCGCGCCGGCCTGCGAGCAGCCGCATCAGCTCGTCGATGTTTTCGAGCTCGTCGATGCGCCACACGAGCTCGACGATGCGTTGCGCGCGGGAACGATCGAGTCCGCCCCAGGTCGCGCATTCCATGAACTTCTCTTCGAGCTCGTCATCGCTCATCGGATTGGCGGGGCTGCCCTTGCCGAAATCAGCCGATCCCTTGACCGTCGTGCCGTCATCGAGCTCGACCTCGACGATGGTCGTCATCTTGTCGAAGCCAGCGGCTTCAGCGTCGGGATGAACGCCGAAGTCGATCCGCTGCAGCAAGGCCTGTACATCGGGCCGATTCACGACCGCATCGGTGAATTGCTCGAGGCCGGCCTTGCGCTCGATCAGCAGGATCGCCATGCAGAACTCCATGCTGAACTTCGCCTGCAATTCGTTCCGGGGGCGATGATGGATGAGCGCGTTGGGCATGTTGTGATTCGTTCCCACGGCGACGCGCTTCACCCGCTCCGGACGCAGATCGTGACGCTGAATAAGATCGAGCATGACGCTCATGCCCGGATGGGTCAGCGAACCGCTGGGATGCGGCTTGATCGACACACCTGGAAACGCGAACGTCCACGGATTGCCGAGCTTGCCGTCGATCATGTCCGCGCTGTAGCCGCCTCCTGCCGCGCGGAAAAAACCGCGGTCGGCTTCGAGCCCGACGGGCGATGCGGTGAATCCGAGCGCGGCCAGTTCCGCCGCGACAACGCCGCTCTCTGCCGCGCGGCCGGCGTGGAACGGCTTGGTCATGGTGCCGAAGTTCTCGCGCAAGCCGCCGGCCTGGCTTGCCGCCAGGCTCAAGGCACGGCGCGTCGCCTCGAGATCGAGCTCGAGCAGCCGAGTTGCGCCAGCGGCCGCGCCGATGGCGCCGCAGGTCGCCGTGCTGTGAAACCCCTGTTGATAATGGCGAGGCAATATCGCTTCCGCGATCTTGCATTCGACCTCGACGGCGATTTGGTAGGCCGTAGTGACCGCCCGACCGTCGAGTCGTGCGCGCTCGGCGAGCGCGAGCACCGCCGGAAGCGCCGGCGCCGTCGGATGCGTGAGCAAGCCGTACACGCGGTCCTTGGCGATGGCGAGCTGCGTATCGTCGTAATCGTCGGCATGGATCGAGGCGCCATTGGCAAATGCCGCGAAGCGCGCAGGCAGAAGCGAATGGCCGCCGATAACGGTGCTGCCCGATTCCGAGGCGATGCCTAGCGAACCGAGGTAGCGGCGGATGATCTGGCCGGTCTCCGAAGCGGCGCCCGCCAGCGCAAGGCCAAGCCCGTCGAGGATCGAGCGCCTGCCGAGATGCGCAACGTCGGGAGGAATGTCGCTTGCGCGGGCCGAGACGATGAAGTCGGCGACGTACGCGGTCAGCGACGCGTCTCCGGGACCTGGGACAGCATGAGCGCTATTCATGACGTTCCCGAAATCAAGCCGCGGCAGTTGCAGCCCTGACTCGCTGCCGCGCTATGGTAAGCCGCGCGGCGAGCCGCACCGCCTGCTCCAACGCGCCGGTATTGGCGCAGCCCTTGCCTACGATGTCGAAAGCAGTCCCGTGCGCGGGCGTGGTGAACACGGTGCTCAAGCCGCCCGTGACCGTCACCCCGCGGTTGAAGCCCTTGAGCTTGGTCGCAATCTGTCCTTGATCGTGATACATGGTAAGCACGCCGTCGTAGTCGCCTGCAAAGGCTTTCAGGAATACGGTGTCGGCGGGGAAAGGGCCGCAGCACGCGATGCCGCGCTCAGCGGCGCGCGCCACCGCTGGGGCGATGACGTCGAGCTCTTCGCACCCGAACAGCCCGCTTTCGCCGGCGTGCGGGTTGAGCGCCGCGACCGCGATGCGCGGCTTTTCGAAACCCGCGCTGCGCATGGTTTCATCGGCCAGCAGCAGCGCTTGCTCGATGCGCTCGGCCGTGATCTGCTCGAGCGCGGTTCGTAGCGCGACATGCGATGTCACGCGCGACATCCACACGCCGTCGAGCACGTTCATCTCGCCGAAAAAGCCGGTGTGCCCGGTGAGGTGGGCAAACATCTGGTGCTCGTCGTTGAAGCGCCAGTCACCCGCGTGGAGTGCCGCCTTGTTCAGTGGGGCGAAGACAATGCCGTCGATCTGGCCATGTCGGGCCAATTCGATCATGTACGCCAGTGTTTCGCCGCTGATCCGCCCGGACTCCGGCGATACCCGACCGCGCGTGATCCATGCCGGATCCAGGTTCCCGAGATCGATAACCGGAATTCCCGGTTGCGACCAGTCGATCGCTTCGGGCGCAGCGTAGCTTCGCGTGCAGAGCTCGACGCCGGCGTCACGCGCGCCTTGCTCCAGGACGCGCGTGTCGCCGACGACGACCAAGCGCGCGGCGTCGTCGAGCCGGCCATCGGAGAGGATACGCGCGCACTGCTCGGGGCCGATGCCGGTGCAGTCGCCGAGCATCAATCCCAGCATCGGCGGCGGCCGGACTATGGAGCTCATCAGGCAATTCTCCGGTGAGTAAAACGATCGATCAACGAGACCATCACGAAGGTGATGACCAGCATGGTGATCGATAGCACCGCGATCGGTCCCCAATCATTGCTTTCACGCAGATCGAACATCGTAACCGATACGGTCTTGGTACGCGCGGTGAACAACAGTATCGTCGCCGACAGCTCCCGGATCGAACCGATGAAGATCAGTATCCACGTGGTTACCACGCCATTGCGGATCAGCGGCGCGGTGATGTCGATGAGGGCGCGCATCCGCGTCGCGCCGAAAATGCGGCTTGCATCCTCGAGCTCGGGATGCACCGCCTTGAGCGCCGCGCCGATCTGCTGGTAGCCGACGGGCAGCTCCTTGGTCACGTAGGCGAGGAAAATGATGGCCAGGGTTCCGTACAGCACCAGAGGTGGGTGCGTGTAGCTCAGAAAGAGACCCACGGCGAGGACGATGCCTGGAATCGCGACAGGCGCGGTCGCGAGGAACGACAGCAAGCGATGTCCCCAGACCGCGCGGCGCACGCTGAGATAGGCCACCACGGTTACGAGTACCGTGCCAACGGTGGCGGCGGCCAGGCCGAGCTCGAAGGTATTCTGAAGCGCGAGCCGCGTCTGGCTGAACTCGAGAAAGACGAAGCGCCAGTTTTCCAGGGTCAGATTCTCGAATCCCATGGGGCCTGACCAGTTCTTCACGAATGCGGTGCGCAACAGCACGCCGTAGGGCAGCACGATCGAGCAGCCGAGAACGAACGCGAACAGCGCCAGCGCGGGAAGCTTCCACGCTCCGAGCCGCAACAGACGCGTGGCGCTTGCCTTGCCGCCGATGATCGCGTAACCCCGCCGTCCCATGATCGTCGATTGTGCCTTCAAGAGCACGACGGTGATTGCGAGCAGCGGCAAAGAGACTGCCGCGGCGAGTCCCAGCCGCGGCGGAAACTGGAACAGGCTCCAGATCTTGGTCGTCATCGTATCGATGCCTGCCGGAAGCGCCAGGATCGCCGGCGTACCGAAAAGCGTCATCGACTGCAGAAAGGCGACAAGAAAACCGGCGAGCAACGCCGGCGTCACCAAGGGAAGCGTCACATCGAGCGCGGTTCGCCACGCAGGCATGCCCAGAATCGCGGACGCTTCCTCGAGCTCTCCGGGAACGAGGTCGAGGCCGTTGGCAACGAAGGTGAAGACGTAGGGGAAGGTGTAGAGCATCATCACGAACACCATTCCGCCCGCGGAAAAGATGTTGAGGAGCGGCGTGGCCTCGAAGGCTTTAAGCCCGAACAACGCGTAGTACCACTGATTGATCAAGCCCGCGTTGGGTCCTCCGAGCAGGACCCACGCGAATGCCCCGAGGAAAGGCGGTGTGACGAACGATGCGAGGATCAGGATTCGCAGGAGCCGCTTGCCGGGCAGATCCGTGCGTGCCACCAGCCAGCCCATCGGAGCGGCGACGACCACGCAGAGAACACCCACCGTGGCCGAAGTCCATAGCGTCGTGAAGAGCGGCTTCAGAAACGACGTATCGGTGAAGAACTGCCAATAATGGTCGAGCGTGAAGTGCCGGGCATCGTCGCGAAAACTCGTTACGACGAGCCAGAACATCGGCAGCAGAACCAGCGTCGCGAGCAACAGGACGAACGCGAGAGAGAGCGGCGTCGTCGGATCAAACCACCGGGCGCGCGAGGCCGACGGCGGGGGCAGGGCGCCGGTCGCCTTGGGCGAAGCGGGCTTGTCGCGCTCCACCGCGATGATTCCTAATTGCCGAACAGTGCGGTGTAGCGCTTCTTGATGTCGGCGATTTGCGGAAGCATCGCCGCCGGATCGTCAGGCAGCACCTTGATTGCGCTGAGCGGCGTGCGTCCGAGCGGGTCCTTGACGTCCGGATGGAGCGATCGCGTGCCGCCTTCGCTCACGGTCAACTGTTGGATCTTCGTGGTAAAAAGAAAATTCTCGAACACCCGCGCCGCGTTGGGATGCGGCGCTTCGGCGAAGATCGCGCTCGGGGAGGTGACGAACGGCGTTCCCTCCTTCGGATAGACGATCTTGACCGGGCTCTTCGCGTCGATTTCGATGAACATGTTGTATTCATTCCCGTCGACCATGACCACGCGTTCCCCGCTGGCGATGCTCTTGGGCGTCGCTGTCGTCGACTGCAGCTGCAAGACGCCCTGCTTGGAGAGCTTCTCCAGGTAATCCCAGCCGAGAAGCTTTGCGATCGCGAAGGTGCCGGTGAGGCTCGTGCCGCTGTAGCCCGGGTGTGACTTGACGAGCTTTCCCTTCCATTTTGGATCCAGCAGGTCCATGTAGCCCGTCGGCGCGTCCTTGGCGTCGATCAGCTTGGTGTTGTAGCCCATCACGGAGAGCGTCGCGCGCCAGGTTGCGAAGTAGCCTTCGGGATCCCTGAACTGCGCCGGAAATCGCATCACGTCAGGCGGCGTGTGCGGCGCGAGCCATTTCTGCTGCTTCCAATAGATGAAGTGCGAAGCATCCGAAGAGTTGACGACATCGACGTTATGAATTGCCGAAGAGTATTCCTGGTTGATGCGCTGAAAAACGCGCTCCGAGCCCGCTCGCTCGACTTCGACGTCGATCGCCGGATATTGCGCGCGAAAGGCTTTGGCGACGACTTCCGCGACTTTGACGTCCACCGAGGTATACCAGACGACCTTGCCTTCCCTGGTGGCCGCCGCCAGCAGCTCCGGCGTTGTCTCTTGGGCGTACGCTGTCCCGGCGACGGCCACCAGAGCGGCCACGGCGAACGGGAACACTGCAATGAATCGCTTCACGACGATCCTCCTGTTGTTGATGCGCCGGACCCGTATGCCAATATTCCGGTTCATGTTTCAGTGGGACAGCCCGCGGCAGCGCTGCGCGTCGAAGCGCACCGCAGCCTGCGAGCCCGTCGCCACTTCCAGCTCGACACGGGTCGAAATCAGGACTTCCTGGCCGACGTCCACGATGTAGGCGCGGTGGCTGCCGAGATACGCCTGACTGCGAACAACGCCAGGAAGGATATTGTTGCCGCGCGTGCCGGCGGATGAAGCCGGCACCAGCTCGAGATCGTGGGTCTTCACGCAAACGCTCATCGGCTGTCCCGGTCCGGAAAATTCGCCCTGTCCGATCTCGAGCCTGTGACCACCGATCTCGACCGTGTTTCCGGTCACGTGCGTGACGCGCAGGACATTGCTGCCGCCGATGAAGCGCGCCACAAAAGCCGAGTTGGGGCGCTCGTAGACCTCCTCGGGCGTGCCGATCTGCTCGATTCGACCCGCGTTCATGATGACGATGCGGTCAGCCATGGTCATTGCCTCGACCTGGTCGTGCGTGACGTAAACGGAAGTATATTGAAATTCGTCGTGCAGCCGACGGATCTCGAAACGCATGTCGCCGCGCAGGTTGGCGTCGAGGTTGGAAAGGGGCTCGTCGAGAAGAAGGATATCCGGCTTGGGCACCAGCGCGCGTGCCAGCGCGACGCGCTGCTGCTGCCCGCCCGAAAGCTCGGACGGATAGCGTTCCGCCTCGGCGCTGAGCTTGGTCGCGTCGAGGAGCGCATCGACGCGCGATTGCTTGGCCGACGCCGCCAGCGCCTTCATCTTCAGCCCGTAGCCGACGTTCTGCCGGACCGTCATATGCGGCCATATCGCGTAGCTCTGGAAAATCATGCTCATGTTGCGCCGCTCGGGAGGAACGACCGAATGCGGCGATGACAGGACTTTGCCGTCGACGCGAATCTCGCCGCCGTCGGGCTCGAGCAAGCCGGCGATCATGCGCAAGGTCGTTGTCTTGCCGCAACCCGACGGCCCAAGCAGGCACATGAACTCGCCGTGTCTGACCGTCAACTCGATCGCATCGACAGAGACAACCTCGCCGTACCGCTTGGTCAGCTTGTCGAGGTCGAGCCGGGCCATTGCTTAGGGAACCTCTGATTAAGTCCCACGTGGTCGCGACGGAGGCTTTCCGGGATGAGCTGCACGAAGCGACGCGAAGCCCATGGCAGGCCCCCATGGGCGAGCGGCGCGACGGCAGATCGCCCGCGCAGTTGGCAAATGAGCCCCGTCCCTTCGGGTTTCTGCGCAGAGCCTCATCTGCGTTGTTGCGCGGCTTGCGAATAGAATGAACTATTCGCTGCGCCGCGACGCCTAGCATCTGAGGCCATTGCGCCAGAAACGCGACTCATGTGGGACTTGTTCAGAGGTTCCTTATGTTGGCGCAGACTGCGAGACTTCGTGACCAAGCGTCGGTCAAATGGGAGCGCGACCACCGGACCGGATCATCCCGGAGGAGGAGGGCATCAGCACTCGACGACGTTGACGGCGAGCCCGCCGAGCGATGTCTCCTTGTACTTCGCCATCATGTCGCGGCCGGTGTCGTACATCGTCTTGATGACCATGTCGAGCGAGACTCGATGCGTGCCGTCGCCGCGCAGCGCCAGCGAGGCGGCGTTGATCGCCTTCACCGCGCCCATCGCGTTGCGCTCGATGCAGGGAATCTGCACCAGCGCGGCGACCGGATCGCAGCTCATCCCGAGATGATGCTCGATGCCGATCTCCGCCGCATTTTCGATCTGCGCGTTGCTGCCGCCGAGCACGGCCGCCAAGCCTGCGGCGGCCATCGAGCATGCGACTCCGACCTCGCCCTGGCAGCCCACCTCGGCGCCCGAGAGCGACGCATTGCGCTTGCACAGTCCTCCGATCGCGGCCGCGGTGAGCAGAAAGGCCACGATGTCGTCTTCCTTGCTGTCCCGGTAGAACTCGCGGTAGTAGCGGATCACCGCCGGTATGATGCCCGCCGCGCCGTTGGTGGGCGCCGTGACCACGCGGCCGCCGGCGGCGTTCTCCTCGTTGACGGCGATGGCATAGACGCTGACCCAGTCGATCGATTCGCTCGGACTCTTCTCCTTCAGCGCGCGCCGCGCAAGCAACGAATCGCGCAAACCCTTCGCCCGCCGCCGCACGTTGAGCCCGCCTGGAAGCACCCCTTCCTGACGCATGCCGCGCTCGATGCTTTCATTCATCACCGCCCAGCGCTCGAGCAATCCGGAACGCACCTGATCTGGGCTGCGCAACGCGAGCTCATTGGCGCGCATCATTTCCGAGATGCGCTTCTTCGATGCGTTGCCGTGCGCGAGCAGCTCCGCAGCGCTGGCGAAGGGATAGGGAACGTGCAGCGCTTCGACGGGTTCGCCGATCCGCTGTGCCTCGGCTTCATCGACGACGAAGCCCCCGCCCACCGAGAAGAAGATCTTGCGTGAGACGATCGCGCCGGCGTCGTCGTACGCCGTGAAGCGCATACCGTTGCTGTGGAACGCCAGCGTCTTGTCGATGCGGAAGCGCAGATGGTCCTGCTCGCGGAAGCGAATCTCGCGCCGCCCGTCGAGCACGAGCGCTCGCTGCTCGCGGATGCGCCGCACTTTGGGCTCGACCTGATCGGGGTCGATGCGATCGGGGGTTTCACCGGACAGTCCGAGCAGGATCGCGCGATCGGTGCCGTGGCCGCGTCCGGTGAGTCCAAGCGAGCCGTAAAGATCGACGACGACCTGCCCCGTCGAGTCGAGCTTGCCGTCGGCGGCAAGCTCGTGGACGAAGCGCTGCGCCGCACGCATCGGCCCTACGGTGTGCGAGCTCGACGGCCCCAGCCCGATCTTGAACAGGTCGAAGGCACTGACGAACATGCGCTGGGCTCTCGCTTCGCTCTTGTATGGCGATGGTAGACTGGATCCATGATACTCCGGGAACGCGCATGACGGCGTCGCTCCGCACGATCGTCGGTGCGGCTTTCACAGCGATCCTCGCGCTCGCAGCGCTCGCTGCACCGATTCGCGAGCGGGCGGCAGACGCCGGATGGCAGGCGTACCAGCGCGGCGATTACGCCTCCGCGCTTGCCGCGTACGAAGCTGCCGCCAGGGAGGGCGATCGGCTCGCCCAGTTCAACTTGGGTGTGATGCTGCTGCGTGGCGAGGGCAAACCTGTAGACCTCAACTCCGGAATTGCTTGGTTGACCAAGGCCGCGGACGCTGAAATGGTGCAAGCCCAATACAATCTCGGTTTGCTCTACGAAAGCGGCATCGGCGTGCCGCGATCGCTCACCGCGGCTACCGAGTGGTGGCAGAAGGCGGCAGAGCAGGGGCACACCGAGGCCCAGGTCCAGCTCGCGACGCAGTATTTCCTCGGCCGCGGCGCGCCCAAGGACTGGAAGCTTGCCGCCAAGTGGTACGAGGC
>DASWDF010000272.1:0-30332 GCA_036395475.1 Casimicrobiaceae bacterium
CCACCGGCGACATCTCCAACGAGCGCATGTTTGCCCGCTTTCTGGACGAGACCGACCGTCCCGACGGCGGCGCCGTCGATCGCGAGGGCTGCTACTGGAGCGCCTTCTATCGCGGCGGCAAGGTCGTGCGCATCTCGCCGCGCGGCGAGATGCTCGCCGAGTTTCCGCTGCGCGCGATGTGCCCGACGATGTGCGCGTTCGGCGGTCCGGATCTGAAGACCGTATACGTGACGACCGCGCGCCAGATGCGCGAGCCGGAGGAACTCGCGCGACTGCCGCGGTCGGGCGGGATCTTCGCCATGCGCGTCGATGTGCCCGGTATGCAGGAGCCGATGTTTGCCGGTTAGTTAAGGAACCTCTGAACAAGTCCCACATGAGCCGCGTTTCTGGCGCAATGGCCTCAGATGCAAGGCGTCGCGGCGCAGCGAATAGTTCATCCTATTCGCAAGCCGCGCGACAACGCAGATGAGGCCATTGCGCCGAAACCCGAAGGGACGGGGCTTTCCGGGGGATCTGCTTTGTCGCGCCGCTCGCCCGTGGGCGCCTGCCATGGGCTTCGCGTCGCTTCGCGCATCTCATCCCGGAAAGCCGCCGTCGCGGCCATGCGGGACTTATTCAGAGGTTCCCTAACCTTCTCCCGTCGCGGGAGCAGCAGCCAGGACAACGATGCAACTCGACACGACTGCGTACATCCGCGTGAGTGCGCCCGACAGCCTGGGGATGTCGGCTTCGGGCGGCGCCTTTGCGACGAGCACCGGCGACGTACTGGAAGTCGGGTGCTTCGGCGCCGGCGTATTCCGCCTGCGGATCGGTGCGAATACCAAGCCCGATTACGGACTGGTCGTCGGCCGTGCACAGCGCTGCGATACCACGCAACCCGATCCCGGGGTATGGTCGTTCGCTGCCGGCGGCACCCGATTTGAGCTCTCCGGCGAACCACTGCGTTTACGTTTGGTGCACGACGAACACACGCTTCTCACGTCGGCGACCGACGAGCATTTCCGCGGCTTTACCCGTCTGCCCGCGATCGGCCGCACGCGCGCGGGGCAACAATGGCTGGCGGCGTTCGCGCTGGCGTCCGGCGAGCCGGTGTATGGCCTGGGTGAAAAGTTCGGTCCCCTCAACAAGCGTGGTCAGATCGTAACTTCGAGTGTCGAGGACGCGCTGGGCGTCAACACGGAACTCTCGTACAAGAGCGCGCCGTTCTGCTGGAGCCCGGGCAACGGTGCAGCCGCGAAAGGCGCTGCCTGGGGCATCTTCGTCAACACGCCGGGCCGCGTAACGCACGGCGTCGGCCATCCCGAGTGGTCGCATCGCTCGTACGGCATCGTCGTCGACGACGAGGCGCTCGACCTGTTTCTTTTCGCCGGCCGCGATCCGGCGCAAGTGCTCGAGCGTTACACGACGCTGACCGGCCGCGCGCCGGACGTACCGCTGTGGAGCCTGGGGCTGTGGGTGTCGCGCGCGTATTACCGCACCGCCGACGAGGCGATGGCGGTCGCCGAGGATCTGCGCGAGCACAAGATTCCCTGCGACGTGCTCACCCTCGACGGGCGCGCCGTTTGGGAAGTGCGCACGCGCTTCGACTTCCAATGGGACCCGAACCGCTACCCCGACCCCAAAGCGACGCTTGCGCGCATGAAGCGGCACGCGCTCAAGATCTGCGTCTGGGAATATCCCTACGTATCGGTTCATTCCCCGCTGTTCAACGAGCTCGCCGCGAAGCATTTCCTGTTGACGACGGCGACCGGCGAGCCCTACGTTTTCGAATGGGACACTGCGCCTGCAACCTCGCCGTTTTCCGGCGCGCTCACCCCGCTCCCCGGATCCGGCATCGTCGATTTCACGAACCCTGAAGCGTACGCATGGTGGCGCGATGCGCACGAGCCGCTGTTCAGGGCCGGGGTCGACGTGATCAAGAGCGACTTCGGCGAACAGGTTCCCGACGATGCGCTCGCATTCAACGGGGACCGTGGCGCTCGGCTGCACAACGTCTATCCGCTGCTGTACAACCGCTGCGTTTTCGAGGCGACGAAGAAGTTCACGCCAGCCGAAGCGCAGCCGACTGTCGTATGGAGCCGCGCGGGCTGGGCCGGCAGCCAGCGCTATCCGATCCAGTGGGGCGGCGATCCGCAGAGCGATTGGGAAGGACTCGCCGCGAGCATCCGCGGCGCGTTGTCTTGGGGGATGAGCGGAGGACCGTATTACGCGAGCGACATCGGCGGCTTCTACGGGTCGGAGCAGCCGTCCCCGGAGCTGTATCTGCGCTGGCTGCAGATGAGCGTGTTCAGCTCGCATATGCGCTTGCACGGACTGGGCCCGCGCGAGCCATGGACATTCGGCAAAGATACCGAAGCCATCGCGCGGCAATGGATCGAATTCCGGTACCGATTGCTGCCCTATCTGAAAACAGTGATCGCCCAGGCGACGGCGAGCGGAATGCCGGTGATGCGGGCGATGCCGCTGGCGTTTCCGGCCAATGCGCTGACGCGCAGCTACGAGACGCAGTTCATGTGCGGCGATGCGCTGCTGATCGCGCCGATCGTGACGCCGGGCGGCGAGGTCGAGGTCGCGCTGCCGCCCGGCGCATGGTACGACCTCGGGAGCCGGCAGCGGCTTGCCGGCCGGCAAGTTGTCCGCTACCGCGCGCCGCTCGACAAGTTTCCCGTGTTCGGTCGCGAAGGCTACGCGCTCCCGCTGGGGCCCGTCGTGCAGCACACCGGCGAAATCGACACGGCGCGGCCCCTGGCCGCGTTGTACCTGTTCGGCAAGCCTACGCAATCGCTCGACGGATTCACGCAGGCGCGGATCACTCTGAGCGAAGGCCCCGCGGCGGTTGCCGCGGCGGCGACGGTGAAACTGGAAACCTTCGGTGACTCGGTCGGCCTCCGCGTCGAGCCATTGCCCGACTGAAGTAGGGTCAGAGACGACTTTCTGACCGAATCACCATAGGAACACCGTTGCCCGCGAAAGTCGTCTCTGACCCTACTTTCCCGACGATCGCGGTCACGATCGGCGAGCCGGCCGGCATCGGGCCTGACCTGTGCGTGCGCCTGGCCGAGCGCACGTGGCCCGCGCGCCTGGTCCTCGTCGGCGATATCGAGCTCCTGCGCGAGCGCGCTCGCCGTCTCGGCGCCGGCATTCGCTTCGGCCCGTACGTCCGCCGCACGCCGCCCGCATCGGCCACGCTCGAAGTCGCGCATTATCCGGTCGCCGCGCCGGTCGCGCCCGGTCGCCCGAATCCCGCCAACGCCAAGCTCGTACTGGCGACTCTCGAAGCCGCCGTGACCGGCTGCCTGTCGGGCGAATTCGCGGCGATGGTGACCGCACCGGTGCAGAAGAGCGTCATCAACGATGCCGGCATCGCGTTTACCGGCCATACCGAGTTCCTCGCCGAACGCTCCGGCGCCAGGCGCGCGGTGATGATGCTCGTCGGCGGACCGCCGAAGCAGATGCTACGCGTCGCGCTGGCGACGACGCACCTGCCGCTCGCTGCGGTGCCTGCGGCGATCACACGCACGAGCCTCGAGGAAATCCTGCGCATTGTCGCCGCCGATCTCGTCGGCAAGTTCGGTCTCGCGCGACCGCGGATCGCCGTGTGCGGGTTGAACCCGCACGCCGGCGAAGGCGGCTACCTCGGGCGCGAGGAGATCGAGACGATCGAACCGGCGATCGCCGCGGCGCGCGCCACAGGTCTCGATGTCGCCGGACCATTGCCGGCGGATACTGTGTTCGTTCCTGCGCAACTTTCCAATTTCGATTGCGTCCTCGCGATGTACCACGACCAGGGGCTGCCGGTGCTCAAGCACGTGAGCTTTGGACACGGCGTCAACATCACGCTGGGGTTGCCTATCCTGCGGACGTCGGTCGATCACGGCACCGCGCTCGACCTGGCCGCCCACGGCAAGACCGCCCGCGCGGCCGATCCGGGAAGCCTGCTTGCCGCCGTCGGGCTGGCGATCGAGCTCTCGCGCCGCGAAACCTAACGCGAGATCGACCACTCGCTCCACGAGACGCCATCATGAACGATGCATATCTATCTCACCTGCGCGCGGTCGTCGACGGCATCCGCGCCGATGG
Source organism: Casimicrobiaceae bacterium (assembly GCA_036395475.1). Taxonomy (GTDB): domain Bacteria; phylum Pseudomonadota; class Gammaproteobacteria; order Burkholderiales; family Casimicrobiaceae; genus PALSA-1003. The sequence continues at coordinate 4,081 of DASWDF010000272.1, forward strand.
CTTCTACAAGACGGAGCGCGTCATCGCCAGCCCGCAATCGCCATTGATCCGGCTCGCCGACGGCAAAGAGGTGCTCAACTTCTGCGCCAACAATTATCTCGGTCTCGCCGACGATCGGCGCCTCGTCGAGGCGGCCAAGGTCGGCGTGGACCAATGGGGCTTCGGAATGGCCTCGGTGCGCTTCATCTGCGGCACGCAAAGCGTGCACAAGAAGCTCGAGGCCGCGCTCTCCGCTTTCCTCGGCACCGACGACAGCATCCTTTACTCGAGCTGCTTCGACGCCAATGGCGGCTTATTCGAAACGCTGCTGACCGAGCAGGACGCGGTGATCAGCGATGAGCTCAATCACGCGAGCATCGTCGACGGCATTCGTCTGTGCAAAGCCAAGCGCTTCCGCTACCGCAACAACGACATGGCGGATCTGGAAGCCAGGCTCGGCGAAGCCGACAACGCCGGAGCGCGCTTCAAGTTGATCGCGACCGACGGCGTATTCTCGATGGATGGCATCGTCGCCAACCTCTCCGCGATCTGCGACCTCGCCGACAAGCATCGCGCGCTGGTGATGGTCGACGACTCGCACGCGGTCGGTTTTGTCGGCGCCGCGGGACGCGGCACGCCGGAGTACAGCGGCGTCGAGGGACGGGTCGACATTCTCACCGGCACGCTGGGCAAGGCGCTCGGCGGCGCATCGGGCGGCTATACCGCCGGCCGCAAGGAAATCGTCGAGCTGCTGCGGCAACGCTCGCGTCCCTACCTCTTCTCCAATACACTGGCGCCGGGCATTGCCGCGGCATCGCTCAGGGTTCTTGCGCTGCTCGGCAGCGACGAGGGCGTGGCGTTGCGCGAGCAGGTGCGGCGGAACGGCGAACGCTTCCGGCGCGAAATGACGGCGCTGGGCTTCCAGTTGGTGGCGGGAGGGCATCCCATCATCCCCGTCATGCTGGGCGATGCCGCGCTCGCCACGCGCATGGCGGACGCGCTGCTGGCGGAGGGCGTCTACGTGATCGGTTTTTCGTATCCCGTGGTGCCCAAGGGCAAGGCCCGCATCCGTGCGCAGATGAGCGCCGCGCATACGACCGAGCAGATCGACCGCGCAGTAGCGGCGTTCGCCAAGGTCGGGAAGGCCTTGGGCGTGATCTGACGGCTCGACAAGGAACTCGCAAGTGAAGGCATTGGCAAAACTCGAACGCGCACCCGGCCTGACGCTCACGCGCGTGAAAAAGCCCGAAGTCGGGCACAACGACGTCATGATCCGGATCCGCAAGACGGCGATCTGCGGCACGGACCTGCACATCTGGAACTGGGACGAGTGGGCGCAGAAGACCATTCCTGTGCCGATGCACGTCGGCCACGAATACGTCGGCGAGATCGTCGAGATCGGCCAGGAAGTGCGCGGCTTCAAGGTGGGCGACCGCGTCTCGGGCGAGGGTCACATCACCTGCGGCTTCTGCCGCAACTGCCGCGCGGGGCGGCGCCACCTGTGCCGCAATACCGTCGGCGTGGGCGTCAATCGCGAGGGAGCATTCGCGGAGTATCTGGTGATTCCGGCGTTCAACGCGTTCCGCATTCCCGATGACATCTCCGACGACCTCGCGTCGATCTTCGATCCCTTCGGCAACGCCACGCACACCGCGCTCACGTACAACCTCGTCGGGGAGGATGTGCTCATCACCGGCGCGGGCCCGATCGGCATCATGGCCGCGGCGATCGCTCGCCATGTCGGCGCACGCTACGTGGTCATCACCGACGTCAACGAGTATCGCCTGGGCCTGGCGCGGCACATGGGCGCGACGCGCGCCGTGAACGTCGAGCGCGAGAATCTGCGCGGCGTCATGACCGATCTCGGCATGACCGAGGGCTTCGACGTCGGCCTCGAGATGTCCGGCGTGCCGCAAGCCTTTGCCGACATGCTCGAGCATATGAACCACGGCGGCAAGATCGCGCTGCTCGGGATTCCGCCTGCGGAGATGGCGATCGACTGGAACCAGGTCATCTTCAAGGGACTCGAGATCCGGGGCATCTACGGCCGCGAGATGTTCGAGACCTGGTACAAGATGGTCGCGATGCTGCAGAGCGGGCTGGACCTCTCGCCGATCATCACCCATCACTACGCCGCCGAGGAGTATGCGGACGCCTTCGCGACCCTGCTCTCGGGCCAGAGTGGCAAGGTCATCCTCGACTGGGCATAGGGTCAGAGACGACTTTCACGCGCAACGGCGCTTCTGAGCTGATTCGGTGGGAAAGTCGTCTCTGACCCTACTTCCGCGCGGCCACGTCGCACGCAGGCGCTTCGGCCAGCATTTCCTGGTCGACCGCCATTACATCGAGCGCATTGTGGCCGCGCTCGACCCGCAGCTGGACGACAACCTGGTCGAGATCGGCCCCGGCCTCGGCGCGCTGACGGGTCCGTTGCTCGAAAGAGTCAAACGGTTGGCGGTCATCGAGATTGATCGCGATCTTGCCGCGCGAATGGCGGCCGAGCACCCGGCCGAGCGTTTGACGCTATATAACGCCGACGCGCTCGACTTCGACTTCGGCTCGCTGGGCACAAACCTGCGCGTGGTCGGCAATCTGCCTTACAACATTTCCTCGCCGCTGCTCTTTCATCTCGCGCAATACGAAGCGACGCTCTTCGATTTGACGCTCATGTTGCAACGGGAAGTCGTCGAGCGCATGGGGGCAGCGCCCGCAACCCCGGCGTACGGGCGCCTGTCGGTAATGCTGCAGGTCCGCTTCCGCATCGAGCGCTTGTTCACCGTTCCGCCGGGCGCGTTCCATCCCGCGCCGCAGGTCGACTCGGCGGTCGTCCGCCTGACGCCGCTGCGGGACGCGCGTCCGAGCCTCGCCGACGAAGCGCTGTTCGCGCGCATCGTCGCCGCGGCCTTCGGCCAGCGCCGCAAGACGCTGCGCAACGCGCTCAAGACACTCGCGAGCGAAGCCGATCTCGAGCGCGCCGGGATCGCCCCGGGTGCGCGCGGCGAGACGCTGTCGGTCGCTGATTTTGTGCGGCTCGCGAATGCCCTGAATGCGCGCGCACTGTCGGCCGCGTTGGCTTGCTCGAGGTCGCGATGACGCGTGCTGTTCGCACGGCATTGACCCGCTTGCGCAATTGGATCGCGCCTTCGCTCCGCGATGACCGTTCGCTACTCGCTGCGCGCGTCTGGAACGCGCCGGTGCAGCCGGACGACTCGGCCGGGCCTGCGCAGATGCAGGGCCACGACGGACTGGACCCCGAGCTTGTGCCCATCCTCGGCGAGTTTGCCTGGCATTCACTCACGCTCGATTCGCGTCTGGCCGAGGTGAGCGAGGATCATTATGCGGTTGTCGCCAAGATGCTTGCGGACGCGGACCTTGGCGCTCCGCAGGATTCTCGCGTACTCGAAGTCGCAGCCTATGCGCACACGACCGGTTACCTGCTCTACGAGCGCCTTTGGATGCGCACCGATCTGCTCGACATCTCGCCCAGCACGCTTCGACTCGGTCGTCGCATTGCGCGTGAGCAGGGTTTGCCGACCGAGGGCACGACCTGCGTCGCGGGGGACTTTCACGACATGCCCTACGCGGACGCCCAGTTTAACGTCGTCTACATCTGTTCGGCGTTGCATCATACGTGGCGGTGGCAGCGCGTTCTCAGTGAAATGCTACGGGTGCTTGCGCCGGGGGGGATGCTCCTGCTGGAAAACGAGCCGTGCCGCAGGCGCTTCTGCCATTATCGCTTCAGTGCCAATAGGATCGAGCAGTATGGCGAGCTTGAGCAAGCGCTCGACCGGCTGGGTATTCTGCGCACGGTCGCCGAGCCCTTTCCCGGCACACGTCCGGAGAGCTTGTTCGGCATGGTAGAGAACCAGACGATTCCGATCGCGACGCTGTGCAGCGTACTGGCGGCCAACTGCACCCCTGTTGCCGTAACAGTTAACTCCGATGTTTGCATGGGCGGTCTCGAGCAGGAGATGGTAGCCCGCAGACGCGAGGGGAAGGCCGCATGTACCCGCTGGCTCATCGGGGAAATGATGCGACGTGTCGGCGAGGCGGGCGCGGCGACGAGCGAAGCGGACCGCGGTATGGGGTTCGGCCTGCCCTCGCGAGATGAGATCGAGAAGCTCTGTGCGTCAACCGTGGAGGCGCTTGTGGAGCTGCCGTCCGATCCGAGCTCAGCCGACTTCCGCACGGGTCTTGCCGACACCTTCGGTGCGTCGGTGCGCATTGCGGTGCGCAAGAACGGCGTGCGCCGGAGCGTGCCGGCCGCGCGTCTTTCCAGGGACTGTCCGACACGCGACGATGTCGTCTATGCTTTTCCTCGGCGGATCGCGCATCTGCTCGACCCGCGCACCGCCGTGTTGCCGAACATTCAGTCGGGCTCGATCGAGGCGCTCAACGATGTCTTTCCACCCACGGACTGGACGATGAGCGTGTCAGCCGAGGGACTGCGTTCGCTCGCGCCTGCGAAGGCCCGGCCGAGCTTCACCGTTCCGGTGACCCGGCCAGGTTCGTTGTTGATTCTGGTTCGGCTCCATGTTGTCATCGACGCGCGACCGTTTCGCGTGATGCTCTGCGCCGACGATGACGAATTGGCCGGATTCGACGCATACCGCACCGATTCGTTGCTCTTTAGGTCGATCGTTCATTGTCCGCAATGCACGTCGCGGCTGCGACTGTCGATCCGCGCGCGAGGGCTGGACGTGGCGGCCGCCGACGACGAGGCGGCGCTCTTCAACGTCTCCTATGCAGGGGCTTTCGCGCTGTAGGCAACGCTCCGCGCGAAGCCGATCTGGAGCGAGTGGGTATCGCAGCCAGCGCGCGTGGCGAGACGCTCTCGGTCGGTGATTTCGTGCGGCTCGCCAACGCGCTCGCATAGGAAGCGTCCGGAAGCGAGTTGCGCGACCGTTTCGTGCGACGGCGGTGGCTGATCGCCAGCGCAAAAAAGAAGCCGGATGGACCCACGGGGGCCCATCCGGCCGTTACGTCGTGCGGCGACGCGTCGCCGCCGCGGGGGTCTTACTTGATGAACGTATAGACAGCCCCGTGCGAGCCGCCGACGGTAAGCGTCGCCTGGTGGTCGCCCGGGTCCGCGCCCTTGGCGGCGGTCATGGTGATCGTCACCACCGTCCATGCGCCCGGCGCGAGCGAGACCGAATTCGTCGAGACCGAATAAGCGACGCCGATTTTAGTGCTCGCACTCACGGCGACCGACCAAGTAGCGGCTGAGCCGCTCAGGTTGGTGATCGTGACATCGAACGTTAGCGTCTGACCGCCTCCCGACGGGACGGCGCCGAAGCTCACGCTCACCGGATCGAGCGCCGCGCTGGCGCCGACTGCGTTCAGCAGATTCTCGCGTCCAGCACCGATGACATTGACATTGGTCTCCGGTAGAGCGGTGGAGAAGTTTTTGAGAACGCCCTGTTCCGCAGTATTGACGATCGCGGAGCGCACTTCGGCGGCGGACCACGTGGGATGCTGCTGGCGCACGATGGCAGCCGACCCCGCGAGATGCGGTGTGGCCATCGACGTACCCTGGAAGAACGCAAAGCACGGCGGCGCGGCGCAGAAGGCTGCGGGAATCGAGCTCAGCACGTTGACGCCAGGCGCGACGACGTCGGGCTTGACGCGGAAATCGACGTCGGTCGGTCCCCGGCTGCTGAAGCCCGCCATGATGTCGACATTCGGCGTCAAGAAGTACGCCAGCGTCGCGCCGATCGTCGTCGATGAGCCATCAACCAGCTTGAGCGTCTGTCCGACATCACGCGCAACCATGTAGGCGGGCACTGTTGGCTGATTCGGCGTGCCGTCGCTTGCCATCGCAACCGGGTCGCCGGCGACGTTGTTCGCAACAAGAACGGCGGCCGCGCCAGCCGCCTCCGCGTTGCGGATCTTCGCCGAGAATGTGCACGTGCCGCGCGAGATCAGCGCGATCTTGCCCGTCAGGCTGCCCGCGGGCAACGCAGAACAGGCTGTGCTGAGCACAGTCCCGCTCAATACGACACCGAGCGGCGCGGTCAGGTCGGCGGTGACCGTCGCAAACTCGCCGGTCGCCGCGCCGTACGTATTGCCGCTGTTCGTCACGGGGGCGCCGACGAAGTGTGGCACGGTGCTCGCACCGGCGGTCAGCGCGCGCGCCGCGCTGCCGGGCGATTCGACGGTGAAAAAGCCGGGACCGGAGTTGCCGGCCGCGACCGCGACGACCATGTTCGCCTGGTCGAGGTTGTCCACGGCGATCGTCAGCAGGTCGAGGTTGCCGTGTATGTTGCCGCCGAGGCTCATGTTGGCGACGTCGAAACCGTCGGCATACGCCGCCTCGAGGGCGTCCAGGATGTCCTCGGAGCGCGCGTTGAGGACGTCATCGGGAAACACGTTGTAATTGCCGAGCAGCGACCGCGGCGCGACGCCGGAGATCGCGTAGGGGATGACCACCCCTTGCACGGTGGCCGGGGTGTCGAGATTGCAGCCGACGGTGCCGGCGACGTGCGTGCCGTGCGCCTGCACCGGCTCCGGCGTGTAGTGGCGGCTCGGTGTCTTGTTGTGGAACACCTTGGCGGCGATGACTTTGTTGTTCGTGAACGTGTGATCCCCGAGCTGCGTCTGCGCGGCGTAGCCGGCGTCACTGAAGCATGGATGCGTGATGTCGATGCCGGTGTCAACGACGGCGACCTTCACGCCCTCGCCCGCGTTGGTGGGTCCGCCGCCTGCGTTCCATGCCTGGATCGCATCGATGATACTCAGGTCGGGATCGTTGTTGTCGATCGGGCGATAGAGCCCCTGATATTCAGCGCGTCGCACCTGCGGCGCCGCCGCCACTTGCGCGAGCGTCGCACCGTTGAGCTGCACGGCGACCGCGTTGAGCGAAATGTCGAACTCCCCGGTGACCTTGGCCTGCGGGACGTTCGCCTTCAGCCATTGCTTGTAGTCGTTGCGAAGCGCCGAGAGCTGCGCCCGGTAGGACTTTGTCGTGTTGCTGTAGAAATCGATCTTCTTACCTTGCGGCGGCTTCGTACGGATGTACGTCGACAGCGGATCGCCGTTGAGCTGCACGAGCGCCGAGCTCGTGTCCTGCGTTGCCTGCGTGGATGTCGCGTCGTCGTTGGGCGTCGCCGCTGATATGCCGGCCGTAACAAGGCCGAATGCCGCTACTGCGGCGACGACAAGGCCGTTGAGCATTTGTCGCGTCGTTCGCTCGTTGCAATTCATTCTTTGTCCTCCAGAGGCCCCGATACACGCGGATAGCGTCGAGTGGGGAGTGTTGTGGAAAGCCGCGCCTGCTCTTGGCCGGCGCGGAGGTGCGAATGTTGCGCGGTGAACTTTGCGCCGTCAAGCGCTGGAGTAGTTCCATCGGCCTTGTGGCACTCAACCTCCAACCTAGAAGGGATAACGGGCCGGCAGTTCGAGGATGGACGTGAGATCGTCGAGCGGCCGGCGGGACTCGTCAAGCAGTGCGCGCGGCAAGCCGCCGCAGGACCTGTTTTCCCGCGCCTCGCGAATACCTTGGCTTAGCGGGAATCCCCAACAGGGAGTTACGCTGAATCGTATCGGCGCCGATTCAGTGCGATCTGTTGTTCAGTACGACCTGTACGACTTCGCCGGCGACTGCGCAGCCCCAACGATTGGCGCGCTCGAGAGAACCAGAGCGGCGGCGACGAGGCATGCTACAGATCTTACCCATATGGAGCGTTCCTCACATCCAGGCCCTGTAACGCGCTGTGGCCCGGATGGTCTGAGGTGCGACCAGGTATATCTAGCGCTGCCGAATGCGCATTCAGGACCCTTCCAACTTCCCCCAATCCCGATCGGGGCGGAAGGCGGGAGAGGCGATGCGCAGCGTCTTGCGGCGTGCAGTCTCACCGCGAACGAGCGTGACGTTCCGCCGCGGCACGCCGAAGCTCGCAGCAAGGAACGCGATGAGCGTGTCGTTCGCCCGGCCTTCGACCGCAGGCGCGGCAAGCCGGATCTTCAAGCTGTCGCCGTGGACACCCGCGACCTCGGTTTTTTTCGCGCCCGGTTGGGCGTGAATCTCGAGCGTGATCGAGCCGTCGGCGCCAATCCGCCGCCAAGGCGAAGAGGCGCTAGCGGAAGAGCTGGGCAACGATCTGCTCAAGCCAGGCCACCGGCAGCATCAGCAAGAGCTGCGCGAGCACGATCACGATGAGCGGCGAGAGGTCGAGCGTGCCGCCGAGCGGCGGCACGACGCGCCGCACCGGCGTGAGCACGCGAAATGTGAGCGCGTTGAGCACACCGGCCAGAGGCCCGTCCGGGGCGACCCACGACAGCAGCGCCTGCAGGAAGACCGCGATGATGATGATCCACAGCGTCGCCTTGACGAGCTCGACGACGGCAAGCACGGTGACGAGTCCTACCAGGGTTCCCGACACCGCGCCGCCAGTCATGGTCATGAGCGCGGCCAGCCACAGCGCCTGCAAAACCCAAGCGAGCAGGAGCGACGCCCAGTCGTAGCCGCGATAGCCCGGTATGACGCGGCGCATCGGCTTGACTGCCCAGTCGGTCAGTGCACTCACCGCCTGGCCGAGAGGGTTCCTGAATGGCGCACGCAGCCACTGCATCAGGAACCGCAGCAGCACGGCGTAGACGAGGAGCCCGAATACGATGTTGATCAGAAACCGGAGCGCGTCGTAAAACATTAGGTCTCGTCGCCAAGTATGCGGCCGAGCTCGCTCGCGCGCTCAGCGGCCGCCTTGACCGCGGCGACGACCGCCGCCTTGACTGCGGCCTGGTCGAGCGTCGCGATAGCGCGCTCGGTGGTACCGCCCTTCGAGGTGACTTGCGCGCGCAACAGCGCCGGCTCGGAATCGCTCTGTTCGGCCAGACGGATCGAGCCGGAAAAAGTCGCGAGGCTCAGCCGCCGCGCTTCCACCGGCGTGAAACCCAGCTCGCGCGCCGCCTGCTCGAGCGCTTCGAGAAAGTAAAAGACATACGCCGGGCCGCTGCCCGAAACCGCGGTCACCGCATTGAGCTCGTCCTCGCGCTCGCACCACAGCGTGCTTCCCACCGCTTCGAGCACGGCGGCGGCGCGCGAGCGTCCCTCGCTGTCGACACCGGAGAGCGCGTACAACCCGGCAATCCCCGCACCGATCAGCGCAGCAGTGTTCGGCATCGCGCGCACGAGCCGTCGATAACCCAGGAGCCAGCGCGAGAGATCGGATAGCCGAATGCCGGCGGCGATGGTCAGCACGACCTGGCGCTTGAGCAGCGTGGCAAGCTCGCGGGCGACCATGCGCACGTTCTGCGGCTTGACCGCGATGACGATCACGTCGGCGTTGCCGACTGCGGCGGGCTCGATCGCCGGAAACGTGGCGATGCCAAAGCGCGCCGCAACCGTCGCCCGCGCCTCGGCGTCGATCTCGACCACCGCGAGCGCGTCGGAAGCCTGGCCGCGTGCGATGAGGCCGCCCAGCAGCGCCCGCGCCATGTTGCCGCCGCCGATGATGGTGATGTTCATGCTGCCTCCTACTGCCGTCGCGTGCAGTGGCATGTCGCGCGTCGGCGGCAGCCGCGACTCGGGCTCACGCGGCTGCCTCTCGCTCGGTTGGGCTCGTTCTTTCGCCGAACAAGGCGGTGCCGATGCGTACCAGCGTGGCCCCCTCCGCGACGGCGGCCTCGAGATCGGCCGACATCCCCATCGACAGCGTATCGACAGCTAGCCCACCCGCGCGCGCCGCATCGAATAATTCGCGCAAGCCACGGAACTGCCGGCGCTGACGTTCGATGTCGGCGGTTTCCTCCGCGATGCCCATGAACCCGCGCAAAGCGAGCGACGGCAGCCCGGACACGGCGCGTGCGAGCGCTAGCGCTTCATCCGGCGCGACGCCGCTCTTGCTCTGTTCGCCGCTGATGTTCACCTGTACGCACACGTTGAGCGGCGCAGCGTGCGCGTCGCGCGCGGCGGACAACCGCTCGGCGATCTTCAGCCGATCGATGCTTTGCACCCACCCGAACAGCGCGGCGGCAAGCCGCGTCTTGTTGCTCTGTAGCGGTCCGATGAGATGCCACTCGATGCCGGAGAGATCGGAGAGCTGCCCGGACTTGAGCGAAGCCTCCTGCACGTAGTTCTCGCCAAACGCCCGCTGGCCCAGCGCGTATGCGGCGCGGACCGCCGCGACGGGCTGCGCCTTGCTCACCGCGAGCAGCCCGATAGTCGCGGGATCGCGGCCGGCGCGCCGGGCCGCGACTGCGATCCGGGACCGAACGGCTTGCCACGCCTTCTCGTCTGGGCTCATAATCGGATGGATGATGACGCCGGCATAGCGGGCCTCGCGCTGTAATCCACAGATGGAATCCCCGCGCCGTCGCCGCCGTTCTGGGCTTGCCGCAGCGGCCGCCTGCAAGAATACCCGTGGCCCGCGCGCTTTGGCCCGATGGGATTATAAATGGACATTGCCGAACTCTTAGCGTTCGCGGTCAAGAACCGGGCTTCAGACCTGCACCTTTCGGCGGGGCTGCCGCCCATGATCCGCGTTCACGGCGATATCCGGCGGATCAACCTGCCGCCGATGGAGCACGAGGACGTGCACGCCATGGTGTACGACATCATGAGCGATGCCCAGCGCAAGACCTACGAGGAGATGCTCGAGTGCGACTTCTCGTTCGGCATTCCCAACCTCGCCCGGTTCCGGGTCAACGCCTACAACCAGGAGCGCGGCGCCGCGGTTGCGTTCCGCACCATCCCCTCGAAGGTGCTCTCACTCGAAGAGCTTGCAACGCCCAAGATCTTCGCCGAGATGACGAACAACCCGCGCGGATTGATCCTGTGCACGGGCCCGACCGGCTCGGGCAAGTCGACGACGCTGGCGGCGATGACCAACCATGTGAATGAGAACGAGTATGGGCACATTCTCACCATCGAGGATCCGATCGAGTTCCTGCACGAATCGAAGAAATGCCTGATCAACCAGCGCGAAGTCGGGCCGCATACCTTGTCGTTCGCCAACGCGCTGCGCGCAGCCTTGCGCGAGGACCCTGACTACATTCTGGTCGGCGAAATGCGCGACCTGGAGACGATCCGCCTGGCGCTGACCGCGGCCGAAACCGGCCACCTGGTGTTCGCGACGCTGCATACGAGCTCGGCGGCGAAGACGATCGACCGCATCATCGACGTTTTCCCCGCGGCGGAAAAGGACATGGTGCGAGCGATGCTGTCGGAATCGCTGGTCGCGGTGATCTCGCAGTCGCTGCTCAAAACCAAGGACGGGCAGGGTCGCATCGCGGCGTGGGAAATCATGACCGGCACGCCGGCGATCCGTAACCTCATCCGGGAAAACAAGGTCGCGCAGATGTATTCGACGATCCAGACCAGCCAGGCGGCGGGCATGCAGACGATGGATCAATGCCTGACCGAATTGATCCGCCGCAATCAGATTCAGCTTGCCGAGGCGCGAGCACGCGCTGTCAACAAGGATCTCTTCGGCGGCTGACCGTCAGACCATGCAAAGCTACTGCGCGGCCCGTATGCTTCGTTGTGTCCTCGCTCGCCGCTCGCCGTACTTCTCTGTACTCTCGCGGCTCGCTCCGGGCCGCCTCGCCTCCGGGCCGCTCGCTACGCTTTTCCTGGCCTGACGGCCGCGAATAGGGAATCAGACAATGGAACGCGAAACCGCCACCAAGTTTATCCACGAATTGCTCGATCTGCTGGTCAAGCAGAAGGGCTCGGACCTGTTTATCACCGCCGACTTTCCGCCTGCGCTCAAGATCGACGGCAAGATCGCACCCGTATCGAAGACTGTGCTCACGTCACAGCACACCATCGAGCTCGTGCGCAGCGTGATGAACGACAAGCAGGCGATGGAATTCGAGTCGACCAAGGAATGCAACTTCGCCATCGCCCCGCCCGGGATCGGCCGTTTCCGCTGCAACGCGTTCGTGCAGCAAGGCCGCGTCGGCATGGTCTTCCGCACGATCAATATCATCATCCCGACGTTCGAGGAGCTGAACCTGCCGCCGGTGCTCAAGGACGTTTGCATGAGCAAGCGCGGCATCATGCTGTTCATCGGCGCGACCGGCTGCGGGAAATCGACGTCGATGGCGGCGCTGCTCGGCTATCGCAACGAGAACAGCTACGGCCACATCATCACCATCGAGGATCCGATCGAGTTCGTGCACGAGCACAAGAATTGCATCATGACCCAGCGCGAGGTCGCCGTCGACACCGACAACTGGGAGATCGCGCTGAAGAACTCGCTGCGGCAGGCGCCGGACGTGATCCTGATCGGCGAAATCCGCGACCGCAATACGATGGACTACGCGATCGCGTTCGCCGAGACCGGTCACCTGTGCCTGGCGACGCTCCACGCCAACAGCACCAACCAGGCGCTCGACCGTATTATCAACTTCTTCCCCGAGGAGCGCCGCGCGCAGCTCCTGATGGATCTTTCGCTCAACATTCGCGCGTTCGTCGCGCAGCGGCTGATCGCGCGCCGCGACGGCCGCGGCCGTGTGCCGGCGGTCGAGGTGATGCTGAATTCACCGCTGATCTCCGATCTGATCTTCAAGGGCGATGTCTCCGGCATCAAGGAGATCATGAAGAAGTCACGCGAACTGGGCATGCAGACCTTCGATCAGGCGTTGTTCGATTTGTACGAAGCGGGGATGATCAGCTACGAGGATGCGCTGCGCAACGCGGATTCGCTCAACGACCTGCGCCTCGAAATCAAGCTGCACGGCAAGGATGCCAAGAACCGCAACATCATGGCCGGCATCGGCAACATGGACCTGGTTCCGGACTCTTCCAACCCGATGGCCACCAACCGCTTTTAGTTCAGTACCCGTGTCGAGCGCTTCGAGAGGCTCAGGACGGGCTTCGCGAAAGGCGGACCCGCCGCTCGGTGCAAAAATTTCCCCTCCCGGAATTCGCCGGAGTCGGTCCTAAAGCGGCGTCGATGGGCTTCCTCCAAGGCTACGCGGGTCGTAGTTCGCGCATACAATAGCGCTCATGGCCGGCATCGATTCCTCCACGCCCGTTCCCTCTGAGATCAAGCTCCATCAAGCCTCGCGGGCGATGGAGTTGTCTTTCGCCGACGGCACGAGTTTCCGTCTGCCCTACGAATTCCTGCGCGTTTACTCGCCCTCGGCCGAGGTGCGCGGGCACGGGCCGGGCCAGGAAACGCTGCAGGTCGGCAAGCGCGACGTCACGATCGCGGAGCTCGAACCGGTCGGGCATTACGCCGTCCGGCCCAAGTTCTCCGACGGTCACGACACCGGCATCTATTCCTGGGACTATCTGTACGATCTGGGCGAGCGGCAGGACGAGCTGTGGCAGCGATATCTGGCGCGGCTCGCCGCGGCCGGTGCGAGCCGCGATCCCGATCCCAATGCTCCGGCACCTGCGCCGGCGCATGCCTGCGGTCATCACCACGGTCGATGAGCGCAATCTCGGCAGCCTCACCCCTACGCCTCCCTGAATCGCCTGCGACGATCGTGACAGGACAGATGAGCAAGACGACGGATTTCGGCTTCGAACGTGTGCCGCCCGAAGAGAAGGCGCGGCGCGTGCGTGGCGTGTTCGAGTCGGTCGCAGCAAAGTACGACCTCATGAACGACCTCATGTCGGCGGGGCTGCATCGCGCCTGGAAGCGTTTTGCCGTCGAGACCAGCGGCGTTCGCCGCGGCAGCGCTGTGCTCGACGTCGCGGGCGGCACCGCCGATCTCACGCGCCTTTTCGCCGATCGCGTCGGACCGTCGGGCCGCGTGATCCTCACCGATATCACCGCCGCCATGCTCGCTGCCGGCCGCGACCGGATGCTCGATGAAGGTCGCCTCGTACCGGCGGTCCAGTGCAACGCCGAGGCGCTGCCGTTTCCGGCGCGCAGCTTCGACTGCGTCTGCATCGGGTTCGGTCTGCGCAATGTGACCCGCAAGGATTTCGCGTTGGCCGAAATGCGCCGCGTCCTGCGTCCCGGCGGCGTCGCTCTCATCCTCGAGTTCAGCAAGGTGGCCGAGCCGTTCCGCGCCGCCTACGACTGGTACAGCTTCAACGTCCTGCCGCGTCTGGGCAAGCTCGTCGCCGACGACGAAGCGAGCTACCGCTATCTCGCCGAGTCGATCCGCATGCATCCCGATCAGGCGGCACTGAAGGAAATGATGGAGAACGCCGGATTCGAGCGCGTGGAATGGTTCGACTTGATGGCCGGCATCGTCGCGTTGCATCGAGGTTACGTGCTGTAACCGCATGACTCTCGCTGCCGACGTGATCAACCGCGTGCTCGAGCGTGAGGGCTGGGCGCGAGAGAGGCTCGTCGCGCATGCCGGGCGCACGCTACGGATCGACGTCGGGCCGGCGAGCCGGACGGCCGCCATCGCCGCGGATGGCCGGTTCTCGCAAAGCGAGGCAGCGCCAGACCTCACGTTGACGATTTCTCCACTGCGGCTGCCGGCCTTGCTCGCGCAGCCCGAACGTTGGAATCAGCTCGTCGCGGCTGAGGGCGATGCCGCGCTCAACGCGACGCTCGCGGAGCTCGCGTTGACGCTGCCATGGTTCGTCGAAGAGCTCTGCGCCAGGGCGTTCGGTCGCGTGGCGGGCCAGCAAGTGGCCGATCTCGGCCGGCGCTTGCTCGCGCTTCCCGGCTACGCCGCGGAGCGCTTCGGCGAGAGCGTTGCGAGCTACATCGGCGACGAGACGCGGCTTGCGGTGAGCAGCGCCGAGGCACGCGCCTTCGCTGCCGAGGTCGCGGCGGTTGCTGCACGCGTCGACGCGCTCGCTGCGCGTATCGACGTCGTAGCCCGGGCTGACCCCAGAATTGATCCGGGGGATGCCCGGGGCGATCGCTGAAACGAGCGCATCGACGCGCCGTAGCCCGGGCTGAGCGACGCGATGCCCGGGACTCGCCTCGATTCGAAGCGCCGCCCCGGGCTTCGCCCTCCGGGCTCAACCCAGGCTACGCCGCCGGCGGCCAGGCGAAGACCTGAGTCGACGGCGGACCGAGCGGATCGACGTTCGGATCGATTCCCGAGATGCGCAAGATCTCGTCCTTGAACCAGCGATGGAATGGCTGCTGCGCGTCGGCGTATGCCCTTGCCGCCGGAACGACGTCCTCCACCTCGGTTATGACGATGCCCTGCGACCCGAAAGGGCCGGGTTGGAGATGCCAGGTCTCGCGCTTGACCCCGTAGCTGTCGCAGAACTCGCGCACATCCGCCTGCCGCGGTCCGCAGAGCTCGCGCGCGAATGTTTGGACGTCCTGCTCCTTGCTGGCAGCACGGGAAACGCCCTGACGACGAGATGCATGGCTTGTGCTCCAATCGGTCCGATTGATCGCGCGTTCCTTCGGCGAGGTCAGTCCTTCATGACTTTCGCCTTTCTGTCCCAAGACGGTCTCGATACGCCGCGATGATCGCTCACTCGCGCACGCGGGCCGCAACCGGCGGTCCGGCTACGTCACTTGCTCGCGCGGCCTCGTGCTCGCCATCGCGACAGCGCTGAAGACGAGCAATGCCGCTACGCCGATCGCGGCTTCGGTGTGCAGCATTCCGCCCGGTCCCCAGCGCGCCGCGGCCCATCCGTCGACCGCAGTCATGTAACCGATGGGTATGTTCGATAGCGACGCGAAGAGATTGTACTTGGTCGCCGCGGCGCCGAGGCCGATCGCCTCGAGCGCGACGGCCGAGAAGCCGGCGTACGCAAGCCCGTTGATGAACGCGTAAATCAAGGTGAATGCCGCGTACATGGTCTCGCTCCTTGGCGCGAGCGCCATCGCGACCGCGCAACCCGCCATCAGCACACCGAACAGAGCATACGCGGCCTTGCGATCCATGCGATCGCACACATAGCCGCCCACAAAGCATCCCGCCGCCATGACGATGCCGCTCAGCACGCCGGTGACCAGCGCGACTGTTTCCGCGCCGGCGTGCCAGTCTCCGGCGAGCGCGGACCACAGGTTCGATGCCGCGCCCGTACCGATCGGCAGAAAGCAGATCAGCAGACCGAGAAACCCTCGGCGCGATCGGGCGACATGCCACAGGTCCTTGATCACGTTCGCGAGCGTCCGGTAGTACTTGTCCTCGCGCGGGGCCCGCTGCGGCTCGGCGACGAACGCAATCGCTGCGCAACACGAGAGCGATGCCACTGCCAGCACCGCCCCGGCCATCCACGACGGCTGGAAATGCTGCGCGATCCACAACCCGGCACCGCCGCCGAGACCGAACCCGCCCAGATTGCCGGCCTGGAACCAGCCTGCGCTGCGGCCTTTGGCGTCCTCGGGAGTGCCGTAGGCCATCAGACTCTCGACCGACATCGCGAGGAACGTCACAGCGAGGTTCGAGAGCAGTACCACGGCGGTGAGCAGTGGCAGCGAGCCCGCTTCGGCGGGAATGGCGCCGGTAGCATAAATGCCCAGTCCGCTTACGGCCGTGGCGAAGAGATACCACGTTTTGCGCGAGAGCGTCGTGTCGACCAGCGGCGCCCAGAAGAACTTCCAGCTGTGCGGGACATAGCTCATCGCGACCAGCGCTGCGGACTCGTCCACCGGAACGCCTGCCTGCGTCAGCAAATAGACGATCGTGACGGTGAGGTAACCCGACATCACTCCGAACGGGAGGATGAGGATCAGGAAAACGGCCGGATGCGGACTGCCCGATGGCGGAGCGAGTCTCACTGTCATTCCCGGTCGCGAGTGCCGCTGCTTCGATCCCCGCGCTTCGGTCACTCCGTGTATTGGGATTTGCCGTTACCGAAGGACCAGTTTTCCCAGACGACTTCGACGAGATTGATGAACAAGTCCTGCGGCTTGAGCCCCGGCTCGTGCGCCAGCAACTCGGCTGCTCGCGCATAGAAGTCGCGTTTCTGTTTCGGCTTCCGGCCCGCGCTCAAGGTGATCTGCACCAGCACGATGTCATCGGTCCGGTCGATGCCGAGATAGCCGGGATCGTAGATGATCCCGCCCGCATCGTGTTCGGTGATGATCTGGAAGCGGTCATGCTCGGGCACGGCGAGCGTCTCGATCATCGCTTGGTGGATGCCGTCTCCGATCGCGCGGCGGTAGTCGGCCGGCTTCCCGGCAGAAAGTGAAATACGGACGAGGGGCATGGTTAACTCGGCGGCGCGGGAAACTAGGGTCAGACTCGATTTTCGCACGCCACGGTGGCCTTCGGATGATCCGGTGGGAAAGTCGAGTCTGACCTACTTTCCCGTCAAAGCCATACCTTACAATCGCGCTCATGCGCTGGTTCCGGCTCGCAAAAATCTGGCTGATCGCGCTCAAGTACGGGCTCGACGAGTTCTTGCTCGGCCACGAGCGTTTTCGCTGGCTGCGGCCAACCGCGCGCGCGCTCACTTTCTGGCGCGATACCTCATCGCCGCGCGCGGAGCGCCTCCGCCTCGCGCTCCAGGACCTCGGCCCGATCTTCGTCAAATTCGGTCAGGTGCTCTCGACGCGGCGCGATCTATTGCCCGCCGACATCGCCGACGAGCTCGCGAAGCTGCAGGATCAAGTGCCGCCGTTTCCGAGCGAACAGGTGATCGCGACGCTCAACCGCGTCTACGCCAAGCCTGTCGAGCGGGTCTTCAAGTCATTCGAGCGCGAGCCGGTCGCGAGCGCCTCGGTGGCGCAGGTGCATCTCGCCGAGCTTCCCGACGGCACGCCGGCGGCGGTCAAGGTATTGCGGCCGAACATCGTGGCGACGATCGAGAGGGATCTCGCGCTCATGCAGATGGGCGCGTGGCTGGTCGAGAAGCTCTGGTCCGACGGCAAGCGTCTGAAACCGCGGGAAGTCGTCGCAGAGTTTGACAAGACTATCCACGACGAGCTGGACCTCGGGCGCGAAGCAGCCAACTGTTCGCAACTCAGGCGCAATTTCCTGCATTCGCCGCTGCTGCGCATTCCCGAGGTTTACTGGGACTGGTGCAGCACCGAGGTCATGGTGATGGAGCGCATGGCCGGCACACCGATCGCCCAGATCGAGCGGCTGAAGGCGGAGGGCGTTGATATTCCGCGGCTCGCCCGCGCCGGCGTCGAAATCTTTTTCACGCAGGTGTTCCGCGACGGCTTTTTCCACGCCGACATGCATCCGGGAAACATCTTCGTGGCCACCGATCCCGCCAACTTCGGAAAATACATCGCGCTCGACTTCGGCATCATGGGCACGCTCTCCGAGACCGACAAGAGCTATCTCGCGCAGAACTTCCTCGCCTTCTTCCGTCGCGATTACCACCGCGTCGCCACCGCGCACATCGAATCGGGATGGGTCCCGGCGGAGACGCGGGTCGACGAGCTGGAAAGCGAGATCCGCGCGGTATGCGAGCCGATCTTCGACCGGCCGTTGAAGGAAATCTCGCTCGGCCGCGTGCTGGTGCAGCTGTTCAAGGCTTCGCGGCGGTTCAACGTCGAGATCCAGCCCCAGCTCGTGCTGCTGCAGAAGACGCTGCTCAACGTCGAAGGCCTTGGCCGCCAGCTCGATCCCGACCTCGATCTGTGGGTCACCGCGAAACCATTTCTCGAGCGCTGGATGCGGGACCAGGTCGGCTGGCGTGCGCTCGAGCGGCGGCTGCGCGAGGAGGCGCCGTTTCTGGCCACCGTGCTGCCGCAATTGCCGCGTCTCATCTACCAGCGGCTATCCGCGCCGCCGACCGTGTCGCAAGATGCTCTCAAGGAGCTCGCCGCCGCACAGCGCTCGCAGAACCGCTGGCTGGCGTTGCTGGCGGTGCTGCTCGCCGGCGTGATTGCCGTACTCCTCTGGCAGTCGGTAGCGGTGTAGCCTGGGTTGAGCTCCTTCGACTTCGCTCAGCGCAGGCTCCAGCGAAACCCGGGATTCGCTTTGCTCATCCCGGGCTACATGGCTGCGAGCGCCGCATCAGCGCGCGGGCGAGCGCGTTTTCTGCAATAATCATCGTCCATACCTGCTTCCGCAAGGCGTTTCGCGTGAAGGCGGTGAAGTTGTTGCAAGTCGTGGCGTCGGCATGGCTCGCATTTGCCGCGGGAGCGGCCGGCGCTGTGCCGGCGCCGGCCATTGTATTGCCGCTTTCCGGCGCGATCGGACCGGCGAGCGCCGACTTCGTGACGCGCGGGCTCGCGCGCGCCGATCGCGAGGGTGCGCAGCTCGTCGTGCTGCAGATCGATACGCCCGGCGGACTCGACACGTCGATGCGCGAGATCATCAAGGCGATCCTCGCCTCGCGCGTTCCGGTCGCAGTCTTCGTCGGTCCCAGCGGTGCGCGCGCTGCGAGCGCCGGCACGTACATCCTCTACGCCAGCCATATCGCGGCGATGGCGCCCGGGACGAACCTCGGCGCCGCCACGCCCATTCAGATCGGCATGCCGTCGCCCATATCGCCCTCGCCACCCCCGGCTATCGAGAAGGAGAAGGAGAAGGAGAAGCAGAAGGAGAAGGGCAAGGCGAAGCCCGGCGAAGAAGCCAAAGCGCCCCAGGACACCTTGACCAAAAAGCAGACTCACGACGCGGCGGCGTACATCCGCGGGCTCGCGCAACTGCGCGGACGCAACGCGGAATGGGGCGAACGCGCCGTGCGCGAAGCGGTGAGCCTCTCGGCCGACGAAGCGCTGGCGCAAAAGGTGATCGACGTCACCGCGCGCGATGTGCCGGAGCTGCTGAAAAAACTCGACGGCCGCAAGGTGAGCACCGCCGCCGGCGAACGCGTGCTCGCGACGGCTGGCGCTGCGCAGGTCATCTTGGAACCCGATTGGAAGAGCCGGTTCCTCGCCGTGATCACCGATCCCAGCGTCGCGCTGATCCTGATGATGCTGGGCATCTATGGGCTGTTTTTCGAGTTCTCCAATCCGGGATTCGTGCTGCCGGGTGTGGTCGGCGCGATCTGCCTCCTCCTCGGGCTGTTCGCGCTCAACATGCTCCCGGTCAATTACGCCGGATTGACCCTGGTGCTTCTGGGGATGGCCTTCCTGATCGCGGAGGCGTTCCTGCCGAGCTACGGTTCGCTGGGCGCGGGCGGCATCATCGCCTTTGTCATCGGCGCGGTGATGCTGATCGACACCGAGGTGCCGGGCTTCGGCGTCCCGCCTTGGCTGATCGGTTCGCTCGCGCTCATGTCCGCTGCGTTCATCTTCCTCATCGGCGGAGTCGCGTTGAAGGCGCGCGGCCGACCCGTCGTCACCGGCCACGAGGAGCTGATCGGCAGCGTCGGCGTCGTGCTCGAGGACGCGGAAGGCGAAGGCTGGGCGCGCGTGCGCAGCGAGCAATGGCGCGTGCAAAGCCGGGTACCGCTCAAGCGCGGGCAGGACGTTCGAGTCACCGAGCGCAACGGACTGGTCCTGACCGTGACGCCGCTTAACGAAGGCGTGGGAGGCTAAAGATGGCTTTTGGAATGGGATTCGGCGGCATTGTCGTCATTATCGTTCTATTGATCCTCGCGTCGTCGTTCAAAGTTCTGCGCGAGTACCAGCGCGGTGTGGTGTTCATGCTCGGCCGCTTCTGGAAAGTCAAGGGCCCCGGCCTGATCCTCATCATCCCGGTCGTCCAGCAGTGGGTGCGCGTCGACCTGCGCACGATCGTGATGGACGTTCCGCCGCAGGACGTGATCACCCGCGACAACGTGTCGGTCAAGGTCAACGCCGTCATCTACTTCCGCGTCGTCGATCCGGCCAAGTCGGTGATCCAGGTCGAACAGTTTCTCCAGGCGACGAGCCAGCTCGCGCAGACGACGCTGCGCGCGATCCTCGGCAAGCACGCGCTGGACGAATTGCTCTCCGAGCGGGAAAAGCTCAACCTCGCCATCCAGCAGGTGCTCGACACGCAGACCGACGCCTGGGGCATCAAGGTATCGACGGTCGAGATCAAGCAAGTCGACCTCAACGAATCGATGGTGCGGGCGATCGCCCGACAAGCCGAGGCCGAGCGCGAGCGCCGCGCCAAGATCATCCACGCCGAGGGCGAATTGCAGGCTTCGGAAAAGCTGCTGCAGGCGGCGCGGATGCTCGCGCAGCAGCCGCAGGCGATGCAGCTGCGCTATCTGCAGACGCTCGGCAACATCGCTGGCGACAAGAGCTCGACCATCGTTTTCCCGGTGCCGATGGAGCTTCTCTCCGCCCTCGGCACCAAGCCGCCGGAGCCGAAGCAGTAATTGGGGTCGGACTGAGCTGAGCTCCACTCAGCCGTCTGCATCAGCCGAAAGCCTCATGCCGCCGCATGGCCGCCGCGCGACAGTGCGGGCATGGATACCGATTGTCCCGGTCAGCCCGCGCCCACGCAGCACTTCTTCACCGCCGCGCTCGAAGAGGAGTGCTCGAGCGCCCTGACCGAACACGCGGACACGCTGCGGCTCGCGTTCCGGGCGTGCCGCGACCGCTATCCATTCGCGCTGACGGCGGGCGTGATCCTGCCCGATCATCTGCATTGCATCCTCGCGCTGCCCGCGGGCGACACTGCTCGCGCCGCGCGGTGGCGCCTCATCCAGACGCTTTTCGAGCGGGTGGTCGGTGGGCCGGGGCTCTGGCGCAGCTTCGACGACCAGCCCCTGCACGACGAAGCGGAGTTGCAGCGGCGCGTCGATTACATCCATGCCGACCCGGTGCGGCACGGCCTCGTGCGGTCGCCGAGAAAGTGGCCGTTCTCCTCGTTGCACGCCTACGTCCGTCACGGACTGCGGCCATTGTACTGGTCGGGCGACGTCGACTCGCGTTACGGAGCGAGCGTCGGGAGCGCGTCGGCTGGAAAAGTAGGGTCAGAGACGACTTTCGTCCGCGATCACACGCGTCTGCCAATCCAGGGGGGAAGTCGTCTCTGACCCTACTTTTTGGCGCCGATGATCGTTTCGTTCCAGACGATCGCGACGTCGGGCTGGCGCTTGACCAGGCGTTCGAGCGCCTTCCTCTGCGCTTTTGTTCGCACGCAGCCCTGCAGCGTGACGAACTTGCGCGTCGTCGTGACCCACACGCTGGTGTCGCGAAAACGTTTGTCGCTGCGGACAGCCGCGACGACGCGCTCATTGATCTCCGGATCGCGCTTATACGCGCCGCCGCACTCGCAGCTGCCAGCGAGGCAACACGACGTGCCTCGCTCGACGCGCTGATGCGCCGTTGCGCGCATTTCCTGCTCGGTGAGCACCGGCGGCTTTGCGGCCGGGCAACTCGCGTAGCCATCGCTCGCCTGCGCAAACGGATCGAGTTGATACGTGCGCGGCTCTTCGGCCGCCGCCTTGAGCACCGCCAGCGCGCTCGCCAACGCGAAAAACATGCATGGTCGCAGCATTGAACACCGTAACAGCGTGGAAGCCTCGTTCATTTTGCTACAATCTGCCGATTACGCGAGGGGGACGAGTCGGAACGCGATGGCGCTGCTCGAAATCCAGAACGTCACCCGCCGCTTCGGCGATTTCACCGCAGTCGACAACGTCAGCATCGGCATCGAAGCCGGCGAGTTTTTCACCCTGCTCGGGCCCTCGGGTTGCGGCAAGACGACGCTGCTGCGCATGATCGCCGGCTTCGACCTCCCCGATGGCGGCCGCGTCTTGCTGAACGGCGAGGACCTCGCCGGCCGGCCGCCGGAGCGGCGCCCGATGCGTATGGTGTTCCAGAGCTACGCGCTGTTCCCGCACATGACCGTCGAAGGCAACGTCGCGTTCCCGCTGCAGATGGCGAAAACTCCCGCTGCGCAGATCGGCGCCAAGGTCGCCGCGGCGCTGGAGGACGTGCGCCTGCAAGACTTCGGCAAACGCTATCCGCACGAGCTCTCCGGCGGGCAGAGGCAGCGCGTCGCGCTCGGCCGCGCGCTGGTCACGCATCCGGCGGTGCTGCTGCTCGACGAGCCGCTGGCCGCGCTCGACGCGAAGCTGCGCGAGGAAATGCAAATCGAGCTCATCAACCTGCAGAAGGAGGTCGGCATCACGTTCGCCTACGTGACGCACGATCAGACCGAGGCGCTGGCGCTCTCGCATCGCATCGCGGTGATGAACAAGGGCCGCGTCGAGCAACTCGACAAGCCGTCGAAGATCTACGGTTTTCCGCGCACGCGTTTTGTCGCCGACTTCATCGGCCAGTGCAACCTGTTCTCCGGCCCGGTTGCGGCGAGCGGCAACGGCTTGGTCACGGTCGACGTGTCCGCGCTCGGCCCGGTGCGCGTTGCGACCGACTCGAAGCTCGCGCCCGGCCGTCCCGCCACGATCGCGCTGCGGCCGGAAAAGATCCGAATCGAGGCCACTGCGCCCGCCGACACGCCCGACAATCACTATCGCGGAACCATCGCGGACCTGCTCTACATGGGCGAGGTGACCATGTACCGGGTCGCCACGCCGGGCGGCATGCGCGTCGAAGTCTTGCTCGCCAATTCGCAGAGCGGCCGCGCCAAGTTCTTCGAGGTCGGCGACGCGGTCGAAATGAGCTGGTCGGTCGACGCGGGCCACTTCATCGAAGAGTGACCATGAAACCGAAGCCCATCTCCACGGCAACGCGCCCACGGATCGGCAAGTGGTTGGTCAGCGGACCGCCGCTCGCCTATCTGCTGCTGTTCTTTGCGATCCCGTCGCTCATCATGTTGCTGGCGTCGCTCCGCACCCCCGGCGAATTCGGTGGCTTGGCGCCGCTCTTCGAGGAGGGAAGGCTCGATCTCAATCTCGACAGCTACGCGCGCTTCTTCAGCGAGTCGATCTACGCCCAGATCTTTGCGAAGTCGGTGTGGTACGCGCTCTCCACGACGCTGTTCTGCCTGGCGCTCGCGTACCCGCTCGCCGCGCTGATCGCCAAATCGGAGAAGCGCTATCGGGACCTTCTGCTATTGCTGGTTATTCTGCCGTTCTGGAGCAATTTCCTGATCCGCGTGTACGCGTGGATGATCATCCTCGGCCCCAACGCCGCACTGGCAAGAACGGTGAACGGCGTGCTGGCGTGGTTCGGGCACGAGGCGGTGCCGCTGCTCTTTAGCTCGTTCGCCGTGCTGGTGTGCCTGGTCTATGTGCACCTGCCGTTCATGGTGCTACCCCTTTATGCGAATCTCGAGAAGCACGATCAGGCGCTGCTCGATGCGGCGCAGGACCTCGGCGCCAATGCTTGGCAACGGTTCTGGCGCATCACCTTCCCGCTCTCGCTCCCGGGCGTGTACGCCGGCGCGGCGCTGGTGTTCATTCCCGCGCTCGGCATTTTCGCTATCCCCGACATCCTGGGCGGACCGGAAGATAGCCTGATCGGCAACGTCATCAAGCAGCAGTTCCTGGAAACGCGCGATTGGCCGTTTGGCAGCGTGCTCTCGATCGTGCTCACCATCGCCGCGCTGGCGCTCGCGGGCCTCGCCGCTTGGGTCGCGCGCGGCAACCTCGGCACGCCATCCTCGGCGAAGGCCCATGCGTAAGCGTCCGCTCGGACTGTGGATCGCCGCGGCAGCGGGATACGCCTTCCTTTACGTTCCGCTCGTCATCGTCATCGTCTATTCGTTCAACGACTCGCGGCTGAACGCCGAGTGGGTGGGATTCACACTCGACTGGTACGACAAGCTGTTCCACAACCATGAAATGCTCGCCGCGGCCGGCAACTCGCTTCTCATTGCGTTGACTGCGAGCGCAGTGTCAACCGTGCTCGGAACGATGGCGGGCGTCGCCCTGTACCGCTACAAGGCGCCCCTCCTGCAGATTCTGGTGCTAGCGCCGATTGCGATCCCGGAAATTCTGATGGGCGTGAGTCTTCTCATCTTTTTCGTCATGCTCAACTTCACGCTCGGGCTCGTCTCGGTGGCGCTCGCGCACATCACGTTCTGCATCGGCTTCGTGGCGATCGTCGTCCGGGCGCGGCTCGCCGGGATGGACGAGACGCTGACCGAAGCGGCGCGCGATTGCGGAGCCTCGCCATGGAACGCGTTTCGTTACGTCACGTTGCCATTGATCATGCCGGGGGTGATCGCTGGCGCGCTGATGGCGTTCACGCTGTCGATCGACGATTTCGTGATCACCTTCTTCACCGCCGGCGCAGGCACGGTGACATTACCTTTGCAGATCTACTCGATGATCAAGATCGCCGTGACGCCGGAGGTCAACGCGGTGTCGAGCTTGTTGATGCTGTTGACGCTCGCGCTTATCATCATTGCCTCTAGGGTATCGCCGAGCCTGCTGCGTTCCGACTAGGAGCCGTTCCCATGAAGAAGCTTCTTCCCTTGTTGGCGTCGCTGCTCCTGGCGATGCCGGCGCTCGCCAAGGACCAGTTCCACCTCTATAACTGGAACAATTACATCGCGCCGGAGACGATCAAGCGCTTCGAGGATTTCTGCAAATGCGAAGTCGTGCAGACCTATTATTCGGACAACGAAGAACTGCTTGCCAAGCTCGCCGCCGGCGCCAAGGGTTACGACATGCTGGTGCCGACGTCGAATGCGGTGGAAGCGCTGATCAAGGGCAAGCAGCTCAAGCCAATCGACAAGTCGCAGCTCCCGAACCTGAAGAACATCAATCCGATCTACCTCAATACGCCGTTCGACCCCGGCAACAAGTATTCGGTGCCGTATGCGATGTCCACTACGATCATCGGCTACAACGACCAGAAGATAAAGGAACTGGGGCTGCCCACCGACACCTGGGCGGTGATCTTCGACCCCAAGTATCTGGAGAAAGTGAAGGGGCGGGTGACTGTGCTCGACAGCTCGAGCGAGCTGTTCGCGGCGGCGCTCAAGTACCTCGGCTACTCGGCGAACGACGTCGACGAGAAGCATTGGAAGGAAGCCGCCGACGCGATCAAGAAGGCCAAACCGTACTGGGCGGCATTCAACGCCTCGTCGTACATCAAGGAGCTGACGGTCGGCAACATCTGGCTGGTGCACGGTTACTCCAATGACATCTTCCAGGCCAACCTCGACGCGCAGGCCGCCAAGCGATCGTTTCGAATCCTGCAGGGAATGCCCAAGGAGGGCGCGGTGCTCGCCGTCGACAACATGGTGATCCACAAGGATGCGCCGCGTCCGGACCTCGCGCACAAATTCATGAACTTCATGCTCGAGGGAAAGAACTCCGCAGAGCTCACCAACCTCATTGGCTCGGGCAACCCAAACCTCGATGCGGTCAAGTACATCAAGCCCGAGATCCTCAAGAATCCGGCCATCTTCCCGGACAAGGCGGTCGCGGCGAAGCTCGAGCAATTGAAGGAGCTCACCGCGGCGCAGCGGCGCCTGCGGAACCGCATGTGGACCGAAATCAGAGCGGGCCGCTAAGGAGCCTCTGACTGAGTCCCACGTGGCCGCGACGGAGGCTTTCCGGGATGAGATGCACGAAGCGACGCGAAGCCCATGGCAGGCCCCATGGGCGAGCGGCGCGACACAGCAGATCGCCCGGAAAGCCCCGTCCCTCCGGGTTTCGGCGCAATGGCCTCATCTGCGTT
>DASWDF010000273.1:0-6692 GCA_036395475.1 Casimicrobiaceae bacterium
CCGCCCCACAGCCACACGCTGTCGACCGCTGCGCGCCCGCTCTGCTCGCGGCTGCGATTTACCGCATGCTCGAACAACAGCATTTGCATTTCGCTCTGCCAGCGGCGCCAGCGTGCGGCATCCGGGCCGGCTGCCAGATAAGGGACAAGCGGCGCGCCGAGCGCAGCTTCAGGCGGAAAGGTGACGAGCCGCGGCGCATGCTCGACCCGCGCGAACCAGTGTGTCGGTCCGGGTGCAAAAAACCGGATGCCGTCGTCGGCGAAGTGCGCGTTGAGCGTTGCGATGAGCGCGTCGGCCTCGGCTCTCTCGAGATCGCTCACCAATCCGGCGAGCCGAACGTCGGCCTGTCCTACGACGAATCGCGCCGGCTCGGCGCAAAGCCAGTACGCGCCATCCGTATCGAGACCAGCCGCCCGCGCGAGCCAGGGCGCGACGGGCCAGTCCTGTTGCTTCGCAATGCCGCAACAGCGGCAGGCGGTCGCGACCAGGCCGTCCTCTTCGATGGCGGGCGAAGGCGCGGCGGCGATCAGCCGCGCGAGCGCCGGCGCCTCTTTTTCCACGGCGGCGAGCGCTAGGAGAGGCCAGTCGAGCAGACCGGGTACGACTATGGTGAAGTGCATGTAAGTCCGCTCGGGGGTGCGCGCCGAGTGTAACACGCAAGCGTGTCATCTCAGGCGAACGGTTTATGGCACACTGGCGCGCTCGCCGGGACACTTGCGCGCGAAGGAGGTCGTGCCCGGCTGTCAACCGGATTCGCGAAGCCTGACGTGCCCTACGAATTACTCGTCGGATTGCGCTACACCCGCGCGCGCCGCGGCTCGGGCCGCAACGGCTTCGTGTCGTTCATCGCCGCGGTGTCGATGCTGGGCATCGCCCTGGGCGTCGCCGCATTGATCGTCGTACTCTCGGTGATGAACGGCTTCCAGGAGGAGTTGCGCACGCGCATCCTGGCGGTTGCGTCGCATATCGAGATACGCGGCCTCGCCGGCGGCATCGCCGACTGGCCGTCGCTCGCGCAGGCCGCGCGGACGAACGCACGCGTCCAGGCCGCGGCGCCGTACGTCCTCGGACAGGCGATGCTCTCGGCAGGAGAAGTCAATCGCGGCGCGCTGGTCCGCGGCATCGATCCCGGGCTCGAGGACACGGTTGCCGATTTCGGCAGCCATATGCGCGCCGGCTCGCTAGCCGATCTCAAACCCGACGGGTTCGGCATCGTGCTCGGCTCAGAGCTTGCGCGTGCGATGGGCGTGCGCATGGGCGACAGCGTCGTCGTCATCACGCCGCAGGGCACCGTCACGCCAGCGGGAACGCTGCCCAGGGTGAAGAGTTTTCGCGTCGTCGGCGTGTACGAGATCGGCATGTTCGAGTTCGACAGCGGGCTTGCGCTGATCCATCTGTCCGATGCGCAGAAGCTCTACCGCCTCGGCAACGCGGTGACCGGCGTACGGCTCAAGCTCGATGATCTGTTCGCCGCGCCGCGAGTGGCCCACGAGCTCTTGCCGGTGCTGTCCGTCGACGCCGAGGTGCGCGACTGGACGCTGAGCCACGCCAATTTCTTCCGCGCGGTGGCGATCGAAAAACGCATGATGTTCCTGATCCTGACGCTGATCGTCGCCGTCGCGGCGTTCAACATCGTCTCGGCGCAGGTGATGGTCGTGACCGACAAGCAGGCCGACATTGCGATCCTGCGCACGCAGGGCGCATCCCCCGCAAGCATTCTGGCGATCTTCGTGATCCAGGGCGCGCTGGTCGGCACCATCGGCACATTGCTCGGCGTCGCGGGTGGCCTCGCGCTCGCTTTCAACATCGATACCGTCGTCCCGTTCATCGAACGCGTTTTCGGCGTGCAGTTCCTCGACAAGAGCGTCTATTACATCAGCGAGCTGCCGTCGCAGGTGCAGCAGGCCGATGTCCTGCTGGTCGCTGCGATCGCGTTTGCGCTGACGCTCTTGGCTACGCTCTACCCGAGCTGGCGCGCCGCACGGATCAATCCCGCGGAGGCGCTGCGGTATGAAT
The DNA here is from genome assembly GCA_036395475.1 of Casimicrobiaceae bacterium. Taxonomy (GTDB): domain Bacteria; phylum Pseudomonadota; class Gammaproteobacteria; order Burkholderiales; family Casimicrobiaceae; genus PALSA-1003. The sequence continues at coordinate 2,017 of DASWDF010000273.1, forward strand.
AGCACAGCGCCCGTGCTCGAATGCCGCGGCCTCAAGAAAACATATCGCAGCGGGCCGCTGCTGGTGCCGGTGCTGCTCGGCGTCGATCTTGCCGTTGTCCCCGGCGAGCGGCTCGCCGTCGTCGGCGCGTCGGGATCAGGCAAGAGCACGCTGCTGCATCTGTTGGGCGGGCTCGACGCGCCCACTGGCGGAGAAGTCTTCATCCGCGGCGTGCCGTTCGCCCGTTTGCGCGACTCCGAGCAGGGGCGGCTGCGCAACCGCGCGCTCGGCTTCATCTACCAGTTCCATCATCTGTTGCCGGAGTTTTCCGCGCTCGACAACGTGGCGATGCCGCTGTTCATCCGCCGCGAACAGCCCGAACGGGCGCGCGCAGCGGCGGCAAGTATCCTGGGGCGCGTGGGGCTCGCCGATCGCGTCCTGCACCGGCCCGGCGAACTCTCGGGCGGCGAACGCCAGCGCGTCGCGTTGGCGCGCGCGCTGGTCACCGCACCTGCCGTCGTGCTCGCTGACGAGCCGACCGGTAATCTCGACCGCCACACCGCCGCGCAGGTATTCGACCTGATGCTCGAGCTCAACCGCGGTGCGGGGACCAGTCTGGTCGTCGTCACCCATGATCCCGACCTCGCCGCGCGCACCGACCGCAGGCTGCACCTGGTCGACGGCGTGCTGAAGTAGGCCGGATTGAGGCGTAGCCGAAGCCCGGGGCCGTCGCCTTCGATGACACGATTTCCCGGGCATCGCTTCGCTCAGCGCCCCGGGCACCGCGCTCAGCCCGGGCTACACCTGAAGCGGCGGTTCGTCCATCGCGGCGATCTGCTCGCGCAGCTCGAGGATCCGATCCTGCCAATAGCGCTGAGTGTTGAACCACGGGAACGCGGCCGGAAACGCAGGATCGTCCCAACGCCGCGCGAGCCATGCCGCGTAGTGAATCAAGCGCAGCGTGCGCAGCGCTTCGACGAGATGAAGCTCGCGTCGATCGAAGTCGTGGAAGCGCTCGTAGCCGGCCAGAATATCGGAGAGCTGACGCGACATGTCGGCGCGATCTCCTGAAAGCAGCATCCAGAGGTCCTGTACCGCAGGTCCCATGCGGCTGTCGTCGAAATCGACGAAATGCGGTCCGGCAAGCGATCCCTCTGGAATCCACAGTACGTTGCCGGCATGACAATCGCCGTGCAGGCGCAGCGCGCTCACGTCGCCTGCTCGCGCGAAGCATCGATGCACGCCGTCGAGCGCCATGGCAACGACGCTGCGATAAGCGTTGTCGAGGTCCGGCGGGACGAAGCCGTGAGCGAGCAGCCAGTCGCGCGGCTCCTCGCCGAAGCTCTCGATGTCGAGCGCCGGGCGTTCGCTAAAGTCTATCTGCGCGCCGACGGCATGGATTCGGCCGATGAAGCGGCCGAGCCACTCGCGCGTCGCGCGATCCTCGAGCTCGGGCGCGCGGCCGCCGCAGTTCGGATAGACCGCGAAGCGAAATCCAGCGAACGCGGACAGCGTGCTCCCGCCCACCAAAGCCAGCGGCGCAACGACCGGTAGCTCGCATTCGGCGAGCTCGCGCACGAAGCCATGTTCTTCGAGAATCTGCGCATCGGTCCAGCGTTGCGGGCGGTAGAACTTGGCGACGTACGGCTGACGGTCTTCCATCGCGATCTGGTAGACGCGGTTTTCGTAACTGTTGAGCGCGAGCATCCTGCCATCGCCGACGAGCCCGACGCTGTCCAGCGCGTCGAGCACGACATTGGGTGTCAGTCCGGCGAAAGGCGGGGCAATATTGCTCACGCGGCAATTGTATCGAGCGCGATCGGAGCTAGCGTTCGGGCTTCAGACGAGGCGCAAGCGAGCCCGCGTAGCGCGCATAGAAAGATCTATGTAAGCAAGCGGACGAGTGAGCAACGAAGTATCAAGCCCGAAGGCGACGTTCCGATCAATATTCCACCGGGATCGGGTCGAGGCTGCGCCACAAATACCACGTCGCGACCGAGCGCCACGGCCGCCACGCATCGGCCACCGCGAACATCGCCTCTCGCGGCAGGCGCTCGCCGCCGTTGTAATGGTCGGCGATCGCGCGCTGCAGTCCGATGTCGTCGACGGGCAGCACGTCGGGTCTCAGTTCGTGGAACAGCAGAAACATCTCCGCGGTCCAGCGCCCGATTCCCTTGACGTCGACCAGCTCCGCAATCAGCGCCTCGTCGTCGAGCTTTTTCCATTGCCGGGGATCGAGGCGACCCGATGCGAAATGCCCAGCCAGATCGGCAAGGTATTCGGCTTTGCGCTGGGACAGGCCACAGCCGCGCAGTGCCGGCAGGGCCCGAGCTGCGACTTGTTGCGGCGCGAGCTTGGGAAAGCCGGGCTGCGGCGCGTCGGTCACCACCGCCACGAACCGGCGCCAGATCGAATCGGCAGCCTTCACGGAAATCTGCTGGCCCACAATCGCTCGCGCCAGTGTGGTAAAGGGGTCGCTGCGTCGCTTGAGATGAATGCCGGGATAGCGGCGAATCAAACGGCGCAGCACACGATCGCGCCGGGAGAGCGTGCGCGTCGCTTCGTCCCAATAGTGCGGCTTCATCGCCGCCGCGCCCCGTCGCAACGGGCGCGCTGCGAAGCAACAGAGCGAGGTCCCAATCGAGTCATCATGGCGTCAAAAAGGGCGAGAAATGGTACATTACGCGCCGTTCGTAAAGGAGGAGGTCGATGCTGCGCAGGCGTGGACTGTCACCTGGCCGGTCTTTCCGGCTTTCTCCATGGCTTGTTCTGTCTGCGCTGCTGGCATTCGCGGCCGCTTTGCTGTCGAGCGCCAATGCGCTCGCCAAGGCCGATCCGAATAAAGTCATCCACTGGTACTTCCCGACCGGCGAGGCGGGATTCGACCCCTGCCGCGTCACCGACCTGTACTCGAACACGGTCAATGAAGCGATCTTCGAGCGCTTGCTGACCTACGATTATCTGGCACGGCCGGCGAAGCTCGTGCCGATGGTAGCCGAGGCCATGCCAGAGGTGACCGAGCAGGGCAAGACCTACGTCTTCAAGCTGCGCAAGGGAATTTTCTTCACTCCGGATGCCGCCTTCAAAGGCCGGAAACGCGAGCTGACCGCGCAGGATTTCGTGTACAGCTACATGCGGTTCATGGATCCGGCCAACCGCTCGCAATGGGCGTTCATGCTCGAAGGCAAGATCGTCGGTCTGGACGCGCTCGTGGCAAAGGCGAAGCAAACCGAGAAGTTCGATTACGACGCCAAAGTGCCGGGCATGGAAGCGGTCGATCGCTACACGTTGCGCTTTCGCTTGACGGACAGCGACTACAACTTCCCTTATATCGTCGCGCACGTTCCTTTCGGCAGCATGGCGCGGGAGATCGTCGAGGCCTACCCCGGCGAGGAGCTCATGGCGCACCCCGTCGGTACGGGCCCGTACGTTCTCAAGAGCTGGACCCGGCGCTCGAAAATCGTGCTCGAGGCCAATCCGGATTATCGCGGGTTTGTCTGGGATTTTCAGCCGAGCGACGAGCCGTGGGACCAGGCGCTGATCGCGGCGATGAAGGGCAAGCAGATGCCGCAGGTCGGCCGGGTCGAGATCACGATCATCGAGGAGCCGCAGTCGGTGTGGCTCGCGTTTTTGCAAAAGGAGCTGGATTACATCAATGTTCCGCCGGCGTTCGCGCCCAATGCGTTCGATGGCGACAAGCTCAAGCCCGAGCTGGCGCAGCAGGGCATTACGCACTATCGCGCGATCGATCCCGAGATAACCTATACCGCTTTCAACATCCGCGATCCCATCGTCGGTGGGTTTGCCAAGGGGAAGATCGCGTTGCGGCGCGCGCTGGCGATGGCCTACGACGTCGAACGGGAGGTGGAGGTTCTGCGCAAGCGTCAGGCGGTGCACGCGCAGATGCCGATCCCGGCGGGCGTTGTCGGGCACGACCCGAAGTATCGCGGGATCATACGGCACGATCCGGAAACGGCGAACAAGCTCCTCGACTATTTCGGCTACAAGAAGGGGCCCGACGGATGGCGCACTCTGCCCGATGGCAAGCCGCTGGTGATCCACCAGGCCGCCCAGCCCAGCAGCATCGATCGCGAGTTCAACGAGCTGTGGCAGCGCTCGGCCGAACGCATCGGCGTCAGGATGGTCTTCGATGTCGCGCCCTTCGGCGACAACTTGAAGGCCGCCAAGGAATGCAGACTGCAGATGTGGGGCCAGGCGTGGACCGCCGACTATCCCGATGGCGATAATTTCATGCAGTTGCTCTACGGTCCGAATACCGGCCAGAGCAACAACGGCTGCTACGAATCCAAGGCGTTCGACAAACTCTACGCGCAGGCGAAGGCGCTGCCGAACTCGGCGGAACGCAATCGACTCTTTCTTCTGATGTCGCGGCAGATGGAAGTGGATACGGCGTGGAGCCTCAACGTTTCGCGGCTGCGCAACCAGCTGATCAGGCCGTGGGTCCTGGGATTCAAAAAGCACCCGATCCTTCACGGCGAATTTACTTACGTCGACGTCAAACCGCATTGACGGCGGGTGGGCCGAGGAAACCGGAATCGCGGATGCGAGGTAAGCTTTTTCAGGCGTGCACGCTGCTAGGGACCTGCGCGCTGATCCTCGCATTCCCGGCGCTTGCCGCCGATCCGGTCAAGGTGATTCGCCACGTATTTCCGGCGGCCGAGACGGGCTTCGATCCG
>DASWDF010000274.1:0-8926 GCA_036395475.1 Casimicrobiaceae bacterium
ATCTGCAGCTTGCCGGCTCGCGCCATCTTGCGCAGCTCCGGTACCTTGTCCTTCTTGAACATCATGCGAATGCCGATCGCGTTCATGTTCTTCCTCCACAGCTCGTCGAACTCGCGCGCCCTCGAGGTCGGCGACGACCAGTTCTCGATGATAAGCGGCTTGCCGTCGGGCTGCTCGCGATAGCCGTCGCCGTCGCGGTCCTTGTATCCGAAGCGATCCAGGAGCGCGCGCGCCGCCGCCGGGTCGTAGACTTGCGCCTGCGTCTTGTGCGCGGGATCGTAGCCTGCGATGTCGGGTGGAATTGGACCCTGCGCGGGAACGGCGCGGCCCTTGTGCAGCACGCGGATCATCTCGTCGGTGTTGAACGCCATGCCGATGGCGCGCCGCAATGCAATCTTCTCCGGCGTGTAGCCGCCCAAGATGGGATCTTCCATGTTGAAATAAGCCCACCAGGTGTTCGGGCGCAGCAACAGCTCGTGGTGGATGTTCTTGGCGGCCAGCTCGGGCTTGAGCTTGCCATTATCGAGGAACTCACCGACGAAATCGAGCGGAAACGGCTGCAGATAATCGACTTCTCGCCTCAGAAACGCGAGCCAGCGCGGTTGCTGCTCCTCGATGATCGAGATCTCGACGCGGCCGATTGCCGGAAGCACCCTGCCCTTGAGGGCACGCGCGAGCGCCGCGTCGACCTTATTCGCGGTCGTCGGCTCGTCGAACACGAGCTTGCGAAACTGCGGGTTCGCTTCGAGAACAATGCGGCTGCTGCGCTTGTACTCCTTGAGCAGATACGGACCGGTACCTATCGGATGCGCGCCGGCATCGTTGCCGTAAGCCTCTATGACCTCCCGGGCGACGGCGGCTGTGGCGGGCATCGCCAGGATATACGGAAACGTATAGTCGGGCTGCCGCAGTCGTATGCGCAACGTATAGCGATCGACGACCTCGAGTCCCGGCAGCGGCGCATCGTAGTCGAGTTTGCCACTCTTCTTCGCCGCCGCCTCCAGCTCGTCGCCGCCGATGAGCTTGCCTTCGACCACCCAGGTCCACGGCGAGCGCAATGCAGGATCGAGCAACCGCTTGATCGAGTACGCGTAGTCGGCCGCAACCAGCTCGCGCGGCTTGCCCTTGAACGCGGGATCCGGCGCGAAGAAGATGCCCTTGCGGATGCGGCACAGATACGTCGCACCGCGATCGGAGACTTCGGGCAAGCGCTCGAGCGTCAGCGGCGCAAGCTTCACCGGCCGCGCCAGATATTCGTATTCGAGCATCGATTCGGAGATTTCTTCGACCACCGAGTTCGACGCCGCGTCATAGGCGAGAACGGGATCGAAGCTTGTTTCCGCGATGGAGAACGCGGTGCGCAGCACCTTGCCCGAGTCGGCGGCACCGGCGGCAAAGCTCGAAGCGAACAGCACGACGGCAAACGTGCGCGCGAATCTCACAGCGTCTCCTGCGTGTAGGACGATCGCACCGTCCGATCGGGCGGCCGCGCTATAATCCTATCATTCGAAAACTCTTCGACGGAGACCAATCATGGGCAAAGGCGACGTTCGAACTCGCCGCGGCAAGATCTTCAACGGCAGCTACGGCAAAAAACGGCCGCATAAGCCGAAACAGCGGAAGAAGCGCTGACCGATCCGCATGTGTGCGTGCGCTTCTGATTGCGCACTGACGAAAGGCGCGGCGGTGGAGATGAAGAGGCTTTCCGGCGGCAACCTGCGCGCGGCCGGTTACGACGCGCGCAATCGCCTGCTGCGGGTCGAGCTTACCAGCGGGACCTTCGAGTATTCCGGCGTCGCGCTCGACACCTGGCGCCGTTTCGTCGGGGCGTCCTCGCCATGGAGTTTTTTTCGCGACAACATCGAGGAAGATTACCCCGCGAAGCGCGTCCGCTAGCGGCGCGAGCCCGCAGCGAGGGCCCCCGCGCACGCAGTGCGCGGGGATCGCGCGAGGCGAGTCGACGCTGGCGGCCGACACGATACCGTTACAGCATGTGCAGCGCGTCCAAGGAGGCCGTAGCGCGGGGCACGAACCACGATTACTGCACGTTCAGCCGCTTGCCGGCCGACGCCGCTTTCTTGACCAGCTTGAGCTCGAGCACGCCCTTGTCGTAGCGGGCTTCGCTCTGCGTTTCGTCGACCTCGGTCGGCAGGGCGAGGCTGCGGAACGCGTTGCCGTAAAAGCGCTCGCTGCGCAGCACTCGCTGTCCGTCCTTCGCTTCTTTTTCGCGCTTGACCTCGGCGCCCAGCGTCACTTGATTGCCTTCGATCGTGACCTGGATGTCGTCCTTGCTCACGCCTGGAATTTCGGCGTGAACGGTGTAAGACTTGTCGTCTTCGGTGACGTCCATCTTGACGGTCACCGGGGCTGCCCTGCCTTCCATGCGAATCGGCTGGAAGAAACCGCGGAACAGCTCGTCGATGCCGGTGTCCACCAAGGGATCATAGGGAATGAGGCTTGCCATGGCGTTCTCCTTTCGTGTCGTAGGTTGGTCGGAACGGGCGCCGGCCGCTCCGGCCCGGAGCGGCCATTCCTGCACGCCGCATCTGGGCGCGGCGTCGCTTGAGTTCAAGTCCCCCGGAACCCCGAAAAGCGTGCGATCCTTGACACCGGTCACGCCGGCTGCGCCGGCCGCTCGGATCGGAACAGCGCCCTGTGGAGATTGCCGATGACGAACCTCGCCGACAGCCAACGCGACGAGCTTGAAAGCCGCCTGACGAGCCGTCGGCAGACGCTCCGGGCTGAGGTGCAACGCGAGCTGGCCAACAGCGAGGACCCGCGCGTGGTCGGATTCATGAACCAGCTGGCGGCGACCGAGGATTGGGTTCTGGCGGATATCCTCGCCGACCTCGACATCGCGACGGTAACGCGCGATGTTGCCGAACTCGCCGAGGTCGAGGCGGCACTCGCGCGGATCGCCGACGGCAGCTACGGTACCTGCAGCGATTGCGGCCGACCGATCGGCTGGCCGCGCCTGAACGTCCAGCCGACCGCGGAGCGCTGCATCGCCTGCCAGGAAAAACGCGAGGTCCGCGCCGGTCGGCCCGGACACCCGACGTTGTAGCCTGGCTGAGCGCGAAGCGCGATGCCCGGGAGAAACTCCGCAATGAGACTCGCCACGGGCATCGCTTTGCTCAGCCCGGGCTACGTCTTGCGCGCCGGCCCGCCGGGCGCGTAACGCTTGATCCAGGCGAAGAATTCGCGGTACCAGAGCCGCGAGTTCTGCGGTTTCAGGATCCAGTGGTTCTCGTCGGGAAAATAGACCAGCCGGGCGCCGACCCCGCGCGCCTTGAGCGTGTTGTAGTACTGCAGAGCCTGCGTCGCGGGCACGCGGTAATCGAGCTCGCCGTGAATCACAAGCGTGGGCGTCTTGAATCTGCGCGCGTAGTGGTGCGGTGACTGCTTCATCACCCGCACCGGGTTGTCCCAGTGGAAAGCACCGAGCTCCTTGGCGAAAAACATGTACCCGTCGGTCGCCATCATGCTGACCCAGTCGTAGCAACCGGCGTGGCACACGAAGGTCCGGTAGCGGTCGGTGTGGCCGTTCATGTACGCGACCATGTAACCGCCGTAGCTGCCGCCGGTCGCGGACAGCCGCCGGCGGTCGATGTAGCGCTGGCGCAACATGAAATCGGTCGCCGCCTCGATGTCGGCGTATTCCTTCGTTCCGTAATCACCCTTAATCGTCTCCAGCCACTGCTGGCCAAAGCCCGACGAGCCATGGTAGTTCACGCCGACAACGAGGTAGCCATGACCGGCGAAAACCTGCATGTTCCACCGGAAATGCCAGCCGTCGACATGCGCCGCGTGCGGGCCGCCGTGAATCGAATGCAACAACGGCCACTTTTTGCGCGGGTCGAAATTGGGCGGGTACGTGACCCAGATCTGGATCGGATCTCCGCCCCAACCCCTTACGGTGAACTCTCGCGTCACTCCCATCCTCGCGCGGGCGAGCAGTGCGCGGTTGAGGCTTTCGATCGGCCGCTCCCCACGGCCATCGCCATCGAGCGCGAACAGCGCCGGCGGATGCGACAGCGTGGCGCGATCCAGGGCGATGCGGCTGCCGTCGCGCGACAGCGCAAAACCGGTGATCACTCCACCGCGCGCCACCGCGGTCGGCAGCGCATCGCCGAGCCCCAGCCGATACAACCCTTGCCGGCCGCGATCCTCGATGAGCATGTAGAGCGCCGCGGCGTCCGGCGCCCAAGCGTGCCGGGTCGTCGCCCGGTCGAGCTTCGTTGCCAGGCGGCGCGAGCGACCACGGCGCCGCTCGTAGAGCGTCAGCCGCCCCTGGTCGTTGAACGCGCGTTTCAGGTTGTAAGAGTTCCAGGCGATGTAACGGCCGTCGGGCGAATAGCGCGGATTTGCATCGCCAAAGCCGCTGTCCGCGGTGAGCGTGCGCTGCCGGCCGGTGGCAGTATTGACGACGACGATGTCGGTCTCATTCATCATTCCGGGCTCGGCGTTAGGATCGATCGTGAGCGCGAGCTCTTCGCCATCGGGACTCATATCGTAAAGCTCGGCGGATGGGTCCCAGGGCTGCAGCGCGAGTCCGGCACCCGCGAGCAGATCGCGCGTGCGTCCAGTCGCGACGTCCGCGGCGAACACATGCGGTTCCCGGCCGTCGGTCAGCCAGTGGTCCCAGAAGCGGAACTCCCTGCGTTCGGAAAGGTGCGCCTTGACTTTGGCTTCCTTGCGCTGCTTCCTGCGTTTGGCCTGCTCCCTGTCCGTCTTAAGATCGGCCCACACCCACGAGATGAACGCGATCCGCTTGCCGTCGGCGAACCAGCGCAGGCCCGACGCACCGCTGGCGACCGACACGAGCCGCTGCGCTTCGCCGCCGTCAGGAGCTATCAAGTAGACCTGCGGCTCCTCGTCGTCCTTGCGTTTGGCCGCGAACGCGATCCAACGGCCATCCGGCGACCAGCAAGGCTCGCTGTCCTTGTCGCCGGCGGTCAGCCGGCGCGCCCGTGCGCCGTTGGTCGGGAAAAGCCACAGCTCGGTGCGCCCCTCGTTCTTGTCCATGTCATAGGAAGTGACTGCGGCACAGGCGGTGCCGCCGTCGGGCGAAAGCGTCGGTGGGCCGATGCGCTTGATCGCCCACAGATCTTCGACGCGTAAGGGGCGTTGGCTTCGAGGCATGAGCTGGTTCCGCAAACGATATTGTTGTTACAGCGGCGGGCGCGCCCGCGCGCGAAGCGCGCAATTGTACGCTCGCTCGCGACGAATCGCGTGTTGCAATGCGGTAGAATTATCCCTGCATTCGCGCTGCGTTGCGCGAGGCGTTGAACCGGCGCGCAGGATGTGTCCTGCCCGTCCAGTGGGCCGTCTCGCTCCTGCGCGCCGGTTAACGCTTTTTGTCACGGTGTCTAGCAGTGCCGGTTAACGTTTCTTGCCACGACTGGTGGCGCGGCGCGCCGATTAGTTTTTTTGGCGCGATGTGCTGCGGTACGTCGGTAACGCATCTTGATTACGAATGACAACCACCATGAATTACCGCCGCCCTGGTGCTCACCGCAGAAGTGCTCTCGCGCATCGATGCGGTCATGAGCGCAACCGGTTGAGCTGCGGCAAGCCATGAGCAATCCTCTCGAAAGCTGGACCGAGGAGCAGCGCTCCGCGTACCTCTACCGCGCGTGCGCGGATGCCGAAGCGGGAACGGCGCGGGCCGATCTTTTCACGCGGCTGGCTGGCGAGGCAGAAGCGCAGGCGGCGATCTGGCGCGCCCAGCTGACCGCGAGCGGCAAACCCGCGCCGCCGCCGTTCCTGCCGGATCTGCGCACGCGACTCGTCGCCAGGCTGGTCCAGCTCTTCGGTCCGCGGCGGCTGCGCGCCGTGTTGGCGGCGATGAAGGTGCGCGGAATGGCGATCTACAGCCGGCGCGAACCAGGCGGGCATAGCGCACCGGTCGCTGGCAACATCGAGCACCGGCATCGCGGCTTGGGCGGCGGCGGCAACCTGCGCGCGGCGGTGTTCGGCATCAACGATGGACTTGTGTCGAACGCGAGCCTCATCTTCGGCGTCGCGGGTGCGAGCTCGGATCCCGCCGTCGTGCTCCTGACCGGCGTCGCGGGATTGACTGCCGGCGCGTTTGCGATGGCCACCGGCGAATTTGTGTCCGTACGCTCGCAGCGCGAGCTCTTCGAGTACCAGATCGCCCTCGAGCGTGACGAGCTCAAGGAATATCCCGACGCGGAGGCGCAGGAGCTCGCACTCATCTACAAGGCCAAGGGATTGTCGGGCAGCGAAGCCCAGCGTGTCGCCAAGCAGCTCGTCGCGGATCCCGAGCACGCGCTCGACACGCTTGCGCGCGAAGAGCTGGGCCTCAATCCGGACGAGCTCGGCTCGCCCTGGGGCGCGGCGATCTCTTCCTTGCTCTCGTTCGCGCTTGGCGCTGCGGTGCCGCTGTTGCCCTTCGCGCTCGGCGCCGGCGCGCGCGCGCTGCCGATTGCCGGGCTGTTGACCGCGATCGCGCTCTTCGCAGTCGGCGCAACGCTGTCGCTGTTCACCGGCCGCGCTGCCGTGTTCTCGGGTGCGCGGATGCTGTTGCTGGGCAGCCTTGCGGCGGCTGTTACGTTCGCTGTTGGTAAGCTGTTCGGCGTTTCGATTTCCTGATAGCAACGAACCCCAGGTGATCGTAGGTGCGAATTCATTCGCACGCAGCATCCATGAACCGACGTGGCCGAATAAATTCGGACCAACGAAAATCCTGCGGTGAAAAGCGTTGCCCGAGGGGTGGCGCAAGCACCTCCCGGGCAACGTCGGTCAAGCCTTCTTGGACAAACAGGTCTTCATGAACGCCTTGCGCTCGGCGCCTTTCTTGCCGGTCGCTTGTTTGGCGCACAGCCGCATCCTGTCCTGCTGCGAAATCTTGACCGGCGCCGCAGTGCCGGCGGTGGCGGCGGCGGCTTGCGACTTGGCGGGACGCGGCTTGACGTTCGATGCGTCGTCCGCATAGGCGGTCGTTGCGGCGAGGCCGATGAGGCTGGCGAGCGTGAGTGCGTAGAGCGTCTTCATGGCGATCTCCTTTGACGTTGGGTTGGGTGCTCAAAGTGCAGCTGGACGAAATCGTCTGCAGCACATGCGCATTAACGGCGCTGGAGGTCCGCGGTGCGTCAGACCTTTGGCTGATACGGATGGGTAACCCGAGGCCCCTGCGGGTATTTCCGGGAACGTCGGACAAAACAAGGCGGCGACCGGATTGCTCCGGCGCCGCCTTGTCAGTGCGGCCGGGTGGACAGGAGGTCACCCAGCCGTATTCATGCGAGCTCGCGCGACTAGGCTTTCATGCACTCCGAGCGCATCTTGTCGGCATCCGCCTTGCTCATACCCTTGGTCTTGGCGTTGCACTCCGCCATTTTGCTCTTCGCCTTCGCGGGCTTCGCCTTCAGGCAATTATTCACGTAATCCTGCCGGGCCTTGCCTTCGAGCTTCTTGTCGCCTGCCTCCGCCTGACAGGCTTTCATTTTGTTCTGCTGCGGATTCATCGCATCGGTCTGCTTGGCGTCAGTCTTGGTGTCGGCGGCATATGCTCCGGCGCAGGCGAACAGAGCGGCCAGAACCAGTACGAATAAATGCTTCATCGAGATCTCCCTGATTTGTGGTTTTAGAGCGGGGTCCCCGCTTGCGGCGAGTCTACGACAAGGGCCAGAAGCGAGGCAACGATTTCGACCAGCGGGCCTCAAGCGGTGTGGCAAAAACCCATCGTGCAATGCAGCATCCGCTGTGTCAAAATTGTCTATCGGCTTGACCGTTCACCAGTAAAATGATGTTTTTGCATCGAAAAGGCCATAGCGCTCCAAGGCCCCCGACCGTGCCCGCCCCCACCGCTCATCGCAACAAGGCAGCCGTCGCGCCTCCGACCGGCGCCCAGCTGCCGATCGACGACACCCGCATCCGCGAGATCATGGAGCTCGCGCCGCCGGCGCATCTATTGCGCGAGTTTCCGGCGTCGGATGCCACTGCGACGACAACCTACGAGGCCAGAGCCGCGATCCACCGCGTGCTGCACGGCGCGGACGATCGCCTGCTGGTCGTCGTCGGCCCCTGCTCCATCCACGACTACGACGCGGCGATCGATTACGCGACGCGCCTCTCGGCGCTGAAGCGCGAGCTCGCAGACGAGCTCATCGTCGTCATGCGGGTGTACTTCGAAAAGCCCCGAACGACCGTCGGCTGGAAGGGTCTGATCAACGACCCACGGCTTGACGACAGCTTTCGCATCAACGAAGGCCTGCGGCTGGCTCGGCGCATCCTGCTCGAGATCAACGAGCTCGAGCTGCCCGCCGGTACCGAGTACCTCGATATGATCACCCCGCAATACATCGCCGATCTGATCGCGTGGGGGGCGATCGGGGCACGCACCACCGAAAGCCAGGTTCACCGTCAGCTCGCGTCGGGCCTGTCGTGTCCGGTCGGGTTCAAGAACGGCACCGACGGCGGAGTGAAGGTCGCGGTCGATGCCGTCAAGGCAGCCTCCGCGCCGCACCACTTCCTGTCGGTAACCAAAGGCGGTCACTCCGCCATCGTGCATACGTCGGGCAACGAGGATTGCCACATCATCTTGCGCGGCGGGCGGGCGCCCAACTACGATGCGGCAAGCGTCGACAAGGTCTGCGGCGAGCTGGGACACGCCGGGCTTGCGGCGCGGGTGATGATCGATTGCTCGCATGCGAACAGCCAGAAGCAGTACCAGCGTCAGATCGAGGTCGCGCGCGATGTTGCCGGCCAGATCGCGCGCGGCGACGATCGCATCATCGGCGTGATGTTCGAAAGTCACATCAATCCCGGGCGGCAGGACCTGCTTCCCGGCCAGCCCCTCGAATACGGAGTCAGTATCACCGATGCGTGCATCGGCTGGGACGCAAGCGTCGGCGTGCTGCGCGAGCTTGGCGACGCCGTGCGCCGGCGCCGCGTACTCTTGACC
>DASWDF010000275.1:0-4332 GCA_036395475.1 Casimicrobiaceae bacterium
AGAATCTCGCCGTCGGGAACCTGCGCGAGCACCTGTGAGAGCTGGACGGCCAGCGTGCGTCCGAACAACGGCGTCAACTCCGGTGCGGTGACAAAATCGCCGCCAGCGCCGAACTTCTGCGCGCCGGCAGCATAATAGCCGAGGCCAGGCGCGTAGAGCGCGGCATTCATGTAGTCGGCGAAGGAAATCCAACCCTCTTCGTCGGCGATCGCATGCACGAGGTGCGCGACGACGCGAGCACAATGCGCACGCTCCGCGTCGGACGGCGACGGCAAGCCGCTCAAGCGTGGATCGGGTGGAGCCGGCGACATCGATGTGCTAGATTGGCAGGTCGAACAGAGTGTAGCCGGAGCCCCGCGTGCAGGGCAAAGTCGTGTTGGTCACGGGAGGAGCCAAGCGCGTCGGTGCCGCCATCTGCCGCCGGCTGCATGCGGCCGGCGCGAATCTCATGCTGCATTATCGCGCTTCCGCAGGCGAAGCGCGGCTGTTGCAAGCGGAGCTCAATCACCAGCGCAAGGATTCGGTCGCGCTGATCCAGGCCGATCTGCTCGATCTCGGCAAGTTGCCGTCGCTGGTCGATCAGACGGTGCAAATCTTCGGCCGTCTCGACGCGTTGGTCAACAACGCGGCGACCTTCTATCAGACGCCGATCGGCGAGATCGCTGCCGAGGATTGGGAGAACCTGATTGGCGCCGATCTCCGCGCACCCCTGTTCATCGCCCAGGCCGCGGCGCCGGCGCTCAAGAAAACGCAGGGCGCGATCGTCAACATCACCGACATTCACGCCGAGCGGCCGCTCAAGAACTACGTTCTCTACAGCGTCGCCAAGGCGGGGCTGGTGGGGCTTACTCGCTCGCTGGCGCGCGAGCTTGCGCCCGAGGTGCGCGTCAATGCGGTCGCGCCCGGGCCGATTCTGTGGCCCGACGACGAAGCGTTCGACGAGCTGTCGCGCCAGCGGATCATCTCGCACACGCCGTTGCGGCGCGAGGGCACGCCGGAGGACATCGCGAAGGCGGTGCACTTTCTGCTTGCGGAAGCGACCTATGTCACCGGCGAGACGATCAATGTCGATGGTGGCCGCCACATAGCGTTGTAGCCCGGGCTGAGCGCTGTAGCCCGGGCTGAGCGCGAAGCGCGATGCCCGGGAGCAACAGGAGAATCCGGCGGCGCCCCGGGCTTCGCCTGCGGCTCAGCCCAGGCTACGCGCGAAGCGCGATGCCCGGGGCAGCGTTGTGAACCGGCGTCATCCCGGGCTTCGCCTCGCTCAACCCGGGCTACGAATTTCAACCCAGGCTACGAACCCGGGCCACGAATCTCAACCGGTCAACCAATCACTAAGCGTCTACCTCCGAAACGGGCGGTTGCACGGTGCACCGTCGCCGCGCGACCAGTGCTGCGAGCCGCTCGAGATAAGGGTCGACGATCCCGTGCGTCACCAGCGCGACGCGAGCCCGCTCGAGGTAATCGGCCGACGAACCGAACGCGCCCGCTGCAGTGGCCAGGACATCCGCCTGTTCTCCGAGGGTGAGATTGCCCGTGTATTGCCGATGCGCACGATCGACGACGAAAGCGAGCGCGACCCGGGGCTTGCGGTCGCAGCGCACCGTGACCCAGAGCGGAAGATACGCGCCGAGCACCATTTCCCTGCGCCACAAAAGCGCCAGCTCGGCGTTCGCGGAGCGCGCCGGCAGCTGGTAGACGACGCCCTGACAGGAACCGCCGCGATCCAGGCCGAGCACCAGTCCCGGCTGGTTCGCCGTTCCGCGCGAGGCAAGCGACCAGAGGCAGAACCGGCGCCGCCGGCCGGAGAGGGTCGCCGGGCGCGCATCCTCGAATGGAAACAGCGGATTCCACAGCAGCGACCCGTATGCGAAAACCCACCAGTCCGACCCTGCGGGCTTGGATTTCAAGGTCACCGCAAGGGATACCGCGAGCTCTTCGTCGGTGAGGGCGTGGCGGCCGTCGACAGCCTCCGCGTAGAGGGCGCGCATGCGCCCCTCCTCGAGATCGCGGCGCGAGAGGGTCATCAGTCGGGCTCGCGCAACTCTTTCTGCAGCGCGACCTTGGCCTGCCGCCGCTTCGCCGCCGTCGACTTGCCGTGCGCTCCCCCTTTGCCGAGCAGAGGCGAACGCGCAACCGGATTGCGCGGCCGGGGCGGCGCATGCTGCTTGGCGCGCTTCAATCCGAAAACGCGCGCGCAGCGCGCTCCATTCGTTCCCCTCTCCCCGCGGGAGAGGGGTTAGGGGTGAGGGACCCAGGCCAGCTCACAGAAGACCCTTGAACGGCAATCGCGCTTCGCACCACTGCGCGACCGCCAGCAGCCGCTCGTCTCTACCGGGGGTCGCGGCGAGCTGCAGGCCAAGCGGCAATCCGTTGTCCGCCACCGCGGTCGGGATGGTGACGGCCGGAAATCCGAGCAGCGACCACAGCGTGCAACACGACGGGTCCCCGGTCTGAGTGAGGTCCCCGGGCGCCGACGCCGGCGCGGGCGGCGCGGCAATCGCGTCGAAGGGCGCCAGCCACTCCGTTACAGCAGCGATGAGCGTGTCGCGCCGCGCGAGCGCGGCGTGATAGGCTCCGTCGCCGAATTCCCGTCCCTCGTCGAGCGCGGCGTTGAGCTCCGCCGAGATGTGCTCTCGCTCGCGCGCCTGCAGGTCGCGCATCTGCTGCGCCGCCTCGTAGAGCATGATCATGCGGTGCACGCGCTGCGCATCGTGCCAGGCTTCGGCGAGCTCCACTTGGGTAACGACGGCGCGCGAATCGCGCAATGTCGCGAGCGCAGCCTGCATCGCCCGGTCCTGCTCGATACTGGTCGCAATCCAGGGGAAAGCGGCGAGCAGTGCGAGCCGAGGAGCTCGTCCGATCGGTTGCGTCTGGCTTGGGATGCCGCCGGAATCGGCGAGGCACGAAGCCAGGAGCGCGCAGTCGGCGACGGTGCGCGCAAGCACGCCGAGCGTGTCGAGCGTCGGGCTGAACACATTGACGCCCTGGAATGAAAGCACGTCCACCGTCGGCTTGAAGCCGACGACGCCGCAATACGCCGCAGGGCGTATCAACGAGCCGTTGGTCTGCGTACCGATCGCCGCAGGCACCTGTCCCAGCGCGACCGCGGCGGCGGAGCCGGACGACGAGCCTCCGGGAGTGTACCCCGCGCGCCACGGATTCCTCGTCTTGCCGGGATGGACGAATGCGAATTCGGTCGTCACCGTCTTGCCCAGCACGAATCCGCCTGCGCGCCGCAGACGCTCAATGCAATCGGCGTCATACGCAGGACGCGCGCCGGCGAAGATCGGCGACCCCAATTGCGTCAGCTGGTCCGCGGTGGCGACAATATCCTTGACGCCGATGCCGATGCCCGCCAGCGGACCGACGGGAGCGCCGGCACGCCGCTCGGCATCAGCCTGGCGCGCGGCGGCTAGCGCGCCGTCAGGATCGAGATACGCCCACGCCAGAACGTTGGCGTCGGTCGCAGCGATGCGGTCGAGCAGCGCGCGGGTGTACGCCTCGCTCGTCAACTCGCCGGCGCGAATCAAATTCGCGGCCGCGCAGAGCGTCAAGGTATGAAGGGGGATGGTCACGGCTGGAAGCTCGCTCTCATCCTAGGAGCCTCGAACGGGAAGGGACACAAGCGCTGCCTCCGGCACCCGACGGCTTTTCGGTGGCAGAAACATGGCTTGCAAGTCGTTCAGAAAACGCCTGCCCAGCGGCGTGGGTGCTATGCGCTCGTGATCGCGCACGATAAGCCCGCGCCGTTCGGCGGCGTCGAGCTCCGCGTCGATGATGGCAAGCGGGAATCCCGTGCGTTCGGCGAACCATGCGACCGGGACGCCGTCGGTCAATCGCATTGCGTTGAGCATGAATTCGAATCCGATTTCGGCGCGCGCGACCTCGCGTTCTTCGAGCAACGGCTCGCCGCGTGCCATCTGCTCGAGGTACTGCTGTGGCTGCTTGTACCGCACCTGGCGCAGGACGCGCTCCGGGAATGACAGCTTGGAATGCGCGCCGGCGCCGATGCCGAGGTAATCGCCGAACTGCCAATAGTTGAGATTATGCCGGCACTCGCGATTGGCCTTGGCGAACGCCGAGGTCTCGTAATGCCGATACCCCGCGCCGGACAAGGCATCTTCTATCGCGTCGCCGATCCCGGCCGCCGCGTCGTCGTCGGGCAAGGGCGGGGGATGGCGATGAAAGAGCGTGTTCGGCTCGATCGTCAGCTGATAGAAGGAAAGATGCGGCGGCGAGAATTCCAGCGCGGCGGCGACGTCCGCGCGCGCGTCCTCGGCGCTCTGTCCGGGAAGCGCGTACATGAGATCCAGGTTGACGTTACCGAAG
>DASWDF010000276.1:0-6174 GCA_036395475.1 Casimicrobiaceae bacterium
TGCCCGGATTGCGCTCGTTGTGCTTGAGCACTGCTTCGGTGATCGCATGGGCGATCGAGCTGCCATTGCCCTGCACGACAAAGCGCGCGCCCTCGTCGAGCGCCTTCTTGAGCTGAATCAGCGATTCCTGCGGATTGACCTTGTTGTCGAAGGAGAGCAGCTCGATCTTCTCGCCGTTCATCCCGCCGGCAGCATTGATGGCATCGGTGTAGAACTGATGCGTCTTCTGCGCCAGAATGCCGGTGGTCGCGGCACCGCCCGACAAGGGGTCGATGAAGGCGATCTTGACGTCGGCCTCCGCGGGCGCGGTCAAAAGCGCCGCGACGAGCAACAGGCCAGGTGCGACAAACGTACTTGCACGCATGGGTCCTCCTTCGTCGCCGGCGAGGTCGTCGCGAGGGTTAAAGCGGAGGAGAATCCGCGCCCGCGGCCTGCCGGTCGAGTGGAACGTCGATGCTACCGGGGCCGATGCACCATTTCAAGCGCTACAATCAGGCTGCGGACGAACCGGCGTAACAGTAACCCAAGCTGGTGAGGAGGAGAACCATGCAAGGCCTGATGATGGACGTGCCGTTGATGATCTCGTCGCTGATCCGGCACGCGGACCGCTATCACGGCGACACCGAGATCGTGTCGCGGACCGTCGAAGGTCCGATCCACCGCTATACGTATCGCGACGCACATGTGCGCGCGCGGCAGCTCGCCCGCGCTCTGTCGCGGCTGGGCGTCGCGCCCGGAGACAGGGTCGGGACGCTCGCCTGGAACGGCTACCGCCACTTCGAGCTGTACTACGCGATCTCGGGCATGGGCGCGATCATCCACACGATCAATCCGCGGCTGTTCCACGAGCAGCTCGCCTACATCATCGGCGACGCCGAAGACGCGATCGTGTTTTTCGATCTCACGTTCACGGCGTTGGTCGAGAAGCTCGCCGCAACGTGCACGCGCGTGAAGCACTGGGTCGCCATGACCGACCGGAGCCACCTCCCGCAAGCGGCGATCCCGGGACTTTCCTGCTACGAAGACCTGCTCGCCGCGGAGAGCGACGATTTCGAGTGGCCGGAATTCGACGAGAACACCGCGGCGTCGCTTTGCTACACCTCGGGCACGACGGGCAAGCCGAAGGGCGTGCTCTTCAGCCATCGGTCGACGATTCTGCACGCCTTCGCGATCTCGCTCCCGGACACCAAGAACCTGTCGGCGTCGAGCGCGGTGCTCGCGATCGTGCCGATGTTCCACGTCAACGCCTGGGGAATTCCGTACGCCGCGCCGCTGACCGGTGCCAAGCTCGTGTTCCCGGGCGCGGGGCTCGACGGCGCAAGCCTCTACGAGCTGATCGAAGGCGAGGCGGTCGATACCACCTCGGCGGTGCCCACGGTGTGGATGAATCTCATCAACTACATGCAGCAGAACAAGCTCAAGTTCTCGACGCTCAAGCACACGACGATCGGCGGCGCGGCCTGCCCGGCGGCGATGATCAAGACGTTGTCGGAAGACTTCGGCGTGCGCGTCATGCACGGTTGGGGCATGACGGAAATGAGTCCCGTAGGCACGCTCAACGCGCCCAAGGCCAAGCATCGCGGTTTATCGAAAGACGCCCGGTTCCAGCTCTCGCTCAAGCAGGGCCGGCCGCTCTACGGCGTCGAGATGAAAATCGTCGACGCCGAGGGCAGGGAATTGCCGCGCGATGGCAAGTCCGCGGGCAACTTGCTGGTGCGCGGGCCGTGGATCCTCCGCCGCTACTACAAAGACGCGGGCGGCGACCCGCTGACGCCCGACGGCTGGTTGCCGACGGGCGACGTGGGGACGATCGACTCCGACGGTTACTTGCAGATCACCGACCGGTCCAAGGATGTGATCAAGTCCGGCGGCGAGTGGATCAGCTCGATCGAGCTCGAGAACATCGCCGTCGGCCATCCGGCCGTGATCGAGGCAGCGGTGATCGGCGTGCGTCATCCCAAGTGGGACGAGCGGCCGCTGCTGGTCGTCGTCAAGCGGCCGGGCGCGGATCTGACGAAGGAAGCGCTGCTGGCCTTCTACGACGGTAAGATTGCCAAATGGTGGCTCCCCGACGACGTCGTGTTCGTCGACGAGCTGCCGCATACCGCGACCGGCAAGCTGTCCAAGCTCACGCTGCGCGAGCGTTTCAAGGATTACCGGCTGCCGGCGTGAGCGGGGCGCGTAACGCGAAACCTGTCGTCATCGCCGGCGGAGGCATCGGGGGGCTCTCCTGCGCGCTCGCGCTTGCGCTCAAGGGTTTCCGCGCGCTGGTCCTCGAGCAGGCTCAGGAGTTCGGCGAGCTCGGCGCCGGCATCCAGCTTGCGCCCAACGCCTGGTCCGCGCTCGATGCGCTCGGTGTCGGCGAGGACGTCAAGCAGGAAGCGGTGTTCATCGAGCGGCTGCTGATGATGGATGGCGTCAGCGGCGAAACGGTGATCGACATTCCGCTCGACGCGCGCTTTCGCAAGCGCTACGGCAATCCCTACGCGGTGACACACCGCGCCGACATCCACCGCTCTCTGCTCGACGCGTGCAAGCTGCACGCGGACATGCTCGAGCTGCGCACGCACAGCAAGGTGACCGGATTCGATCGCGTGGACGAAGGCGTGAGCGTGGAGCTCGGAGGCGGTGTTCGCATCGCGGCCGCGGCGCTGATCGGCGCCGATGGTTGGCGCTCCGCGGTGCGCGAGCGGATCATCGGCGACGGCGAGCCTCCGGTGTCCGGTCACATGTGCTACCGCGCCGTGCTGGCGATCGACGACATGCCCAAGGACCTGCGCTGGGCGGCCGCGACGCTCTGGGCCGGGCCCGACACCCACATCGTGCACTACCCCCTGCGCGGCTGGAAGCTGTTCAACCTGGTCGCGACCGTGGTGCGCGATCGCGCCGGCGCAGGACACAACGAGGAGGCGCCGCCGGAGGAAGTGTTGCCGCTTTTCGCCAGGAACTGCGACAAGCCGCTTGCGCTCCTGCGCGTTCCCAAAGCCTTTCGGCGCTGGATGCTGCGCTTCCGCGAACCGGTGGAGAACTGGAGCCTGGGTCCGGTGACGCTCCTGGGCGATGCCGCGCACCTCATGCTGCAGTACTTTGCCCAGGGCGCCGCGATGGCGATGGAAGACGCGATCGCGCTGGCGGCGGCAGCCGATGCCGCCGACGGCGATTTCACGGCGGCGTTCCAGCGCTACCAGGCGCTGCGCCTCGTGCGCGCCTCGCGGGTGCAGATATCGTCGCGGATGCTGGGGCTTCTCTATCACGCCGACGGTGTGTCCCGGCTGGTGCGGAACGACATCTACCAGGGCCGGCCGGCCGAGCGGTATTACGACGCGCTGGACTGGATTTTCTCGGCTCCCGACTATGTGCAGCGCTTCCGGTAGGTGAGAAAATCCGCACCTGGAGGACTCGCGCCATGCTCTTCGCGAAAACCGAGCTCACCGATGAACGGAAGGCGTTCTACGAGCGCATCGACAAGGACAGCCTCACCCCGCTGTGGGAGGTTCTGGGCAACCTGGTGCCGCCGCACCCCGCGCCGGCCTGCGTCCCCGCGCTCTGGCGCTACCGGCAGGTGCGCCCGTATCTGGTGGAGGCCGGACGCCTGATCAGCGCGCGCGAAGCCGAGCGCCGCGTGCTGGTCCTCGAGAATCCGGGCCTGCGCGGCGCCTCATCGATCACTCACAGCCTCTACGCGGGGTTGCAGCTCATTCTTCCCGGCGAGGTGGCGCCCAGCCACCGGCACACGCAATCCGCGCTGCGCTTCGTGGTCGAAGGCGAAGGCGCGTATACCGCGGTCGACGGCGAGCGCACGACGATGCATCCTGGCGACTTCATCATCACGCCGTCATGGACGTTTCACGACCACGGGAACCCGGGCGATGCGCCGGTGATCTGGCTCGACGGTCTCGACATCCCGATGGTGGCGTTCTTCGATGCGGGGTTCGCCGAACGCTATCCGCGGGAGCTCCAGCCCGTCACCCGGCCCGACGGCGATGCGCTGGCGCGTTTCGGCTCCAACATGCTGCCGCTTGAATACGCCGCGAGCTCGGGCAGCACGCCGATTTTCACCTACCCGTATGCGCGCTGCCGCGAGGCGCTGGAGCAGCTTCGTGGTCATGGCGCGCCCCACGCGAGTCACGGACTGAAAATGCAGTATTCGAATCCGGCTACCGGCGGTTACCCGATGCCCACCATCGGCGCGTTCATCCAGCTCTTGCCCGCCGACTTCCAGGGACTGCCGTACCGCGCCACCGACGGGACCGTATACTGCATCGTCGAAGGTCGTGGCGAAAGCCGCGTCGGCGACAGCGTATTTAAATGGGAACCCCACGATGTTTTCGTGGTGCCGTCGTGGTGCAAGGTCTCGCACCACGCCGAGGAGGAAGCGGTGCTGTTCAGCTATTCCGACCGTCCTGTGCAGAAGGCGCTGGGATTGTGGCGCGAGGAAGCACCGGCCTGAAACGTCCGGCCGGCCACATGCGGCGCGCATCCGCGCCAGGATCGTCGCCAGGAGGAGAACGTTGTGAAGAAATGGACGCGTGGAATTCGACTCGTGCTTGGCGCAACGCTGTTGCTCGCCGGGGGCGCGGTGTTCGCGCAAGCGACGGTCAAGATCGGCGTGGTGGCGGAATTCTCCGGCCCCTTCGCCGATTACGGCGCGCAGATCGTCGGCGGCATGAAGGCGTACCTCAAGCTGAACGGCGAGGTCTACGCTGGAAAGAAGATCGAGCTCGTTGTCCGGGATACGACCGGCGCGGCGCCCGACATTGCCAAGCGCCTGGCGCAGGAACTGATCACGCGCGACCAGGTAGACCTCCTGGCGGGGTTCGGCCTGACGCCCAACGCGCTCGCGGTGGCGCCGGTTTCCGCGGAGGCGAAAAAGCCGATGGTGATCATGAACGCGGCGACGTCGGTCATCACGACGCGCTCGCCGTATATCGTGCGCCTCTCGCATACGCTGCCGCAGGACACGCAACCGATCGCGCAGTGGGCGGCGAAAAACGGCATCAAGCGGGCGTTCACGCTGGTGTCCGACTTCGGTCCAGGCGTCGATGCGGAGACAACGTTCATCAAGGCGTTCAAGGCCGCTGGGGGCGAGATCGTCGACAGCGTCCGGACGCCGCTCGCTAACCCCGACTTCGCGCCGTTCCTGCAACGCGTCAAGGACACCCGGCCCGAAGCGGTCTTCGTCTTTCTTCCGCCGGGCAGCCAGACGATCGCGTTCATCAAGGGTTACGAGGAACGCGGTCTCAAGCAGGCCGGCATCCGCATCATCGCCACGGGCGATCTGACCGACGACGGCGTGTTGCAGGCGATGGGCGACCCCACGCTGGGCTTGATCACCAGCTTCCACTACTCCGCGGCGCACGATTCGCCCGAGAACAAGGCTTTTCTCAAAGCCTACGTCGACGCCAACGGCACAAAGCTCCGTCCCAATTTCATGGCCTGCGCGGGCTACGACGGCATGGCGGCAATCGCCGAGGCGCTCAAGAAGACGCGCGGATCGACCGAACCCGAAGCCTTCGTCGCGGCGCTCAAAGGGATGAAGCTCATGAGTCCTCGCGGTCCGATCATGATCGATCCCGAAACGCGCGATATCGTGCAGACGGTGTATATCCGCCGCGTCGAGAAAGTCGATGGCATCCTCTACAACATCGAGTTCGACAAGTTTCCCGACGTGAAGGATCCGGGCAAATAGTCAATCGTGACGCGCGACGGGCAGATGGATTCCACGCTGATCGAACGGCTGCGCATCCGCGAGGTGGTGGAGAACTGGGTGGTGTGGCGCGACGCCGGCGATTGGGACCGTTTCCGGAGCGTCTGGCATCCGGACGGCAGAATGATGGCGACGTGGTTCCAGGGACCGGCGGAACGCTTTATCGAGGTGAGCCGCGAGGGATGGAAGAAGGGCATCAGCATCCTGCATTTCCTCGGCGGTTCGTCGATCGACGTCGCAGGCGACCGCGCGATCGCGCAGACCAAGATGACGATTTCGCAGCGCGCCGAGGTCGACGCCATTGCCTGCGACGTTGTCTGCACCGGACGGTTCTACGATTTCTTCGCAAAGCGCAACGACGTCTGGGCGATTGTTCTGCGGCAGCCGATCTACGAAAAGGACCGCCTCGATCCGGTCGACCCCGGCGCGTCGCTGCGCCTGGACGCGAAGCTCCTCGGCGAGTTTCC
>DASWDF010000277.1:0-33535 GCA_036395475.1 Casimicrobiaceae bacterium
CTGAATGTCCTCGAGCAGCCGCGCGTTGGTCGCTGCGAGCTCGTGGGCGCGGCGGCGGGCCGTCTGGAAAAGGTAGGTACACAATGCGAGCAGCGTCGCCAGCACCGCGCCCAGACCGAGCGCCGCCTCCGGCAAGGCCGAATCTTCACGCCGCAGATATTCGTCCGTCGGCGTTACGCGGAGCGTCCAGCGTACATTGGCGACGTTGATGCTTTGCTCCTGCGTCCGTTCCGGTCCTGCGCTGGTGGCCCCGGCCCGATTGGCGAGCTCGCCGCCATCCAGGAGCACGATCTCGTAATCGTCAAAGCGCTCCCCGAGGAGCGAGGAGAGCCACTCTCCGCCAAGCGCGGCGGCCACGAGGCCGCGGAGCGTCCCGTCCGAGTATGCGGGAACGTAGATCACGAAACCCCTGCTTCCCGAAAGCTGGAGATCGACGTAGCGCGACAAGGTTGGTCGACGCGATTGGACGGCTGCGTCGACCGCGCGCACTCGCTCGGGATCCGAGCGGAGGCTCAAGCCGATGGCACTAGCCTGTGACTGCGGCACGACCGATCGGATGAGCAGATCTTCGCCGGCCCAGCCGATGCCTTGGAAGTTGGGCGCTTCGTTGAGCAGGGTGGTAGCGTCGCTCTGCCAGCGTTCCGCGACAAATCCGTAGATCAGCACGCGGTCGGCTAATTGCTCCAGCTGGCGAATCCGGACGGCGAGCGCGCGCTCGACCCGATTCTTGACGTCCGTGGCGACCAGGCGCGTGCTGCTATCGATGAAACGTGCCTCCTGCACGAGCAATGCCTGCCAGAGCACGAGGGCACAAACGAACACGGCGAACCAGACGATGCCCGGTGTCCAGCGGCGAATGGCGCGTTGCTCGTCCTCGCTGCGGACCAGCGCGCCGGCGAGGACACCCCCCGCGAGCAGCACGAAGAGCAAGGCGCCCACGCGTTCGCCGCCGGTTAGGAGCAGCCATTGCGACGCGATCACGCCGAGGGTCCAGGCGGCAAAGAGCAAGACCGACGCGAGCGCGAGCGCGATCGAGGCGAGCAGCGAGACCAGCACGGAGCGAACCGGCCCATGCGCTTTCGGCCCAAGCGCCGCGAGCGCGCAGCCGAGTGCAACGAATACCGCCGCCGTCAACACGCCCATGTCGTTGTAATTTCCCGGGCCGTAGGGAAGCCATGGATTGGCCGCCATCGGGTGGATCTCGATCCAGCCCGGTGCACCGTAGGCGGCAAGGCGGACAGCGCCGAATAGAATGGCGACCGCCGCGCACCAGCGGCCGATGGCCGAGAGGCCGATCGCATGTGCCGCCAACGCCAGGCCGGCAAACACGAACGCCCATGACGCGTCGTACTGAAGCCGCTCAAAGCCCGGCGGCGTGATCAGCTCGTGCCAGGACGCGACGCACCAGGCACCGATCGCGGCGGCGATGAGGCCGCTGACCATGAGGACCAGGATAGCCCAGGAAAACCTGCGTACCGGGTCGAGGAAAGGAATCACGAGGAATGGCATAGGGAACGACGCGACGTCACCGATGTTACCTCAAGCGAGCGTTGCGACCCGACAGCCTCGCCGGCGCGCCAAGCGGGAGTGCTGCACGCATTCGCTTCCGTTTGTAAAAACGATGCTGCAAATATTCCAATGTGCCCGAAGTTCGCGAGGGCTCGACGGCCTCCGCCCCGCGCAGGATCGATGGCACGTTGCTTGCGAGCATGGATGAAAGCAGCGGGCCAGCATCCAGCGAAGCGTTTCCCTTCTCGCGCCCGCGCTGGGCCGAACGCTGGCCTCGCTGCCCCAACAAAAGCAGTCGAGCATGGACCGGACGATGAATCAAGCCTCGATGACGCTCGATTGTCGCGCGTTCAAGGCTTCGATTGGAGTCCTTGCCATCGTCGCGGCGGTCGCAGCCGGCAGTGGAACGGCGATGACGGCGTCGCTGTTTGGTGCGCTGGCCGCGCTCGCCTTGAGCGCGAGTGCGGCGCTCTCCGCGTTGTTCGAGCTCGCGGGATCCGATCGTGATCGCGTCTGGCGCGGAATCGCCTGGGCGGCGTTCGCACCGAGCTGGATCGTGTTCGCCGCGATGCTTGTGCACGCACCGTTGTCGTATCTGGACGGCCTGCGCATACTTGCGACGGGCCTGCTGACCGGTGGGGCAGCATTGCGCACTTGGCGCTGGCACGCACAGCATGGTTCCGCCAATCCTGGCGTATTTCTCCCTGCGATCTTCGCGATCATCGCGCTGGGGGCGATATGGAGCGGCGCCTGGGGCGAGCTTGCCGATAGGCCGGTCACCGCGATCGGCATCGCTGCCGCATTGGAGCTTTGCGGTATCGGCGGCGTTTGGGTGATGGAGGCGGTGGTGCCGCGCTCGATTAGTCCGGAGACGGTCGGCCCGATCGCTGCGCAGGCGCCGATTCACCTGGCGTAGGCGCTGCCAGGTACCCGCGTCGCGCGACGGAATCGCGACCCGCGGAAGATTCTTCTTGGTTGTAGGAGTTTGTCTTACAACGCCGACGCAGCCGCTTACACCAGAAACGGACGCAGGCCGATACCGGGAACATAGCTCAAAGGCGAACATGGCGCCGTTGCACACATGACCGGAGAGAGCCATGTTCGAGCCGACCACCGTATTCGGCGCCGAGTTGCAAACATTGCCATCGGGCGCTGCAGCGAGCCCCGACGTCCCCCGACCCAAGCGACGCGCGCACGGGCGCCTGCAGCGCCTGTGCGAGCTCTATGGCGCCTGCGATGCGATGCGCGCGTTATTCGATACGCTCGACAAGATCGCCGATGCGAGCGCCACGGTGATCGTTCTGGGCGAGAGCGGATCGGGTAAAGAATTGGTCGCCAACGCGATTCACCAGCTGTCCGAGCGGCGGCAGCGACCATTCATCGCCGTGAACTGCGGCGCGCTGCCGGAAACGCTGATCGAGAGCGAGCTCTTCGGTCATGAGCGCGGCAGTTTCACCGGCGCTGCGCGAACGCATCGCGGCTGCTTCGAGCGCGCCAACGGCGGCACGCTTTTCCTCGACGAAATTACCGAGATGCCGGTCGACATGCAGGTGCGCCTGCTGCGCGTGCTGGAAGCGGGACGTTTGTCGCGCATCGGCGCGGATCAGGAAATTGCCACCGATGTACGGGTCATCGCGGCGAGCAATCGCGACTTGCGCGTAGCGGTCGCCGCGGGCAAGCTGCGGGAAGACCTGATGTATCGCCTCTGCGTGATTCCAGTTTCGGTTCCACCGCTGCGCGAACGAGGTGGCGACGCACTGCTGCTGGCAGAGATGTTTCTCGACCGGCTCAACGAGGAGAATGGGACCGCGAAGACATTATCGGCGGAGGCGCGGCAACGGATCGCGTCCTATCGCTGGCCCGGAAATGTGCGCGAGCTGAAAAACGTCATTCATCGCGCCTACGTCATGTCTGACGATGAGGTCGAAGTGGATACCGGCGGCGATATTACCGCAACCGTCGCTCCGGCCGCCGTGCCGCGGGCGGCGGCCTCGACGGGCGACGAGGTCACCATACCGGTGGGGACGTCGCTGGAGCTCGCCGAGCGTGCCCTGATCATGGCAACGCTGCGTTCGCTCGATGGGAGCAAGTCGAAGGCTGCTCAGGTGCTGGGCATCAGCCTGAAGACGCTCTACAACCGCCTGCATGCCTATGGCGGCGCGACGCGGACTCCGCTCGATGCGTCGCCCGAGGACACGGGCGACGTGCGTCTCGCGGCTTGACGGATTGACGTGGTCTCCTCTGCGCGGGTGGTCTAGAATGCTCCTGGCCGGTCCAACTGACGAACGCCGGCAGGGGCTCAACATGGAAGGCGTCGCGGACACACGGAAGAAACGCATTCTTGTCGTCGACGATCACGCGCTGGTTCGCGCCGGCTTTCGCGAGTTGATCGACGATACCGAAGATCTGGTGGTCGGTGGCGAAGCGGGTACTGCCGCGTCGGCGCTGGAGCAGGCGATGGCGCAGGAGTTCGACGTCGTAATGCTCGACATCTCGCTGCCCGATGCATCGGTGGTCGAGACCGTCACGATGTTGCGGCGGCGGAGGCCGAATCTGCCGATTCTCATCGTGAGCATGCACGCGGAAGAGCAATACGCCGTTAACCTGTTGCGAGCGGGAGCGAGCGGCTTCTTCCCCAAGGCCGGCGAGGCCAAGGATCTGCTGGACGCGATCCGGACCATCGTTTCCGGACGCAAGTACATCAGCCCCTCGCTTGCCGAGGCGCTGGCGCTCGAGGCGTCCGGGCACGCACTGGAGCCGCCGCACCGACAGCTGTCCAACCGCGAGTTCCAGATTTTCGTGCAACTCGCTTGCGGGAAGACCGTGACCCAGATCGCCGACGAAGTGCATCTTTCGGTAAAGACGATCAGCACCTATCGGACGCGTATCCTGCAGAAAATGGATTGCTCCCGCAATGCGGATCTAACGGCGTATGCGCTGAAGCACAACCTGATGGGTTGAGGCCGCTTCGCGATCGCATGCGTTCACCCGTGCGAGTTTTCATCGTCGAAGACTCTCCTCTGATCCGGAAGCGGATCATCGACAACCTGCATGCGCTCGGCGGATTCGATGTGGTTGGATTTGCCGAGGCCGAAAGCCCGGCTGTCGCGGCGATCGTCGAGATGAAACCGGATATCGTCGTTACCGACATTCGCCTCAAAGAGGGCAATGGCATCGAAGTCGTGCGGCAGCTCCGGCAGAAGGCCTTCGCGTCTCGCCCGAGAATCTACGTGTTGTCGAATTACGCCAACGCCGAATACCGCCGCCAGTGCGAATTGGTCGGCGCCGACGATTTCTTCGACAAGTCCGGCGAGTACGATCGTTTCCTTGAGACCCTGCAGCAGGTCACATAAACCCTGCGGCGCTCCACGGGGCTCGATTTCAGCCGCGCAATAACTGCCACGCTTTTTGTAATCTTTGCCGCGTGGTTCCCCGCAAAGGCCGGCCTGCGCCTCCGGCGCGGCCCGTTCCGCTGCCGATGAAACACGCACGCCGACTGCGATCGACTGGCACGGGCCTTGCGTCATCTTTGGCGGGTGTAGGGCGCGACGCAGGTCGGCCCAACATTCGAAGTCAATTCGTTATGCGAAAGGGGCCATCATGCTGCATTACGCCGTGGTGTTCTTTGTCATAGCGCTTATCGCTGCTCTGTTTGGCTTTGGCGGCATCGCCGCCGGCGCCGCGGAAATCGCGAAGGTGCTGTTCTTCATCTTTCTGGTGCTGTTTATCGTATCGCTGATCCTGGGGCTTTTTCGGCGCGGCAGCTAAGTTGCGCGCGACGCCGCTGAAGGCAGGCAGACAGATGCGGGCGATGAGCGCGCGCGAGGGGTGCTCGTACGATCTCGCGCGGGAACTTCGATGCTGACCTGGGCAATCATCTTCTTTTTGATTTCGGTCGTGGCCGGAATCTTCGGCTTCACCGGCATTGCCGTAGGAGCGCAAGCAGTAGCGAGGGTCCTGTTCGGGCTCTTCCTCATTCTGTTTCTCATCGTCCTCATCTTCGGCGTGCTCGCCGGCATCGCGCTCTTCTGACCGAAGTGTTCTCAGACGCGGGTGGAGTGGTCATTCTCTCTCCTCCGGTCGTTCTCCGCCCGCGTCTTTTTCTTGCAACAGTTGCCCGATCGAAGGAAACGCGCCGCGCCTCCAACCGGCGCCGCGCCATGCCACGCATGGCATGACGCTTGCTCGGCTTTGGCACCGGAGCGGTGGCTGGTATACGCGGTCATCGAACCGTTATCCGATTCATCGAGGAGAGCGAAATGGAACTGACGAGCAGCACCGTGGAACGCAAGGCCAGCCAGGCGCACGATGCAGTCGATGCGGCCGCGGCAAAGGCCAGCGAAAGAGCAGCGCCGACGATCGATCGCGTGGCGCGCGCCGCGCATGACACCGTCGACAAGGTCGCTCAGGCGGCGGGGCCGGCGGCCGATTGGCTCAATCAGAGCGCGGAGCAGTTGAAGGCGCAACAGCAGCAGTTGGTGGAGGGCTGCCGCAGCTCGATCCGCGAGCGGCCTCTGGTCGCCATCGGCATCGCGCTCTTTGCCGGCTATCTTGTCGGGCGGCTGTTGCGGTGACGGCTCACGCGGCGCTCAAGAGCCGCACCGGGGCGGTGCCGGATCGGTTGTCCGCGACGGAACGCTGATCGGGGTCCTTTCCGCACAATGATGGCACGTGGATTGCTAACTAGATGGTTGGGTGGCGAAAGTCATCATTATTTCAACTACGGCGAAGGGGCTGCCATGTTCAGGAAGTTGATCTATTGTTTCGCCGCGCTGGCGACCGCGCTCGCGCTCAGCGCGTGCAACACGATGGTGGGCGTAGGCAAGGACGTCGAGAAAGGCGGCCAGAAGATTCAGGAAGAGTCCAAGGAAGTGCAACAGAAACTGTAACGGCGGCAGCCGGGTCGCTCGCGGCGTGCGCTGCCAGCGGGCCCGAGCCGCCCCCGGATCCGCCTTGGAAACGACGGAGGCCTTGGACGCGGGGAATCCAGCGCTGGTCGCGAGCGCCGAGCGCGAGGCGACTGCGAGTGCGGACGCGTCCACGGCCGCCGCCGAGCTGCCCGGACCTGAGCTGCGGACGACTGCGCTCGTCTTTATCGCGCTGGTCGTCGTCCTGGCCGCAATCCGCATCGCCGAGGCATTTTTCATACCGTTGGTCATCAGCGTGTTTTTGAGCTACGCGCTCTCGCCGCTGGTCGCCCGGCTCGAGGCCTGGCGGGTGCCGCGCACGATCGGCGCTGCGTTCGTCGTCCTCGCCTTTGTCGCCTTGTGCGGCGCTGCCGTGTATCGCGCCGGCAGCGACGCCGTCGACCTGCTCGAGCTGTTGCCGCAAGCCGTCGAGAAGGTGCGCGTGTCGTTTACCGAATGGCAACGGGACGGCGTCACTCCTCTGCAACACGTGCAGGAGACCGCGGCGGAGCTCGAAAAGCTTGCCGTAGCCGCGCAGCCCCCCGCCTCGGGTCGTACGCCCAAACTTGCACCTCCTGCCGCACCGACGATCGACATTCGGTCGATGGTCGTCGTCGGCACCGGAAGCGCGATCATCGCAGCCGGTCAAATTGTTTCCGTCCTGTTCCTGACCTTCTTTCTGCTCGCCGCGGGCCATCTGTTCCGCCACAAGCTGATGCAGGTCGTCGGGCCGTCGTTCGAACGCCGGAAGATCACGCTGCGGATTCTCGACAGTATGCATCGGCTGAACCAGCACTACTTTGCCGTCGTGCTCGTGATCAATCTTGCGGTGGGCATTGCGACCGGCGTCGCCATGTACGCGATCGGCGTCGATCGGGCGCTGGTATGGGGCGTGGCCGGAGCCATCCTGCATACGATTCCCTATCTCGGTGCGGCCGCGCTGGCCGCCGCGGCAGGGCTGGCCGCATACGTTCAGCTCGGCAGCGTCGCCTCCGCGCTCGCAGCGATCGGACTGGTGCTCGGCATAGCCGCGGCGCTCGGCGTGGGCCTGCAGACCTGGCTCATGGGGCGTGCGGCGAGAATGAACGCGCCTGCGGTTTTTATCTCGCTCCTTTTCTGGGGCATGTTATGGGGTGCGTGGGGACTGCTGCTCGCCGTGCCCATCATGGTCGCGGTCAAGACGGCGTGCGATCACATCGAGTCGCTGCATGGGTGGGGTGCGCTGCTGGGCCCGTGAAGTTGCGCACGAATTACCAGATACCACGTATAGGCGACGAGAAAGAATTACCGGGTTGCCCGCGACCGCGCGGGCGCTGTCTGTGCAAGATATTGTTTTAACGATGGGAATAAATCTGGCACGTCCATTGCAAAACACCGATTGTCGCGCCCAGGGCGCAGTAATCAACCGAGGAGTGCAGAATGAACTGGGATCGTGTGGAAGGAAACTGGAAGCAGATGACGGGCAAGGTCAAGCAGCAGTGGGGAAAACTCACCGACGACGCGCTCGCGCAGATCAACGGCCAGCGCGACGAATTGGTCGGCAAGATCCAGGAAGCTTACGGGATATCCCGCGATGAGGCCAACCGCCAAGTCAAGGACTGGGAGAAGTTGAACTAGGGCCGGGCGAAGCGCCGCTTCCAGCGGCAGCGTTGTGGACGACCTTCGAAAGGAGATTAAGACCATGTTGAGACGACTGACGATACCGGAAGCGATTTGCGCCGCAGTGCTGTGCATGTTTGCGATCGGCAGTGTCAATGCCGCGGGCACGGCCGAGCGGGACAGGAAAAACGAATACAAAGCCGCGGTCGCAAAGGGCGACGCCGACTACAAGGTTGCGAAGGACGCGTGCAAGCCCAAACAGGGTAACGACCGCGACGTGTGCATGAAGGAAGCCAAGGCCGAGCATGTCAAGGCGACTGCCGATGCGAAGGCGCTTTTGAAGTCCAAGGAGGCGAAGGCAGACGCTCGCGAAGACACGATGGTCGCGCAATATAAGGTCGCCAAGGAGAAGTGCGACGCAATGACGGGTGACGCGAAGGATAAGTGCGTTAAGGACGCGAAACTCAAGTACCACCAGTAGCATCGCTCGCATCGACGAGGTTGCCGACGCGGCGGCACCACCGGCCGTCGCGTCGGCTTTGCATCAGGCGCAGCGCTGATCGCTTACCATGCTGCGCGAGCCGCCGCTGGCGGCGACCGAGCATCGCCGCCTCAGCCTGCGCGACGGGAACGGTAGCACGCCTCCGACGGCTTGAAATTCCGCTGAAGGGTCGCCAATTGAGGCGACATGGCGCCCTTCGACCATCTGCCGTCGTCCGCGCGGCGAGTGGTGCTCGACGATTCGAGCGCCGACGCGGTCTATCCGCCGCCGCGTTCACCCGACCACGAACCCGATGAAGAGCTCCTCGATGCGTATTCGCGCGCGGTGAGCGGAGCGGTCGCACGCGTACGGCCTTCGGTCGTGCACATCGGTGTGGAGCGCCCGGCGCGCCGCGGGCGGGCGCAGAGCGGCTCGGGATCCGGTTTTATTATCACGCCCGACGGTTATCTCATCACCAATAGCCACGTGGCCGCCGGGGCCGTTGCGCTGAACGCAACGCTGCCCGACGGCCGCATCGTTGCGGGCGAGCTCGTCGGCGATGACCCGGACTCCGACCTCGCGCTGGTCAAGGTCGGAGCCGACAATCTTGCCTACGCGCGCCTTGGCGACTCCTCGCGCGTCCGCGTCGGTCAAATCGCGATCGCGATCGGCAGCCCGTACGGCTTTCAGCACACGGTGACCGCAGGTATCGTCAGCGCGCTCGGCCGGTCGATGCGTAGTGCGACGGGACGCCTGCTCGACAACATCGTCCAAACCGATGCTGCGCTCAATCCGGGCAATTCAGGCGGACCCCTCGTCGATTCGGCGGGCGCGGTGATCGGCGTGAATACGGCGGTCATTCTGCCGGCACAGGGCATCTGCTTCGCGATTGCTGCCAATACCGCCGAGCGCGTCACGATTGCGCTGATCCGCGAAGGACGCGTGCGGCGTGCCTATCTGGGGATCAGCGCGCAGGATCTCCCGCTGCCGCGGCGCGTCGTGCGCCACTTCGACCTCCTGCATGAATCCGGCGCCCGGGTCGAAACGGTGGCACCCGATTCGCCCGCGGCGCGCGGCGGAATGCGCGCCGGCGACATCATCGTCGCGCTGGGCGATGCGCCGGTCACCGGCGTGGACGATCTGCAGCGATTGCTGACGGGCGGTCGTATCGACGATGCGCTGGAGGTGATCGTGCTGCGGCGCGATCGACGACTTGCGCTATCGGTCACGCCGCGTGAGTCCGCGCCCGCCTGACGGCGCCATTCGACAGCTTGCCCCTTCCGGCAAGCCGGTGCGGCGGCCTCCTTGCTGCTGGATTGGAATACGAATCCTTCGCGCGTCGACCGTAGGAAGCCCTCGCCGCGGGCGCGCACGGCTTTTCAAGCGCCCGGATCTGTGGAAAAATGGAGCCAACTTGCTGAATCACAGGTGGTCGTGATGCTGGACCGTGACGGCTATCGCCCGAACGTCGCCATCGTCATCGTCAACTCGAAGAACTTTGTCTTCTGGGGCAAGCGGATCCGCGAACACGCGTGGCAGTTTCCGCAAGGCGGCATCCATCCCGGCGAGACGCCCGAGCGGGCGATGTTTCGGGAGCTGAAAGAGGAAGTCGGACTATTGCCGGGGCACGTCAAGATTCTCGGCCGTACCCGCGAGTGGATGCGCTACGAAGTGCCGGCGCATTGGATCAAGCGCGAATGGCGCGGCAGCTACCGCGGCCAGAAGCAAATCTGGTACCTGCTGCGCCTCGTCGGCCGCGACAGCGACGTCACCCTGCGCGCGACCAACCATCCCGAGTTCGACGCGTGGCGCTGGCATGACTATTGGATCCCGCTCGAGGCCGTCATCGACTTCAAGCGCGACGTGTATCGCCGCGCGTTAACCGAGCTCGAGCGCTTCCTGCACCATCGGCCGCAGACCCGGCGCGAGCGCCTGTACGGCTGGACACACGCGGTCATACCTTCGCCGTACAGCAACCCGCCGGGCGACATGTAGCGGCGTGAGCCCGCAGCGAGGGCCCCCGCAAGCGTAGCGAAGCGGGGATCGCGCGAGGCGAATCGACGCTTGAGGCCGACGCGTTTAACTTGCGCTAGATGTAATCGGTGCAAGGAGGCCGAGGCGCGAGCCCACGGCTCCGCCGTCAGCGGAACATCTCCGTGGCGCTCATGCCCATCATGCCGCCGCCGATGATCATCGAGACGATGAAACCGGCGAGCAACACGCCCAGCAGGATCCCGCAGATCACGACGACGATCGCATAGCCGAGAGCCTTGTCCTGCGGGCACTTCTTTAATACCGGCACGCCGAGATAGAACGTGTACCAGGCGTAGATCACGGCGAGCAGGCCGACGATCCCGCCCAGCACCGGCACGATAAGGAAGATGCCGGCGAGCCATGCGGCCGTGTACGAATACGCCGTCAGCTTAAGGGACTGCACGAAATTCTTCTCGCCGCCGAAAGTTACCGCCAGCGCATCGACAATCAGCGCCAGCACAAACGTGACGATGAGCGCGATCACATATTGCACCGCGGCACCCGCAATCGCCATGCCGCCGCTGCGAATCAGCATGGCCAGCGGAGCGATCGCCGCCAGAATCGCCACGTAGCCCAGATACAGCGACTGGGGCGTCGCGGCCTCCTCGGCGATCTTCGGCCACTCGCCCTTGGGCTGCAGCAGGATGTTCTTGACGCGTTCGACCAGATTCACGGCTAGCTCCTTTTCGTCGGTGTCGGGGGCTCGCGGAAGCGCGTTCTCGGACCTTTTTCTTGGCCGGCGTTTCGCTTCGCTGCGCCGAGTTTAGGGGAGTGCGCCGGAGCTGTCTAACCGCCGGCGCCGCATGCAGTGCTGCGCAGCCGTGTAGCCCGGGCTGAGCGAAGCGATGCCCGGGTCAACGAATGAAGACGCCGCCCTGGGCTTCGCGCTGCGCGCTCAACCCAGGCTACAACTATCCGAGCAGGACCAAATTGTCTCTGTGAATCAGCTCCGGTTCGTCGACGTAGCCCAGAATTGCTTCGATTTCCGACGAGGGTCTGCGCAGGATGCGTTGCGTCTCTGCGGCATTGTAATTGACGAGCCCGCGCGCGATCTCCCGCCCATCGGGGTCGCAGCAGCCAACCACTTCGCCGCGCTCGAACTGACCTTCGCATGTGACGACGCCGATCGGCAACAGGCTCTTGCCTTCACGCGCGAGCGCGCGTACCGCGCCGGCGTCGAGCGTGAGCCGGCCGGCGAGTCTCAAGTGATCGGCCAGCCACTGCTTGCGTGCGGCGAGGGTCATCGTTTCGGCGACAAGCTCGGTTCCGATCGCCTCGCCGGCGGCCAACCGCGAGAGCACCTTGTCCAGGTGCCCGCTGGCGATCACTGTCGACGCTCCGCTCCGCGCCGCGCGCTTGGCGGCGAGCACCTTGGTCAGCATGCCACCCCGGCCGAGCGCGGTTCCTGCGCCGCTTGCCATCGCTTCGAGGGCCGGGTCGCCCGCGTGCGCCTGGCGCAGCAGCGTCGCCGCGGGATTCTTGCGCGGATCTGCGCTATAAAGGCCCTCCTGATCGGTCAGCAGCACCAGGACATCGGCCTCGATGAGGTTTGTGACGAGCGCGCCCAGCGTGTCGTTGTCGCCGAAGCGTATTTCATCGGTCGTCACGGTGTCGTTCTCGTTGATGACCGGGATGACCCCGAGAGCAAGCAGCGTAACGAGCGTGGAGCGCGCGTTGAGATATCGCCTCCGGTCGGAGAGGTCGTCGTGCGTGAGCAGGATCTGCGCGGTGTGCAACCCGAAATGCGAGAACGCGGTTTCGTAGGCCTGCACCAGTCCCATTTGGCCGACCGCGGCCGCGGCCTGCAGCGCGTGGATGGCGCCCGGCCTCCGCGCCCAACCGAGCCGCTGCATGCCCTCGGCAATCGCGCCCGAGGAGACGAGCACGATTTCCTTGCCCGCCGCTTTGAGCGCGGCGATTTCTTCGGCCCACCGGGCAACCGCGGCGTGATCGATGCCGCGCCCGTCGGCGGTCACGAGACTCGAGCCGACCTTGACGACCAGTCGCTTGGCGCGAGCGACGCTCGAGCCGGTAGGCGCGGCATTCATGACGTTGCCTCGACCGCGCTTTGCGCCGGATGTGCGTCGAGCCATGCCTGCACGGCGTATACGAGCGCCTGGCAACCCTCGCCGCTGATCGCAGAGACGCCGAACGCAGGTTCCTTCCACCGAAGCGCCTTGACGAACGCGGCAACCCGCGCCTGGCGTTCGTCGGTGGGGATGAGGTCGAGCTTGTTCAGCACCAGCCAGCGCGGCTTCGCGTGGAGTGCCTCGTCGTAGCGTTTGAGTTCCTTGGCGATGGAGCGCGCGTCGGCGACCGGATCGGTTGCGCCATCCTGCGGCGCCAGATCGACGACGTGCAGCAACAGCCGTGTGCGCTGCAGATGGCGCAGGAAGCGATGGCCCAGCCCGGCGCCGTCCGCCGCGCCTTCGATCAAGCCGGGAATATCGGCGACGACAAAGCTGCGGTTCTCGTCGATCCGCACGACGCCGAGATGCGGAGCAAGGGTGGTGAACGGATAATCCGCAACGCGCGGCCGCGCGGCGGAGATCGCGCGGATCAGCGTTGACTTGCCGGCATTGGGCATGCCGAGGAGACCCACGTCAGCGAGAACCTTGAGCTCCATTTTGAGCCGGCGCTGCTCGCCGGCTTCGCCGGGTGTGGATTGCCGCGGCGCCCGGTTGGTGCTCGACTTGAAATGCAGATTGCCTAGCCCCCCCTGGCCGCCTTTGACGAGCAGCGCACGCGCCCTATGCTCCGCGAGATCGGCCACGAGCTCGTCGGTTTCGGCATCGGCGATCACGGTGCCGACCGGCATGCGCAGCACGATATCTGCCGCGCCGCGTCCGTATTGGTCGGCGCCACGTCCGTTCTCGCCGTGTTTGGCGCGGTGGATACGTGCATAACGGTAATCGATGAGCGTATTGATATTGCGATCGGCGACCGCGTAGATGCTGCCGCCGCGCCCGCCGTCGCCGCCGTCTGGCCCTCCCCGCGGCACGTACTTTTCGCGGCGGAACGAAACGGCGCCGTTGCCGCCGTTGCCCGCGATCACCTCGATGACGGCTTCGTCGATGAATTTCACGATGAAGGGCGCACCATGAGCGGCCGGCGAAAAAGAACATATCGCTCAGTGTCGTCGCCGCGACGACGACCCTCCCACACTTTATCCCAAGCGGAATCGGGCGGCGCGGCTGAATCATTGCCCCCGACCTGAAGCAGCAGCGCATCACAGCGATTCGCCTGCGGCAGATCGTCGCGCACAGTGACGATGTTTGCGAAATACTCCAGCAAGGCGCGCTGCGGCTCGCCCAGATTGCGACCTGCGACGCAACTGCCCGCAGGCACGTGCAGGGCGAGCGATTCCGCGACCGGACGATAGCTCCGCCGGGAATCGACATAAGGCATCCAGATCGTGGCAAACAGACCCCAGACCAGTGTCATCCCGGCCGCCCAGTTGAGCACCGCGCGACGATTGGAACGGCGTGCCGGGCGCACCAAGACCAGCCACAACAACGTCAGTAAAATCGACGCGATCACCGGCAGCAGCTGCCAGGGCGGCTGGAAGCCCGGTTGGGTATCGCGGAACACCCGCGCTACGGCGTCCGGCAACCCGCGCAGCAGCGATTCGAGCCAGAGTCCCCACAACAGGGCGCCGATCAGCCCGAACGTGAGAATGCCGAACCAGTCCAGTGCGCCCGAGTAACCGCGCTTCAAGCTGTCGACTTCGGCGGCACCGAGTAACGCGAGGGGGAGCAGCATCGGCAGGGCAAGGCTTGCACGCGGTTCCGCGGCCGCGGAAAGCACGATCAACAGAATGCAAAGCATGGTTAGCGGCAGCTCAACGCCGGGCGAGGACAGGCTGCCGTTGTATCCGCGACCTCGCACCCACAGCGTCCATAGCGCCAGCGGTAATGCCGGCCACGCGAACCACGGCAGGTTCTTGAGGTAGTAGAGCGGTTCGACCGGCGGCGAATTCGCCGTGAGTCCGAAAAATCGCGCGAGACTCTGCGCATCGAGCCACTGGGCGAACAGGCCGGGCGAGCGCAGGTAGAGGGCGAGCGGCCAGACGACGAGCAGCGGAGCGGCGATCGCGATGGCCATCGCGATCCCCCGCGCGTAACGCTGGCTTCGCCACGGCGTGAAGAACGGCAGGACGCATGCTGTAAGCGCTATTACCGCCGCCCCGAAAGGGCCGCGACAAAGAAACGCCGCGCCGACCGCGAGTCCGAGCAGCGCACCGCCCGCGAGAGGGCGGCGCAGTACCAGCGCGA
Source organism: Casimicrobiaceae bacterium (assembly GCA_036395475.1). Lineage (GTDB taxonomy): Bacteria > Pseudomonadota > Gammaproteobacteria > Burkholderiales > Casimicrobiaceae > PALSA-1003. Next base: position 14,805 of record DASWDF010000277.1, read on the forward strand.
GGGCATACAGGGCGAGCGCGTCGACGAGCAGCGCGCCGATCTCTGCCGAGAGCTGATGTCCGCGATCCCAGAGCCCGATGCAGCCGATAAACAGTAACACCGGGAGCCAGCGGAAGGCACGACCGTAGAGCTCGCGCGCCGCCAACGCCAGCAGCCAGAGCGTTGCGCCGAGGCTTAAGCCAAGCGCGATGCGGGCACCGTCGTGCAGCGGCAGCACAGCGCGGAACGCTTCCGCGGAGGCGGCGGCGAGGACGTAAAAGAGGGGCGGGCGCTCCGGAACGGGTGCGCTCGCGACGTGCGGCACGACCCAATCGCCGTGCTTGAGCATGTCGTATACGGTGCCGAACGCCGTTGCATCGTCGGGTTTCCAGGGATCGTGGCCGAACAGGCCGAGCAGAATCCAGGCGCTGCATAGCAATACCAGGCCCAATTGCTTGACGGCCCGATACGGTCCGGACGGCGACAGTTCCGACGCGTCGTCGGTTCGATTCAGAGGATCGGACAGCGGCATTGGCTGCTCATGCGGGGACATCCCGATTCGGCACCTGCAGCGGCATTTCCCTTATCTTTCTCTCTGGGGGGCTCCGCCCGGCGCCAGCCCGCGCTGCGAAAGCTGACCAATGTTTACACAATTCGTGCGAGGCGGGTCTGCAGCCGCGGGAAAAGGGCCTCTGACAGGGCCGCTAAAATGCAAAAAGGCAGCCTAAGCTGCCTTTTGCGCTGATCCGGAAACCTGAACCGTCACGCCGCCGCTTTCTTGCTCGCGTAACGTTGGCGGAACTTCTCGACGCGACCTGCGGTATCGACGATTTTTTGCTTGCCCGTATAGAACGGGTGACATGCCGAGCAGACTTCGACGTGCAGTGGCTTGTTGACCGTCGAGCGCGTGGTAAATGTGTTGCCGCAGCTACACGTGACCTGAATTTCACTGTATTGCGGATGGATACCGGTTTTCATCGAGCACCTGTGATGGGCCATTCGAGGCCCCTGGCCTGCTTCTTAGCTGCTGTAAGATTATATAATCTTTTCAATGACTTAATTGACAATCACCCCAATCGAATTGGGGAATTATGCGCGGGTTTGCGCTGCATTGCAACACCGTGATACTTAGATGAAGGCGGGGGCTGCGCGGTTCAAGGATTTGCGCGGTTGCAGGTTCTAATTGCCGGAAGCGGAGAGCGGAATTGAGCTCTGCAATCGGGGCGAAGCGCTGAGGTCGCTGACGTCAGCCTCTGCGCATGGAGTCGAAGAATTCGGCGTTGTTCTTGGTTTGCTTGACCTTGTCGACCAGGAATTCCGTTGCCTCTAGATCATCCATCGGATAAAGAAGCTTGCGCAATACCCATACTTTCTGCAGCACGTCCTGCTTGAGCAACAGCTCCTCCTTGCGCGTACCGGAGCGATTGACGTTGATCGCGGGATAGGTGCGCTTCTCGGCCATGCGGCGGTCGAGATGGATCTCCATGTTGCCCGTGCCTTTGAATTCCTCATAGATCACGTCGTCCATGCGCGAGCCCGTGTCGATCAGCGCGGTCGCGATGATCGTGAGCGAGCCGCCTTCCTCGATGTTGCGCGCCGCGCCGAAAAAGCGCTTCGGTTTTTGCAGCGCATTGGCATCGACGCCGCCGGTCAGCACCTTGCCTGACGCGGGCACGACCGTGTTGTATGCGCGGGCGAGCCGCGTGATCGAGTCGAGCAGGATGACGACGTCCTTCTTGTGCTCGACCAGGCGCTTCGCCTTCTCGATCACCATTTCGGCGACCTGCACGTGACGTGTCGCCGGTTCGTCGAACGTGCTCGCGACGACCTCGCCGCGCACCGTGCGCGTCATCTCGGTCACTTCCTCCGGGCGTTCGTCGATCAGGAGCACGATCAGCACGACATCGGGATAGTTGGCCGCGATTGAATGCGCGATATGCTGCAGCATCACCGTCTTGCCGGATTTCGGGGAGGAGACGAGGAGCCCCCGCTGACCCTTGCCGATCGGCGCGACGATGTCGATGATGCGCCCTGTGATGTTCTCTTCAGCCTTGATCTCACGTTCGAGGACCAGCGTTTCGTCGGGAAAGAGCGGCGTAAGGTTCTCGAACAGGATCTTGCTTTTGGCGTTCTCGGGGGGCTCGCTATTGACCTTGTCGACCTTGACTAGCGCAAAGTAGCGCTCGCCATCCTTGGGAGTGCGAATCTCGCCTTCGATCGTGTCGCCGGTATGCAGATTGAAGCGGCGAATCTGCGAGGGCGAGATGTAGATGTCGTCGGTCCCGGCGAGGTAGCTGGTGTCGGGCGAGCGCAGGAAGCCGAAGCCGTCGGGCAGAACCTCGAGCGTGCCATCGCCGTAGATGCTCTCCCCCTTCTTCGCCTGGTTTTTCAGCAGCGCAAAGATGAGGTCATGCTTGCGCATACGGTTCGCCCCGTCGATCTCGTTGGTGTTGGCGATCTCCACCAACTCGGTGACAGGTTTGGACTTGAGGTCGGACAGGTGCATATAGGTGTGCGGGTAACGGAGTGAACGGGCGCGGCGCGAAAAAGGCGGCCGCTGGAATCAATCAGGGGTTTGGCGCTGGAGACAGAGCAGCGCCGGTGATGGCGACCCGCGGCGGTCCAACTTCGGTTGGCCCGTGTTGTTTCGCGCCCGCGGGGCGCGTCTCAATGCTGGAAGAGCGTAACGGGTTCGATAGAGGCTGTCAAATAGGGTGGGAAATACGGGATCAGAGCTGGCTGTCGAGGAAGGCGGTGAGCTGCGACTTGGATAGCGCACCGACTTTCTGCGCCGCGACCTGGCCGCCCTTGAACAGGATCAGGGTCGGGATGCCACGTATGCCGTATTTGGCCGGCGTGCCCGGGTTGGCATCCACATCGAGCTTGGCCACGGTCACGCGCCCCGCATAATCCTTGGCGACTTCATCGAGGATCGGGGCGATCATCTTGCACGGTCCGCACCATTCCGCCCAATAATCGACGAGCACTGGTGTGCCGGCCTTGAGGACGTCGGTATCGAAACTGGCGTCGGTGACATGCTTGATGTGTTCGCTCATGCGTTCCTCTTCAGGCCGGCGGGGAGGCCAGATCGATGGCGCCCGGACACCGGCGTGAGGTCTACGTTAGCCGAAAGGCCTAGGGCGCGCAAGCCGCGGCGCGAGCCCGTGGCGAGGGGCCCCACGCGCAGCGTGGGGATCGCGCGTGGCGAGTCGACGCTTGCGGCCGACGCGCAACAGATCATTCGCAACGGACGGTTCGAGGAGGCCGCGGCGCGACCCGCAGCGAGCGGCCTGCACCGCCCATGCTAGGGCGTAGCTTGGGATTGAATTTGATAGAATCAATGCTTGCGCTGGGCCCCGGAGTCGAAGGCTGATGACCTACGTTGTGACCGAAAGCTGCATCCGCTGCAAGTACACCGATTGCGTCGATGTCTGCCCGGTCGACTGTTTCCGCGAAGGGCCCAATTTCCTGGTCATCGATCCGGACGAATGCATCGACTGCACGCTGTGCGTCGCCGAGTGTCCGGTCGAGGCGATCTACGCAGAGGACGATGTTCCGTCCGACCAGCAGCAGTTCAAGACCTTGAACGCGGAGCTTTCCAAGCTGTGGAAACCGATCATCGAGCGCAAGCCAGCGCCAGCCGATGCCGATGAATGGAAGACGGTCAAGGCCAAATTGCAGCTGCTCGAACGTTGACCGGCTTTGGCCTGCGCGGAATGCGCGGGCCCGGCGCTCACCATCTCAACAGACGACAGCAAGAACACCGCGTTCATCCACGACCCGCTGTTCCTAGCCGATGACGCTTGTGCCACCCCTTGCCGCCCTCGCGTTCCTCGCGCTGCCCTCGTTCGTCTGGTGCCAGGCCGCGCCATCCGGCGACCCGGTCGCGGGTCAGCGCAAGACGCAGATGTGCGCAGGCTGTCATAGCATTCCAGGCTGGCGCACCGCGTATCCGGAAGTCTACAGCGTGCCCAAAATCGGCGGCCAGCACCCGGCGTACATCGTCAAGGCGCTGCAGGCGTACAAGAGCGGCGAGCGCAACCATCCCTCGATGCGTGCGATCGCCGCTTCGCTCTCGGAGCAGGACATGGCCGATCTGGCCGCATATTACGGCGGCGCCGAGCCCAAGACCGCGCGCAAGTGAGACGACGATGACCGGGCCGCTTCGACACGTGCTCGTCGCCGCGCTCTTCGGCGCCGCCACAGCGGCTGGGGCCGCCGACATGAAGGCGGGAGAGGCCAAGGCCAAGGAGGTCTGCCAGGCATGTCACGGGCTCGATGGCAACAGCCCGACAGCGGACTATCCCAAGCTCGGCGGCCAGCTGCCGGATTATCTCGCCAAGGCACTGCGCGACTACAAGTCGGGTGCGCGCAAGAATGCGATCATGGCGGGCTTCGCCGGGACGCTGTCTTCGCAGGACATCGCCAATCTCGCCGCCTATTACGCGGCGCAACCGCCGGTCCTCGTCGTCAAGCATTGACGAGCGCGTGAACGCCAAGGAGGGCCGCATGCGGGCGCCCTTGTCGTTTGTCCCACTATGGGGATCGCGTCACGCCCGTGTCTTCCTGCGGTATTCGCACAAATCGACGATCACACATTCGGGGCAGCGGGGCTTCTTTGCCTGGCAGACGTAACGGCCGTGCAGGATCAGCCAGTGATGCGCATCATGAACGAATTCCGTGGGCGTGAACTTCACGAGCTTGCGCTCGACCTCCTCGGGCGTCTTTCCCGGTGCGAGTCCGGTGCGGTTGGCGACGCGAAAAATATGCGTGTCGACCGCGATCGTCGGTTGGCCGAACGCCACGTTGAGCACGACGTTGGCCGTCTTGCGTCCGACGCCCGGCAGCTTGACCAGCGCCGCATGATCGGCGGGCACTTCGCCTCCATGCTCGTCGATGAGCTGCCGGCACAGCGACAGGATGTTCTTGGCCTTGGTGCGGAACAAGCCGATCGTCTGGATGTACGGGATCAAGCCGGCTTCACCCAGCTTGAGCATGGCCTGCGGCGTATGGGCGATCGGAAAGAGCTTCGCGGTCGCGAGGTTCACGCTGCGGTCAGTCGCCTGCGCGGAGAGCACGACGGCAATCAGGAGCTCGAACGGCGATCGATACTTTAGCTCGCTGCGCGGATGCGGATTCTGCGCGCGCAGCCGGCGAAAGATCTCGAGCCGCTTGGCCGGGTTCACTCGAGCCCGCCCAACCGGCGCAGGCGCGCGAGCCGTTCCGGCTCATTGGCCCGGAGAGAAGCATCGCCGCCGAGCAGCTCGAACGCGCGCGCGAAGTTCATCTGCGCGGCCGCCCGCTCGCCTTTGGCCAGCAACAGCTCGCCCAGCTCCTCGTAAACGTAGCCGTCGGGCGCGTTCGCCGCTGCGCCCTCGACCGCCAGTTGCCGCTGGATCGCGAGCGCATCGTCGTTGCGGCCGAGCGACCGATACGCGCGCGCGACGGTCCACCGCGCAATGCGCACGCCGCGCGGATCGCCGCGCGCTTCCCACGCGGGCAGGGCCTTCTCGAAGTATGCGAGCGCGCTCGCGTATTCTCCGCGCTCGTGATACGTCCACCCGATGTTGTTGTACAGCGATGCGAGCCAGCGCCGGGCGCGCTCATCGCTCGTCCTTTCGGTCATCGCGACGGCCTCGAGATTCCACTTGAGCCGCGTTTCGGCAGGAGCGGCGATGCCCAGCATGTGCGCGGCATCGATCGCGAGGAAGTCTTCTCCGGCGGCGCGCGCGCGGTCGAGCGCGTCCTGAAACAGCGGGACAGCCTTGTCCGGCTGCCGCGACGAATTGAAAATGCGGCCGCGCTCGAGCAGGTAGCGAACCGCGACGCGCTCCGGCTGGCCGGGGAGCGCCCGCTCGACCGCATCGAGGGTTGCGTGCGCCGCGTCGAACTCGTGCTGCAGTCCTTGCGCCCGCGCAAGCTGCGTCGACGCTTCGAGACTGGCCGCCGATCCTTGCGGCAACGCCGCGAGCTTGGCGCGGAGACGCGCTTCCGACTCGGCGGGCCGATCGAAGTCCCAGGCGCGATCGAGCCATGCGGTGTCGAGCGGAACGTCAGTGGGCGCGGCCATCGCGAGACCGGTCGTCATCGCCAGCAGCGCGGCATGCCTGCGCATCCGAGCGCAACCTAGGAGTGCGGCGCGGCCCTCGCCGCGCGCCGCGCGCGCGCCCGGGCGAGCGCCGCGTCGATCGCCGCGCGCCGCCGCGCAGCAGCCACTTCGTCGCGCGAAGCCGACGCCTGCGCAGGGGCTTCGCTGCGAGTGATCGCCGCTTTGCGCTCGTGCCTCGCGACCTGCGCGGCGAAATGATCGCGTGCGCGGTCGGCGTCGGAGCGCGTCCACCGACGCGCCAGCGGCAGGAGCGCGATGCAGTCGACCGGGCAGGGCGGCACGCAGAGCTCACAGCCCGTACAGCGGTCGGCAAGCACGGTATGCATGAGCTTTGCGGCGCCGACGATCGCGTCGACAGGACACGCGGCGATGCACAAGGTACACCCGATGCACGCGGTCTCGTCGATGCGTGCATTGAGAAGCGGCCCGGATTCGCCATGGCGCGCATCGAGCGGCAGCAGCGGCACACCGAGTAGCTTCGAGAGCGCCGCTACCGTGTCGTCGCCGCCTGGAGGGCATTGGTTGATCCCGGCGCTGCCTTGCGCGATCGCGTGGGCGTAGGGGCGGCAGCCGTCGTAGCCGCAGCGCCGGCATTGCGTTTGTGGCAGCAGCGCATCGATGCGCTCGACAAGCGTGGTCGCGGCATCATTGTCCATACCGCTATTCTACCGAAGCCGCGGCGGCGCCCGCCAAGCGACGATTGCCGGGATGCCTTCTGGATGACTCCGCCTTTTGCGAGCGGGACAATTTGGCGCAGAATTGCGGTTGTTTCATCGCCCCAATCCCAGATGACCGCTCAACACCGGCATTCACGCGCCGGCGCCGCGCCCCAGGCCCGACGCGAACGCGAGGTCGATGTCGTCGCGCACACGCATTCGCATGCGCCCTCGGGGTCGGATGCGTCGGCTCGGCAGGCACTGACCCGCGCGCTGATTCTCACCGGCGCTTTCGCGCTGATCGAGGTCGCGGGCGCCTGGCTGGCCGGTTCATTGGCGCTGCTCTCCGACGCGGGGCACATGTTTACCGATACGGCGGCGCTCGGGCTGGCGCTGCTCGCGCAATGGATCGCGCGCCGTCCGCCGTCGCGCCGGGCCTCCTACGGCTACGCGCGCGCGGAGGTCCTGGCGGCATTCATCAACGCGCTGGCGCTGCTCGCTTTGGTCGTTTTCATCGCGATCGAAGCGGTGCGCCGCCTCCTCGCGCCGCAACCTGTGGCCGGCGGCGCGGTGCTGGCCATCGCCTTCGTCGGTTTGATCGTGAACCTGATATCGGCTTGGATGCTCTCGCGTGCCGGCGCCTCCCTCAATGCGCGGAGCGCCCTCCTGCACGTTCTCTCCGATCTGCTGGGCTCGGTTGCGGCGATCGTCGCCGGCGCGGTAATCGTATTCACCGGATGGATGCCGATCGATCCGATCCTGTCACTTGCGGTGTCGCTCCTGATCCTGCGCTCGACGTGGCGGCTGCTCGCGCAATCGACGGGCGTGCTGATGGAAGGCGTGCCGGCGCATCTGTCGTACGAGGAGATCGGCCGCGCTCTGGCGCGCGTGCCCGGCATCGCTGCGATTCACGATCTGCATGTCTGGCACATGACCAGCGATCGCGCCGCCCTGTCCGCGCATGTGCTGATCCGCGAGCCGTCCGAGTGGCCGCAAACGCTCGCGGCTGCACAGCGCCTGCTCGCGGAGCGCTTCGGCATCGATCATGTCACGCTGCAGCCGGATTGGCGTACCTCTGTGCCCGGCAAGCGGGTAATCCCGGTGACGCCGGTATCGACCGAGGACAAACCGCACCTGCATTAGGTTCTCCAGGGTCCTTAGAGCCAGCGGATCTTCCTGAACCAGACGTAGAGGGCGAGGTCGAGGCCGACCATAGTGGCCATCGCCAGTGGATAGCCCCAAAACCAATCCAGCTCCGGCATGTTCTTGAAGTTCATGCCGTAGATCCCGGCGATCATCGTTGGGACGGCAATAATCGCCGCCCAGCCGGCAAGCTTCTTGGTGACCTCGGTCTCGTTCAGGTTGATCATGCCCAGATTGACCTGGATCGCCGTGGCCTGCATGTCGCGGATGCCCTCGATCGAGGCGTGCAGACGCTGCAGGTGATCGAACACGTCGCGGAAATACTCGCGCATGCCGGCGCAGACCTGCGGCACGCGCCCGCCGTAGAGGTTGCCGACCGCTTCCATCAACGGGTCGACCGCGTGCTTGAGCGTCATCAACTTTTGTTTCAGGCCATAGAGACCCTCGATGTTCGAACGGGCGGCGTTCCTGACGAGAATCTGTTCCTCGATCCGCTCCAACTCGGACTCGAGCGCGTCGAGCACCGGAAAATAACGATCGACGACGGCGTCCATCAGTGCGTAGAGGACGTACCCCGAGCCGTTCTTGAGCAGGTGCGGCTCGCGCTCGCAGCGGGCGCGGACTTCCTGGAATCCTTTCTCGGTGTTCCTGCGAATCGAAAGGATGTAGTTGGGACCGACGAAGATGTCGACCTCGCCGACGTTAAGGTCGTCAGCTTTGAACTCGATCGTCTGCACCACCACGAAGAGCGAATCGCCGTATTCCTCGATCTTCGGCCGCTGGTGGCCATGGCGCGCGTCCTCGACGGCGAGCTCGTGCAATCCGAACTCCGGGCGCATTTCTTCGATCTCCGAAGGCTCCGGATCCTTGAGCCCCACCCACACGAAGCAATTGGGCCGCTTGAGGTACTCGCTGATGTCCTCCTTGGGAATGTCGGCGAGCTTGCGGCCCTCGGTATAGGCGACGCAGTTGACGAGCATGGTGAATCTCCAGACGCTGAGGCGCGATCATAACGGTCGCCGTCTTGCGCTGCCACCGCGAACTGCCGAGAGCGCTGCGCTGCCTATGCTACACTCGTAACTGGCTCGAGGTCAGTTAATCTCGCCGCCTGCAGCGGCCGCCATTTGCGTTTCCGATGCCTGCGCCGCTTTCGCACTCCGCCCGCGCACCGCACGAGCTATTGCTGCTGCTAACGCTCGCCACCGTGCAGTTCACCCACATCGTCGATTTCATGGTCATCATGCCCCTGGGGCCGCAATTCATGCGGCTATTCGAGGTAGGCCCGCGCGAATTCGGTTTGCTAATCTCATCGTATACGTTCGCCGCAGCAGCCTCCGGCTTCGTCGCCGCATTCTGGATCGATCGCTTCGATCGCAAGCATGCGCTGCTCGCGCTCTACGCCGGTTTCATCGTTGCCACCGCGCTTTGCGGGCTCGCGCCGACGTATGGGTTGCTGGTGGCGACGCGCGTGGGCGCGGGCCTGTTCGGCGGCGTAATGAGCGGGCTCGTATTCACGATCATCGCCGATCTCGTCCCGTACGGGCGGCGAGCGCGGGCGACCGCTCTGGTCGCCACTTCTTTTTCGCTGGCCGCGGTGGCTGGCGTGCCGCTGGCGCTATGGCTTGCCGCGCGCTGGGGCTGGCGTACGCCGTTTCTCATCCTGGCGTGTTTTTCGCTGCTTGTGGCGCTGGGCGCCGCGCGGCTCATGCCGCCGCTCTCGGCGCATCTCGCCGGCGCCCGGCGTCGCGGGCCGCTGGGACAACTCTGGGCCATCTTCGGCGAGCGCAATCACTTGCGCGCCTTCGCGTTCATGATCGCTCTGATGTTCGCCGGCTTTTCGGTCATCCCCTTTATCGCGCCGACGATGGTCGCCAACGTCGGGGTGGCCGAAAACGAGCTACCGTTGCTGTATTTCTGCGGCGGGCTCGCGACGCTAGTTACCGCGCAGGTCATCGGCTTCCTCGCCGATCGTTACGGCAAGCACCGCCTGTTCACTATCGTTCCGCTGGCGTCGGTTGCGCCCATTCTCATCATCACCCATCTGCCGCGCCTGCCGCTCGCCGCAGCGGTGGCGTGGTCGGTGCTGTTCTTCGTGCTCGTGATCGGCCGCTTCGGGCCGGCGATGGCAATCGTCTCGAGCAGCGCCGAGCCGCGCCTGCGCGGCAGCTTCATGAGCTTCAACGCTTCGGTGCAGATGATCGGCTCGGCGCTGGCTTCGCTTTCCGCCGGCCTGATCGTCAGCCGCGGTCCGGATGGCGCGCTGCTCCACTTCGGTGCCGTGGGCTGGCTGGCCGCCGGTAGTACGCTGTTGTGCGTTTTGCTCGCGCGCAGGATCCAGGTCGTCCCCGACGCCTTGCCGCGCGCTCGCGATTAGGTCCCCTAGACGGCTGGCCGCGTGTGGGACCTCTCGCGTAACATGGCAACTCCGACCGATCGCTGGCCCGTGCCGCCTTCCGCATGATCATCGAGTCCCTGCTCGATACCGATCTCTACAAGTTCACCATGATGCAGGTCGTGCTGCATCATTTTCCCGCCGCAGAGGTCGAGTACCGCTTTAAGTGCCGCAACTCCGGCATCGACCTGACGCCATACATCGGCCAGATCGAGCGCGAGATCACTGCGCTGTGCGCGCTGCGGTTCAGTCGGCGAGAGCTGGATTACCTACGCTCATGGCGCTTCCTGAAAAGCGACTTCGTCGATTTGCTCGGACTCTTCAAGCTCGACGAGCGCTTCATCACGGTCAGGCCGTCGCCCGCCGCGCCGGGCGAGATCGACATCTGGATCAAGGGCCCTTGGCTGCACACGATTCTGTTCGAGGTTCCGGTGCTCTCGATCGTCAGCGAGCTCTATTTCCGAAACACGCAGCCATCGCCGGATTTCGACGAGGGTCGCCGGCGGCTCGCCGCCAAGATCGAGCAGATCAACGCCGTGGCGGACCCGGCGTTTCGCATCGCCGATTACGGCACGCGGCGGCGATTTTCGGGTCGGTGGCAGGAGGAGGTGCTGCTCACGCTCAAGGAAGGCATCGGGCCGAAGTTCGTCGGAACCAGCAACGTCTACTTTGCGCTCGAGCACGGGTTGACGCCGCTGGGAACGATGGCGCATGAATACCTGCAGGCGTGCCAGGCGGTCGGCCCGCGCTTGCGCGACTCGCAAGTGTTCGCCTTCAACACCTGGGCGCGCGAGTACCGCGGCGACCTGGGCATCGCGCTCTCCGACGTCTGCGGCATGGACGCGTTCCTGCGCGACTTCGACCTCTTCTTCTGCAAGTTGTTCGACGGCGTGCGCCACGACTCGGGCGACCCGTTCGAGTGGGGCGAGAAGTTGATCGCGCACTATCAGAAGATGCGCATCGATCCGCGCACCAAGGTGATGGTGTTCTCCGATTCCCTCAACGTTCCGCTGGCGATCCGCCTGTTCGACTACTACAAGGGCCGCAGCCAGACCGCGTTCGGGATCGGCACGAACCTCACCAACGATCTCGGCTACGACCCGTTGCAGATTGTCATCAAGATGACGCGCTGCAACGGCCAGCCGGTGGCGAAGATCAGCGACGAGCCATCGAAGTCGATGGACTACGATCCGTCCTACGTCGCGTACCTGCGCGAAGTCTTCCAGGTGCCCTTGCCCGCGCCGCGCGAAACCGAGAGTCTCGACGCGGGTTAAGCGCCGGCGCCGCTGTAGGGCCGAATTCATTCGGCCGCGGCGCAGCGTCCAGCGGCGCGTGCGAATGAATTCGCACCTACGATGTTTCGGCGAGCACGCGCTCGTACGCAGCCAACACGTCGTGCTGCGCGCACGCGAACAGCACCCGATCCAGCGCATCGAGTCGCTCAAAAGCGCGTACCGTGCCGATGGCAATCGGAATCGCCTTTTCCAGGGGATAACCGTAGGCGCCGCAGCTGATCGCGGGAAACGCGATCGACTCGAGGCGATGGGCAAGCGCAAGCTCGAGCGAGCGCCGATAGCAGGAGGCGAGCAATTCGGGTTCCCCGCTGCGGCCGCCGTGCCACACCGGCCCAACGGTGTGGATCACGTGCCGCGCGGGCAAACGATACCCGCGCGTGATCTTCGCCTCGCCCGTTGCGCAGCCGCCTAGCGTTCGGCATTCGGCGAGAAGCTCGGGACCTGCGGCGCGATGGATCGCGCCGTCGACGCCGCCGCCGCCGAGCAGCGAGTTGTTCGCCGCGTTGACGATGGCATCGACGTCGAGTTTGGTGATGTCGGCGTGGACAGCGAGAAGCGATGCAGCCATTCGTTCATTGTAGCCCGGGCTGAGCGCAGCGATGCCCGGGGACGCCGTCCCGGGATTCACGTTGTTCATCCCGGGCTACGACGTATCCGGCCGCTGTCGCCACGCGCCGCTTGGGGTTATAGTAGCGCGATGGCCTCGCTCAATCCGATCAACGCTCCGCCGGCGACGCCGGCCGCACCGGCGGACGCCGCCACCACGCGCACCGCACGCACTCAGGACCGTCGCCTCCGACTGGAAGACATCCTGAAGCTGATGGTCGCCGAAGGCCTGGTTACCGCGGCCGATGCCGACCGGCTTGCGCGCTCGCGCACACATCGCTTCGAGCACCCGCTGGAGATGATCGCCGATCAGAAATGGCGGTCGCTGTTGCCGCCGCGCCCGCTGATGACGCTGGAGTGGCTGGTCGAATGGCTGGCCGGCAAGCTCGGGGTTCCCTACCACCATATCGATCCGCTGAAAATAGATCTGGTCGCGGTCACCAGCACGATGTCCAACGCCTATGCCGAGCGCTATCGCATTCTGCCCGTCTCGGTCGGCAACGGCGAGCTGACGGTCGCAACGAGCGAGCCTTTCGTACGCGCCTGGGCGGAAGAGCTCGAGAAGATCCTGCACCTCAAGATCAAGCTCGTCTTTGCCAATCCCCTGGACATCAAGCGCTACCTGGGCGAGTTCTTCACCCTCGCGCGGTCGATCAAGAAGGCGTCGGAGACGACTCGCGGCGAAGTGTCGCTGGTGCGCAACTTCGAGCAATTGGTCGAGCTGGGCCGGCACGGTCTACTCGATGCCAACGATCAGCACGTAGTACACATCGTCGACTGGCTGTGGCAATACGCGTTCGAGCAACGCGCGTCCGACATCCACATCGAGCCGCGTCGCGACGCCGGGATCGTGCGTTTCCGCATCGACGGCGTGCTGCATCAGGTCTACGCGATCCCCAATCCGGTGCTGCTCGCGATGACGAGCCGCATCAAGCTGCTCGCGCGCATGGAAATCGTCGAGAAGCGGCGGCCGCAGGACGGGCGGATCAAGACCGTATCGCCGGAGGGCCAGGAGATCGAGCTGCGCATCTCGACCATGCCGACCGCTTTCGGCGAGAAGATCGTGATGCGGATCTTCACGCCCGAGGTGCTGATTCGCGATTTTCAGGAGCTGGGCTTTACTACCGAAGACTACACGCGTTGGGACAAAATGATCCGCGAGCCCAACGGCATCATCCTCGTCACCGGCCCGACGGGCTCCGGCAAGACGACGACGCTGTACTCGACGATGAAGCAACTCGCAACGCCCGAGGTCAACGTCTGCTCGGTCGAGGATCCGATCGAGATGATCGCACCCGAGTTCAACCAGATGCAGGTGCAGCCGACGCTCAACGTCGACTTCGCCAGCGGCGTGCGCACGCTGCTGCGACAGGACCCCGACATCATCATGGTCGGCGAGATCCGCGATCGCGACACCGCCGACATGGCCGTGCAGGCGGCCCTCACCGGCCACCTCGTATTGTCATCGTTGCACACGAACGATGCGCCGAGCGCCGTCACCCGGCTGCTCGACCTCGGCGTGCCACCGTACTTGATCACCTCGACGCTGCTCGGCGTGATGGCGCAGCGGCTCGTGCGCACGCTCTGCCCGCATTGCAAGAAGCTCGGCGACGCGCCGGACGAGGAGGCCTGGCGCATGCTGACCGCGCCATTCCGCGCCGACCTCCCCGCGCAGGTCCAGATGGCCGTGGGTTGCCTGGAATGCCGGATGACGGGCTATTACGGCCGCATGGGGCTGTACGAAATCATGACGCTGACGCCGACGCTGCGCCGGCTGATCCATGCCGAATCCGAGGACGCGAAGATTCGCGAGCAGGCCTACCGCGAAGGAATGAAACCGCTGCGCGTCTCCGGCGCGAGCAAGATCGCCGCCGGGTTCTCCACGCTCGAAGAGGTGATGAAGGTCGCGCCTCTGGCTTGACGTGCCGGCGCGCCACTTCATGGCGCGGGCGCGTCGGGCTTTCCGGTTTCCACCAGGCGCACGAAGCGCGCGAACTGCTCGCCCAGCACGCGATCAACTGCGGGCGCATCTTTGTCGAGTGCGCTAGCGCTTGCGCCGTTGACGCGATACGCGAGCGTCAGGACGGTGGCCTTGCCGTCGGGGACGAGCTGGAAGCTGAGCACGCCCGTGACCGCCTTGCTCTGCAGCGGTCCTAACGCTGTGTCGATGCGCAGGAGCTGATCGCGCAGCGCCAGGATCACGCGGCCGTGAGCGACGGCGCCATCCTTCCAGCGCTCGCAGAAACATCCTCCCGCTTCCGCGTCGAGCATGAGATTGGCCGCATCGCCCGAATAAGTGTGGCTGCTGCTCCACCAGCGTCCGATCGCAGGCAATAACGCGTAGATCCGCGTCGGACCGGCATCGATGCGCGCGCTGTGCACGATAAAAAAGCCATCGCTCGCGGTGGCCTTGATTTCCGCGCGCGTCACCCACGCGGCCGAGGCTAGGAGCACGCAAAGCAGAGCCCGTGGCAGATAGGCCATCGCACGGGATTTTCGCCGACCTCTGCGTGGGCTGCAATACTCGTGTCCTGCCGGCGTTCATCGCGGGGCCCGGGTCACCCTCGATTGAACCCCTCCCCGGTCAGCGCCGTAATTGCACGAAATCGGTAAGAGTTACGCAGTTCGGCATCACCCCGATCCGCCCTCCACCGCTGCGCGAAGCTGGCACGAGGTATGCAAGCGCTGTAAAGGGCAGCGATGCCTTGCGCTCAAAAAAGGAGAAACGCAATGTCCATTTCGCTCATTCTGCTCATTGTTGTGATCCTGCTGCTGGTCGGCGCTCTACCGTCGTGGCCATACAGCTCGGGGTGGGGATACTGGCCAAGCGGCGGGCTCGGCCTGGTTCTACTGATATTGATCATTCTCTTGCTGATGGGTCGCATCTAAGGCTTATCTCGCTCGCGCGCTGCGCTCAAGCCGGCGATTGTTCTCAGCCGCCGGCATTGCGCAGCGCATGGCGACCTTGCTCGACCGAGACGAACCATCACGCCGACGACCTCATCCGGCGTAACCAGGGCAGGGCGAACCAAAGCGCGGCAAAGAGCAGCGCGACGGTGACAGCAACGCCGGTCGCTGGTCGCGGATCGCCGATCACCGTCAACGCGACCACGTAGATTTCCAGCGCGATACCGAGCATCAACGGCACCATGGCGCTGGTAATTACTCTCGATGCGAGGGTGATAAAGCGGCGCGAGACTCGCTGCTCGCCGACGATGCGGTCGATCCTTGATCGCGGCTCGCGGTCGGTGGACCGCCATGGTCATTGTGGCAGCCTGGCGGTCAGCGGTCGTGGCACACCACACGCGCGCGCCACAACGCGGCCCTGTCGCACATCCGCCGCGAGGGGTGCTTCGGCCGCGGCTCGGTCGGAACCTCGACCGGATCCGAGCCTGGGTGCGGAGGCCGCGGCTCGACCGGAACTTCAATGGGCGGATCGGTCGGATGCTCGTGCGGATCGGTACCGGGATGCGGGGGGGCAGGAGGTCGCGGCGGCGCGTGCAAGTCGCGCTCGGAATGCGGGTTCATGGCGCGATGGCGCCCTTCACCGCGACGGCCCTTCCGGATCCTCGTCGTCGCCGAAAGACACATCTCCCGTACCCCCGGGCCGCTTCGAAACAGCGCCCGTTTCCTCGTCGATGGTCTCCTCGGAGCGGCCACCGCGTCGTTTTTTGTCTCCGCCCGGCTCAACGACCCCGCTTTCGGGATCGTATTCGCTCGGGGTGCGCCGCGGAGTCGGCTTGTTCGGCGCGGCAGGTGCGCCGCTGAGCCCCTTTTTGCGCGTCGATGTTGTTGTCGCGTCTACGGAGCGTTGCTGTCTGGAACCGTGACCCGTCGCGCCAGCGTTCCTGGTTCGGCGCGCGCGTTTCGACCCGCCGGCGCCGGCGGCGGATGCGCGGGCATGCGCGCGATTACTTTTCGATTGTGCCATTGAGAACTCCTTGGTTGTGTGGAGTAGAAAAGAGAATGGATTGGGATCGATGCCAGCGTCCATGATGCGGGCAATATCCATGCCGAGCGCACAGGCCTGAATCGTCGGCAATTTGCATTTTTGCCGATCCTCGGCATCGCGGTAGGAATTGCACGGCAGTGCAACTGTTACAGCGCGGCGGCGGCGCCAAGGGTACGCACGCACGTGATTCGGCGATGAATCCGCCGATGCTGCGCCGTCCTTTTGAGCGGCTGGCTACGGCACGGAAACTGCTTAGTCGCGATTGGATGCAGGCGCGGGCGGCTCGCTTCGGCGCCTGCCGTCAGCGAACGCAAAGCGCAAGTGCAATGCACCCTTCGATGAGTTCGGTAATCCGCGCTTTGCCGCGGGCGATGTTCCCAAAACGGGGCGAATCGGCGCGAGACCGGACCGTCGCGGTGGGGTACGGCAAAGAGCCATGATCCACAGGAACGCCGGACTGGGGACCCCCGAACGCGCGTGGCGCGGCTGGCCGGGAGTGGACAGTTTGCCGGTGATCGCGCCGGAGATTCTGGTTCCAAAAGGTTATCGCGCGGTGGTCGTCGCGCCGCACCCCGACGACGAGAGCGTCGGCCTGAGCGGGTTGATCTCGCGCTTAGCCATGCTCAAGCGGTCGATTCTGATGATCGCCGCGACCGATGGCGCCGCGAGCCGCCCCGGCTACAGCTCTAGGATGCCCCGGCGGCCGGTCGAGGCCCGGAGTCTGGAAGCCTGGCGTGTGGTGCAACGCCAGGGCCCACGGCATACGACCATTCTCCGCACCGGTCTGGACGACGGCGAAGTTGCGCGCGTCGAGCGCGATCTCGAGTGGCGGCTGCGCGGATTGCTGCTGCCGTCGGACGTGGTCTTCGCCACTTGGCGCCACGATGGACATCCCGATCACGATGCGGTGGGTCGCGTCGCCGCCAACGCCTGTGCGGCGCTGCTCGTGCACTTGGTCGAGGTACCCCTCTGGGCGTGGCAATGGAGCTTTCCCGGCGATCGACGCATTCCGTGGCAGCGGGCGCGGCGCATTTTTCTCGATCCCGCGCTAAGAGCGCGCAATCGACTTTCGCGCTTTGCGCGCCCGTACGAGATCGTCTTCGTATGATGTCGCCGGCAGCCGCCTTCCGTCGTGTTGAGCGAGTCGAGCCGGCACCGATGACCGACTACGGACGCCGTTGCGCGCCATGCGGGTCGTTAATCGGTAATCCGCTTCGATGCGATCCCGATTCGGAGAATTTGTTCTGCGGTAAGGGGCATCGCAATAACGCGCTTCACCGGAGGGGGAGCGCTGTACGGGAAACTGCCGGATCGAAGTCACGGCAGCGACGGCCGACCGATAGCAACTAAAGGAGATGCATCATGGAACCAGGCAAATACGATAACCCGGAACAACCGTTGACGACGACGCTGGGCACGACGCTCGGCGCCGACGCGATACCGATCGAGACCCCCGCGAGCGACGACGCCCGCCGCGCGGTGCGCGAGCCCGTGCCGGGCGAGGAGCATTTTGTCGGTCGCTCGGGACCCGGGCCGAAGATCATGGCCGCCGATACGCTCGAGGGCGATGACATCGTCAACACAGCGGGCGACAAGCTCGGCGAGCTCGAGCACATCATGATCGATGTTCCGTCTGGCAGGGTGGCTTACGCCGTTCTGTCGTTCGGCGGATTCCTCGGCATGGGCGACAAGTTGTTCGCCATCCCGTGGCTCGCGTTGCGCATCGATCCCCCCAACCATCGCTTCATCCTCGACATCGACAAGGAAACCTTGGAGAACGCACCGGGCTTCGACAAGGATCACTGGCCGTCGATGGCCGACGAGCAATGGGCAAAGGAGTTGCACACGTATTACAAGGCTAATCCGTACTGGGATTGACGACACTTCGTGGAGAGGCGGCGCAGCGCCGTTTCTCCCGCGAGATGAGGCGCGGCCGCAGCGGTAAGAACACGACTTACGGCCGCGCCAGCCTTTCCTACAACCGAATCAGCGTTACGCCGATTTCAGCTTCGATGCGAGCCGCCTAGATTTAATCGACGCATCGACTGAGCGACGGATGTTTCAAGCGCCGGCGGCGCAGCGCAAAGACCAATGGAGGTATCGTGACCATCAACCTCGCCATCGGGCCGGTAGTGTCATTGATCGCCGGCGTTCTGATCTTGATCGTCCCTCGTTTGCTGAATTACATTGTGGCCATCTACCTGATCATAATCGGGTTGATCGGCGTTTTCGGCTGGGGCGGAACACATGTTCTTCGCTCGGCGGGCATCGAAGACGGTCGCCCACGCGTCGCGACCGTTATCTACAGCGCCGACGTGCCATCGCAACCCGCGCGTAGCATACGCGTTGGCGGTACCCCGGGCTGAAGAGGAGGAGCACCATGATTCGCAAGCTCAAGAACGGACAGTACCGGCTGTACTCGCGCAAGAAAAATCCCGCGACCGGCAAGGCGCGAAATCTTGGAACCTTCGCCACGCGCGAGGCCGCGGAGAAGCATGAACGCGAGGTCCAGTATTTCAAGAAACATTAGCCGATAGGGGAACGAAGCCGCGCGCGGACGCGCGGCAGGAGGGCATGCGAATGCGCGAAGCGGTGCAAG
>DASWDF010000278.1:0-29702 GCA_036395475.1 Casimicrobiaceae bacterium
CTGCCCAGCGTCGCAGCGATCGGCTACGACTACGTCGGCATCAGCCTGGACGGCATGAGACAAACGCATGACCGGTTCCGGCGCAAGCCAGGCGCCTTCGACGCGTCGTTGCACGCGCTGAGGCTGTTGCGCGACGCGGGCGTCAAGGTGGGCCTGCGCTTTACGCTGACGCAGGACAATGCGCACGATCTTCCCGCCGTCCTGACGCTCCTCGATGACGAGAACGTCGACAAGTTCTACCTGTCGCATCTCAACTACAGCGGGCGCGGCGACATCAACCGCAAGACCGATGCCGTGTTTCAAACCACTCGGCGCGCGATGGATCTGCTGTTCGACGCCTGCTGGTGTCACCTCCGCGCCGGCGCGCCGAAGGAATTCGTGAGCGGCAATAACGACGCGGACGGCGTTTATCTGCTGCACTGGGTACGCGAGCGGTTTCCGGAGCGCGAAGCGCACCTGCGCGCCAAGCTCGCGCAATGGGGAGGCAACTCTTCGGGTGTCAACATCGCCAACATCGACAACCTAGGCAACGTCCATCCCGACACGTTCTGGGGGGACTACGCGCTGGGCAACGTCAGGGACAGGCCGTTCTCCGCGATCTGGACCGACACGTCGGACCCGATCCTCGCGGGGCTCAAACGAAGCCCGCGCGTCGTCAAGGGCCGGTGCGGACGCTGTGCCTACTTCGACATCTGCGGCGGCAACACGCGCGTCCGGGCCCGAGCGCTCACCGGCGATCCCTGGGCCGAGGATCCTGGATGCTACCTCGACGACTACGAGCTCGGCATCGAGCCGGGCGGCGAGCGCCTCAAGCTGAAGCCTTACGTGCGCATTCGTCGCGCCGATGCGCGGGTGTGACCGATGAGCGCGCCGGTCCCGATCCGCTGCGCGGGCGCGCTTGCCACGCTGACCCTCGCGCTTCTCTCAGCCGACGGTCAAGCGCAGACCACGGCGCAGAATTACGCGACGCATTGCGCGGCCTGCCACGGACCCGATCGCCTCGGCGGCACCGGACCCGCGCTGCTGCCCGAGAATCTCGAGCGACTACGCAAGGCGGCAGCGATCGAGACCATCGGCAAGGGAAGGCTCGCCACGCAGATGCCCGCGTTCGCGGCCGGGCTCTCGGCTGCGGATATCCAGGCGCTGGTTGACTTTGTCTACACGTCCCCCGTCGTGAAGCCGGTCTGGGGCGAAGCCGAGATCCGTGCGTCGCGCATCGAATACGTCAGGGCAGAGAGTCTGCCGCCCAAGCCGGTTTTCGCCGCCGATCCGCTTAACCTGTTCGTCGTCGTCGAGACCGGCGACCATCATGCAACGATACTCGACGGCGACCGCTTCGAGCCGATCAAGCGGTTTGCCACGCGCTACGCACTGCACGGCGGCCCGAAGTTCTCGCCGGAGGGCCGCTACGTTTACTTTGCTTCCCGTGACGGCTGGATTTCCAAGTACGACATCTGGAACCTGACGCTCGTCGCCGAGGTGCGCGCCGGCATCAACACGCGCAACCTCGCGCTCTCGTCCGACGGGCGCTACGTGCTCGTGGGCAACTATCTACCGCACACCGTCGTCGCACTCGACGCACGCGACCTGTCGCTGCTCAAACTGATTCCCGCCGCGGACCGCGACGGTAAGAACTCGCGCGTCTCGGCGGTGTACGACGCTGCTCCGCGGGAGAGCTTCATCGTCGCGCTCAAGGACGTCCCCGAGGTGTGGGAGATACCCTACGGGCCGAAGACCGGTCCGGTTCACGAAGGACTCGTGCACGATTACCGGATGGCGGAGGCTCTGACCGCCAAGGGTCCGTTCCCGGTGCGCCGGATTGCGCTCGACGACATTCTCG
This sequence comes from Casimicrobiaceae bacterium, assembly GCA_036395475.1. Lineage (GTDB taxonomy): Bacteria > Pseudomonadota > Gammaproteobacteria > Burkholderiales > Casimicrobiaceae > PALSA-1003. Next base: position 1,841 of record DASWDF010000278.1, read on the forward strand.
ACGACTTCTTCTTCGATCCCTCCTACGACCACCTGATCGGCGCCGCGCGCGACGGCCACACGGGGCAGGTCGTGAACCTGAACGTCCGGCGCAAGATCGCCGAGGTCGAGCTGCCTGGATTGCCACATCTCGGCTCGGGCATCACCTGGGAATGGCATGGCCGGCCGGTGCTGGCCACGCCGAACCTCAAGGAGGGGCTGGTCACCGTTATCGACATGAAGACCTGGAAGACCGTGGCGCAGGTGAAGACCGCCGGGCCGGGCTTTTTCATGCGCAGCCACGAGAACACGCCGTATGCCTGGGTCGATGCTTTCAACAGTCCCAACAAGGACGAGCTCCAGGTGATCGACAAGCAGACGCTCGCCGTGGTCGCGACGCTCAAGCCGGCGCCGGGCAAGACCGCCGCGCACGTCGAATTCACGCGCGACGGCAAGTACGCGCTCGCCAGCCTTTGGGAGATGGACGGCGCCCTGGTGGTTTACGACGCCGCGACATGGCAGGAGGTGAAGCGCATCCCGATGGTCAAGCCTTCGGGCAAGTACAATGTCTATAACAAGACGACCCGCTCGGCGGGGACCAGCCACTGACACGGCCTCATGCCGAGCCGGAATATCCTCGCAACTTCGCGACGTCGAGAATCTTCACTTCGCGCCCGTCGACGCTGATCAACCCGTCGTCGGCGAGGTCGTGCAGGATGCGCGAGAAATGCTCAGGGGTGAGATTCAGTCGCGAGGCGACGACCGCCTTCGATGTCGGCAGCGTCACCGCGTACGCTGAATTGGCGGCCGCCTGATCCTCGCCCTGCCGCAGCAGGTACCCGATCACCCGCTGCGTGCCCGATTGCAGCGAATACGACTCGACGTCGGCGATCAGCCCGTGCAGCCGGCGCGAAAGCCCTGCCAGCATCTTGCGTGCGAATTTGGGATTGCGCTCCAGCTCGGCGAACACGGCATCCCTGGACACGTGGAGGAGCAGCGAATCAGCCAGCGTCTGCGCCATGACGATGTACGGCTTTTCCATGAACATCAGCGCTTCGCCGAAGGAATACCCCGGCCCCACGATCTCGACGACCTTCTCGCTACCCTGCGGGGAGACGAACGCGAGCTTGACCTGGCCGTAGATGACGAGATGGAAGCCCAAGCAGGGATCGCCTTTGTTGAACAGCATCTCGCCGCGAGGGACGTGCAACTCGGTTGTCCCCGCAGCGATCCGGTCGAGCTCGACCGATGCGGCTTCCCTGAATAGCGGCAGGCTGGCGAGGAACGCCTGGGTCTTGATTTTGGGATGAGACACGAGGCAGGACGGACGGCGGGGTCGCGAGCGGCGCTAGGGTAGCACGGTTGCAAAAACCCCAGGTCCCCGACGCCTCATTGCCGCAATCGCCGCGGCAGCGCCTTGCCGCCGACGAACGCCAGAAGGATTACCTCAAGGATGGCTAGAATTACATCGGCGACGCGTACTTGGTCGACGACGGCGGCTATTTCGTCTACCAGCCGCGCACCGACGACACGATAATAGGCGCTCGCTACAACAGCGCGGGTCCGGAAGTCGAAGGCGCGCTCCTGCTGCATCCTGCGGTCGCCGAATGTGGCGTGATCGGTACGCAAACTCAAGCGAAGAGAAATGCCATGCAAATTCTGCAACCACCGACGTGGATGAAGCCGCGCGGGTACTCGAACGGCGTCGCGGCGACAGGCCGGATCGTATTCGTAGCCGGGCAGGTGGGCTGGAACGCGAGCGGCGAGTTCGAAACGAACGATTTCGTGGCGCAGGCACGCCAGGCACTGGCCAACATCGTTGCCGTGCTGGCGGAAGCGGGCGGGCGGCCCGAGGATATCGCGCGGCTGACCTGGTACGTCGTCGACAAGGGTGAATACCTCGCCAGCTCTCGGCCGCTTGGCCGCGCCTACCGCGAGGTGCTGGCCGGTCATTACCCCGCAATGACGGCGATTCAGGTCGCGGCGCTCGTCGAAGCCGGGGCCAAAGTCGAGATCGAAGCGACTGCGGTAATTCCCGAGCGGACTTGATGGCTGGAGGGGTCGCCGTCGGCCGCCGATAGTATCGCCTGCCGCTTAGAGCCATACCCAGAAGCCTGCGGGCGACTTGGTTATCGCCACCGAGACGATGTATGCAAACATCGCGAGCGCGGCAACAAACGCCGCAACCCGCACGTGTTGCGTTCGTCCGCGCTTGAGCGCGATGCTGCCAAGCACGATGTAGCCGATGAGCCCCACGACCTTAGCCGTCAGCCAGCCGTGGGTGCCGGGATAATTGCCGATCATGACGGCGAGCGCGATGGCGGAGACCAAGAGTACGGTGTCGACGACGTGCGGCACGATGCGCACCCACCGGTGCCCGAGCCGATGCGGTGCGCCGAGCATCCATGTCCCGCGGAGCGTGAACAGCGCCAGGCTCGTCGCCGCGCTTGCGACGTGCACCGCCTTCAGCGTCGCGTAGGAAAGCGCCACGTCGTTCCGGTCAATAGGTTTCCACGTGGTAGCGGCCCTGTCTCCGCAGCACCGGTCGCAGATCGTTCCAATCCATGTCGTGCGCGCGGCATGCGTCGCGAAACGCTTCGTCAACGCCCTGCTCCATGCCCTTCAAGCCGCAGATGTAGACGCAGCAGTTTGCATCGCCAAGCAGCCGCGCAACGTCCGCGCTCCGCTCGCGAATCCGGTCCTGTACGTAGCTCTTCGGCTGGCCGGGAACGCGCGAAAACGCGAAGTTGATGTCGATGAAATCCTTCGGCAGCTTCAAGAGCGGCCCGAAATACGGAAGCTCTCCGGCGACCCGGGCACCGAAAAATAGCATGAGCTTGCCGCCTTCCTTGAGGGCGATGCGGCGCCGCCGCCGCTCGGTCATCGCGCGCATCGGCGCCGAGCCTGTGCCCGTGCAGACCATCAGCAGGCTTGACCCGGGATGGTTGGGCATGAGGAATGTCGAGCCGTAGGGGCCGACGATGCGCACCTGATCGCCCTTGTTGAGATTGCATAGATAATTGGAGGCAACCCCAATGACGGGTTTGCCCTCGTGATCTGCGGTGACGCGCTTCACGGTCAGCGACAAGTTGTTGTAGCGCGGCCGTTCGCCGTCGCGGGGGCTCGCGACCGAGTACAGGCGCACGTGGTGCGGCTTGCCCGAAGCATCCACGCCTGGCGGCAGAATTCCGATCGTCTGCCCCTCGAGCACGGGAAACGCCGCGCCGCCGAACTCGAGCACGATATGCCGGATGTCGCTGCTGGCCTCCTCCGCGGTGAGGCGGAAGTTTCCGCTGACCGTCGCGATCGCCGGCTTCTCCGGCGCATAGAGGTTGACGTAGGGGTGCGCGGCCGACCACGGCGGAAAGGCTTCGCCGCCTTGGCCGGCGGTGGCCACGGACCGGATCCGCGCTACTTCGGTAGGCATCTCCGCGCTGGCGCCAGCATCGACCTCGGTCTGCGCCGGCAGGCTGTCCCAGCCGAGCTGCTCGACGAGCGTGTACGGCTTCGCCTTGTCCACCTGGCGCCAGCTGTCGATGGCTCCCGTGGGGCAGGGCGAGATGCAATCGTTGCAGAAGTTGCACTTCGCGGCGTCCACGACGTAATTGCGCGAGTCATGCGAGATCGCGTGCGACGGGCACGTTTCCTCGCAGGTGTTGCAGCGGATGCAGATCTCCGGGTCGATGAGATGCTGGCGCAGCACCTCGAAAGTAGGGTCAGACACGACTTTCATCCTTGATCATGTTGGAAAACGCGCCGGTTATCATCGGAAAGTCGTCTCTGACCCTACTTCGACTTTCGCTTTAGTTGAAGCGAACGTATTGAAACTCGACGGGTTGGTTGTTGATGCCGCGCGCGGGTGGGGCGATCCAGTTGGCGAAGCGGCCGGGCTCGGTCACCCGCCCCATCAGCGAGGCGACGAATGCACGATCCGCTTCGGAGGGCAACCAGTGCAGATGCTGGTGCGTCCAGTCGCCTTCGCTCACGACGTTGCCGTCGGGATCGATGCGTGCCGCCGACAGCGGGCCGATCTTGCGGTTGAACGCCTTGTGCGGCGCCTTCAGCCGGAACGTGATGCTGTTCTTTTCGATGATCTTGTTCCAGCGCTCGATACCGGCGAGGGCGTCCTTGACGTAGTCGTCGCGCAGCTTCTCGTTGAGCGCGTTCAGCGCCGGCGCTTGCGTCGTGACGAGCCGCCCTTCCCGGACCTCGAGCACCGGATAGGTCGCCCCGGCGAGCAGGTGATCGTCGCCTATCTTCGTTTCGTCGAAGCGGCCTTTGAGCCCGGTCGAGTAGAACGTCGCGGCGTTCGACGAGACGTCGGCGCCGAAGAGATCCATCGTCACGCTGAAGTGGAAGTTGAGGTAGCGCTGGATCGTCGGCAGATCGATCAAGCCCAGCGCGCGGATCTTCGCCGGATCGTCGATCTTGTGTTGCACCATCGCTTCGCACGTGCGCTGGATGATGCGGCCCACGCCCGACTCGCCGACGAACATATGGTGCGCTTCCTCGGTCAGCATGAAGCGGCAGGTGCGCGCCAGCGGGTCGAAGCCCGATTCGGCGAGCGAGCAGAGCTGGTACTTGCCGTCGCGGTCGGTAAAGTACGTGAACATGAAGAACGCGAGCCAGTCGGGCGTCTTCTCGTTGAACGCGCCGAGGATGCGCGGATGGTCGGCATCGCCCGAGCGCCGTTCGAGCAAGCCCTCCGCTTCCTCGCGGCCGTCGCGGCCGAAATACGCTTGCAGCAGGTACACCATCGCCCACAGGTGGCGTCCTTCCTCGACATTGACCTGGAATAGGTTGCGCAGGTCATAGAGCGACGGGCAGGTGAGACCCAGATGCCGCTGTTGCTCGACCGAGGCGGGCTCGGTGTCGCCCTGTGTGACGATCAGCCGCCGCAAGTTCGACCGGTATTCGCCCGGCACTTCCTGCCATGCCGCCTCGCCCTTGTGCGCTCCGAAGTTCACTTTGCGCCCGGCTTCGGCCGGCGCGAGGAAGATGCCCCAGCGGTAATCCGGCATCTTCACGTAGTCGAAATGCGCCCAGCCCTTGGGCTCGACGCTGATCGCGGTGCGCAGGTAGACGTCGGCGCTGCTCGTCCCCTCCGGCCCCATATCAGCCCACCAGTGCTGGAATTCGGGCTGCCAATGTTCGAGGGCGCGTTGCAGCGTCCTGTTGCTCGCGAGCTCCACGTTGTTGGGGATTTTCTCGCTGTAGTCGATGCTCATGAATGCTCCAGGGTTTCGTGTGGGGGCGCCGCTCGACGGCAGGGCTCGCGTCAGACGCGGTTCCAGTCGAATCTCGCCTTGTTGCCGGTGCCGAATACCTTCAGCGCGCCGGACTCGCCCACGGCATTCGGGCGGCTGAAAATCCAGTTCTGCCACGCGGAAAGGCGGCCGAAGATGCGCGTTTCCATCGTCTCGACGATGCCGAAGCGCAGGTTCGCTTCCATGCCGGTCAACGCGTCGGGCGACAGGCTGGCGCGCTCCTCGAGCGCGATCCGGATCTCCTCGGCCCAGTCGAGCTCGTCGGGGGCGGCGGTGACGAGGCCGAGCTCGAGCGCCTCGCCGGCAAAGATCGCGCGGCCCGCGGCTTGTTTCGCGCGCGCGATCGGCGCCGCGTCGTCGTAGAACCGCGCCGCAAGGCGCGAAAGCCCGTTCACCATCGCGTATGCGCCGAAGTTCATTGCCGACAGCGCGATTGGCGGCGCGCCGGCGCGATCGTCCGGCAGCGCGAGCATGTAACCGCGGTCGGCGGCGAGCGCGAGCTCCAGAAGCGTTCCGGCAAAGCACGAGCCTGTCTCCATGAGCGCGTAGAGCGTGCGCGACGTGACGTCGAGCCGCGCCAGCGTTCGCCGCAGCATGCCGGTCGTCTCGCGCACGAACCAGTCGGACGCGTGCCGCTCGAGTGTTGCGTCTGCGGCGAGCACGAGCGCAGGGTCACCCGCCGTCTTCAGCAGCCAGGTACCGATTTCGGGCTCGTTAGTGCGCAGGAGCAGGATCGCATCGTCGAGCTCGCGCGCCATGGCGAGCGGCCACCACGAGGCGCCGAGAGCGCGGATCGCATCGGGGTCATCCGGCTGCAGTGCCGCGGGAGCCGAGACCGTGATCGTTGCGGTGCGCGCCTTGCGGTCGATGCCCACGTCGACGTGCTCGTAGCGATAGCCTGTGGCATCGACTTGGCGCTCGAGCGGCGTGAGCGCAACGCCTTTCGCGTCCTGCGGCCGGTCACTCTGCGCCGCGAGCTCCAGCGCGCGGCGCTGCAGCTTTTCCGTGAACTGCTGCGGCTTGGCGGACTCGTCTATCAGCCGCCACTCCTTGGCGCGCGGCGCACGAACGCCTTCGACCAGCGTGCAAAAGACGTCGGCGTGATCGCGGCGCACCTTGCGCTTGTCCGTGATGCGCGTCAGCCCCCCGGTGCCGGGCAGCACGCCCAGCAGCGGCACTTCGGGCAGGCTTACCGCGGCGGAGCGGTCGTCGATCAGGAAGATTTCGTCGCACGCGAGCGCGAGCTCGTAGCCACCGCCGGCCGTCGTGCCGTTGCACGCGGCGATAAATTTCAGCCCCGAGTGGCGGCTCGCATCCTCGATGCCGTTGCGCGTCTCGTTGGTGAACTTGCAGAAGTTGACCTTCCACGCGTGGCTGGATAGCCCGAGCATGAAGATATTTGCGCCCGAGCAGAAGACGCGTTCCTTGCCGCTGGTGACGATGACGCAGCGCACGTCGGGATGCTCGAAGCGGATCCGCTGCAAGGCATCGGCGAGCTCGATGTCGACGCCCAGATCGTAGGAATTGAGCTTGAGCTTGTAGCCCGGATTGATCCCGCGATCCTCGTCGACGTCGAGCGTCAGGGTCGCGATGGATTCATTGCATGACAGCTTCCAGTGCGCATACCGGTCCGGATGCGTGTCATACGTGAAAAACGGCTTTCCCCGGGCCCCGGATTCGAGCTCCGGCGATACGGACGCCTCCAGCATGTGACTCTCCTGATTTCCGTCGCGAGCGTCAGGCCGACACGGCTTGGCGCAACTTGGCGAGACTCTGCTCGGGGGGATCGCCGACGGTGTCGAGTATCACGTCGGCTTTCCGGTAAAGCGGTTCGCGCGTCTGGAGGATCCGGTTGAGGTCTTCCATCGCCTCGGCGCTGCCCTGCATCGGGCGAAAGTCGCCTTGGGCGACGACTCGCGCCATGTGCTCTGCCGGCAACGCCTTGATCCATACGGTGAAGCAGTTGACCAGCAGCAGATTGTATGTTTCCGGCTCGGACACGATGCCGCCCCCGACCGCCATGACGATCTCCCTGTTGCCCTGGATGATGCGCTCGAGGCAGCGGCGCTCGATGCGCCGGTAGCCCGTCTGGCCGTAAAGGGAGAACACTTCGCTCAAGCTGATTCCGGCGTCGCGCTCGATCTCGCGGTCGAGTTCCACAAAGGGTAGTCGCAGCTCGTTCGCAAGCGCAGTGCCCAGCGTCGTCTTGCCCGCGCCGCGCAGTCCTATCAGCGCGACGCGTCTCCTGCGCGCGGCCGCTTCCGGTCCGAAGTCGCGCATGAGGCGGAACACGACGTCTTCGCGTTGGCGTTCCGGCAGGTCATCGAGGAAACGGCGGATGAGACGCTGCTCGACCGAGCTCTCCTGCAGGTCGATCAGCTCGGTCAGCGGCATTCCCAGAGCACGCGCGACATTGCGCAGAATGAGCACAGACGCGTTGGCTTCGCCCGCCTCTAGGTGGGCGAGATAGCGTTCGGAAACGTTTGAATGCTGTGACAGAATCTTGCGCGCCATGCCACGGCGCTCGCGTGCTTCGCGAACTCGTCTGCCGATGGTGGCGAGAAGGCTCGAGTCGGCAGCGACAGCCCCAGGTCGAGCACCGGACGTTGGCGTTTCGGTCAAGCTTCCCATCGTTGGGGATGAATTTTGATTCGAAGTGACGCAATATAATGCATATGATTGATGCTGGTCAAGTCTGAAGCGTTTAGCTGCTTGCTGAGCGCCATAGCATGGCGTAGCGTTTTTGCTCCGGGGACCATCAATCTGGCGTGATATGCTCTATTATGCTTGACACGCCGAATATCATGATCTAGATTGCCACCCCGTAGCCGAGCCCTGAAGGGGCGTGCAGCATGACAGCGAACGAATTTGCAGCTTTGGTTGCGCCGATCACCGCGTGGATCGGCAACCGCGCGCTCGAGGCCACCCTGGAGGCAGATCTGAATCGGACGTTTTCGCCGGACGGCGATCTGTTTCAATCGGTGGCCGACGCCTGTCGCGCGGGCGTTGCGGCGGGATGGATGTGCAATCGCGAAGCTGGCGGCATAAAGTATGGCCGGGTTGTCAAGCCGGGTGAGGCGAGCCACGGATTCAGCGTCGACGTCGTCGAGATGGAGAATCTCGCCGGCCCCCATCACCGCCATCCCGAGGGCGAGATCGATATGATCATGCCGGTCAGTCCATTGGCAAAATTCGATGGGCGCGGCGCGGGTTGGCTCGTCTACGGTCCCGGGAGCGCGCATTGCCCGACCGTGAGCGACGGCAAAGCGCTCGTGCTCTACCTTTTGCCCAATGGCAAGATCGAATTCACCGGGGCCTAAAGCAACGGTTCCGGGACACCAACAAGAAACGCAGGAAGGAGCTGTTGATGTCGGGACTCAGTACGGCGGATCACCGGGTGAGCCCGCCGCGAATCGACATCCCGCGCGACTATAACGCGGCGCACGACCTGATCGAGCGCAACCTCCACGCGGGTCGCGCGGGCAAGATCGCCTACATCGACGACCGCGGAAGCTACACCTATGGGGAACTTGCGGAGCGGGTGAATCGCTGCAGCAATGCCCTGGTGGGCCTCGGGCTCGAGCCGGAACAGCGCGTGCTCCTGTGCGTTCTCGATACGATCGATTTTCCCACGGCGTTCCTTGGCAGCATCAAGGCGGGCATCGTCCCGGTCGCGGTCAACACGCTGCTCACGACGGTCGACTACGAGTACATGCTGCGCGACAGCCGCGCGCATGCGCTGATCGTGTCGGCGCCTCTGCTGCCCGCATTCGCCGCGCTGCTGGGCCGCCTGCCGCAGCTCAAGCACGTGATCGTTTGCGGCGCGGAAGACAAGAATGCGGCCGCCGGGCACCATTCATTCTCGAGCCTGCTCGCGGAAGCCGCCGTCGGCTTTGCACCGGCCGCGACGACATCCGACGACATGTGCTTCTGGCTTTATTCCTCCGGGTCGACCGGCGCCCCGAAAGGGACGGTGCACGCGCATTCGAGCTTGATCAATACGGCCGAGCTCTACGCCTGGCCGATACTGGGGATCCGCAAGGACGACGTCGTTTTTTCGGCGGCGAAGCTCTTTTTCGCTTACGGCCTGGGCAACGGCCTCACGTTTCCGCTCTCCGTCGGTGCCACCACGGTGCTGATGGCCGAGCGTCCGACGCCAGCCGCCGTCTTCGCGCGACTCACCAAGCACCAGCCGACGATCTTCTACGGCGTGCCGACGCTTTTCGCCGCATTGTTGGCGAGCCCGGAGCTGCCTAAGCGCGGCCAGCTCCACCTGCGCGTCTGCACGTCCGCCGGCGAAGCGCTGCCTGCGGACCTTGGAAAACGATGGACGGACCATTTCGGCGTCGAGATCCTCGACGGCCTCGGCTCGACTGAAATGTTGCATATATTCCTGTCGAATCGCCCGGGAAACGTACGTTACGGGACCAGCGGCACGCCGGTACCCGGGTACGAGCTCAGGATCGTTGGCGATGACGGGCTCCCGGTCGCGCCGGGACAGGTAGGCGAACTGCAGGTCTGCGGACCGACGAGTGCGATGGCATACTGGAACAACCGCCAGAAGAGCCGCGACACGTTTCAAGGTCCGTGGACCCGGAGCGGCGACAAGTATTCGATCGATGGGGAGGGCTTTTTCGTCTACGCGGGTCGCACCGACGACATGCTCAAGGTCAGCGGCATCTATGTCTCGCCGGTCGAGGTCGAAGCGGCGCTTATCACCCATCCCGCCGTCCTGGAGGCGGCGGTGATCGGCAAGGCGGATGAGGAAAAGCTGATCAAGCCGGTCGCGTATGTCGTGCTGAAGACGGGCCAAGCCGCGTCGGCAGGGCTGGCCGAGGAGCTGCGGCAACACGTCAAGTCGCGTCTTGCGCCCTACAAGTATCCGCGCTGGATCGAGTTCATCGATGAACTGCCCAAGACGGCCACGGGCAAGATTCAGCGCTTCAAGCTCCGCCAGCGTGCGGCGTGAGATCCAGAGGCAGCGCGTTGCTCGCGCTTCCGACACAGCAGCAGAAAATCACAGGAGGAATCTGCCATGAAACAGACCCAGCAGTGTTCGAGTTGCGGCAGCACACGGCGCCGCGTTTTGGGCGTCCTTGCAGCGGCGCTTGCCGCGGCGGCGGGGATCATGCTTCCCGGAGCGTCCGCGCAGGCGCAGCCGCAAGGCAAGCTCAAGGTCGGGCTGATGCTCCCGTATACGGGCACTTACGCCGCGCTGGGCAACTCGATCACCAACGCGTTCAAGCTCGCGATCGCCGAGAACGGCGGTAAGGTTGCCGGCCGAGAAATCGAGTACTTTACCGTCGACGATGAGTCCGACCCGGCGAAGGCGCCCGAGAACGCCAACAAGCTGGTCAAGCGCGACCAGGTCGACGTGCTCGTCGGCACCGTGCACTCGGGCGTCGCGCTGGCGATGGCCAAGATCGCGCGCGACAACAATACGCTGCTGATCATTCCCAACGCCGGGGCCGACGACATCACCGGCCCGCTGTGCGCCGCCAACATCTTCCGCACGTCGTTCTCGAATTCTCAGCTGGGCATCGCGATGGGCAAGGTGATGGCCGAGCAGAAGAAGAAGACGGCGGTCACGCTGACCTGGGACTATGCGGCCGGCAAGGAATCGACCGGCGGCTTCAAGGAGGCGTTCGAGCAGGGCGGCGGCAAGGTCGTGAAGGAACTGTTCCTGCCATTTCCGCAAGTCGAGTTCCAGTCCTACCTGACCGAGATGGCCGCGCTCAAGCCCGACGTAGTCTACGTATTCTTTGCCGGCGGCGGCGCGGTCAAGTTCGTCAAGGACTACGCGGCGGCCGGCCTGAACAAGACGATTCCGCTCGTCGGCCCCGGCTTCCTCACCGACGGTACGCTCGAGGCACAGGGTGACTCGGCGCAAGGACTGCTGACGACGCTGCACTACGGCGACGGCCTCAACAATCCGAAGAACAACGCGTTTCGTGCCGCCTACATGAAGGCGTACAAGAGCGAGCCCGATGTCTATGCGGTAGGAGGCTACGATGCCGCGCAGCTTCTCATCGTCGGGATGAACGCGGTCAAGGGTGACATGTCGAAGCGCGCCGAGCTCGTGAAGGCCATGGAAGCGGCGAAGCTCGACAGCCCGCGGGGGCCCATGGCGCTCACCAAGTCGCACAACCCGATCCACGACATCTACCTGCGCAAGGTCGAAGGCAAGGAGAACAAGGTGGTCGGCGTCGCGGTCAAGAACCTGACCGATCCGCCGCGCGGCTGCAAGCTCTGAGAACGTTGTAAGATTCCGCGCGCGGGCAGGCAGCGTGCCTCCCCGCGCGTGTTTTTTTGGGGACCCGCGGCGCCCGATGGACATCTACTCGTTCGCAATCCAGCTCCTGAACGGCGTCCAGTACGGACTGCTGCTGTTTCTTGTCGCGTCGGGCCTGACGCTGATCTTCGGGATCATGGGCATCATCAACCTCGCCCATGGCAGTTTCTACATGATCGGCGCGTACATCGCATTCTCGCTGTCCGCGTTGACCGGCAGCCTGCTGATCGCGATCGTGTTGGGCATCGTGCTGTCGGTGGTACTCGGCGTGTTCCTCGAGTGGGCGCTCTTCTCGCATCTGTACAAGCGTGACCATCTGGAGCAGGTACTGCTGACCTACGGCCTGATCCTCGTGTTCGAGGAATTGCGCAGCCTCATCGTCGGCAACGACGTGCACGGCGTCGCCGTTCCGGACATCTTCAACTGGTCGATCCCGCTGACGGCGACGCTTTCCTATCCGGTCTACCGGCTGTTCATGTCGGCGGTCTGCATCGTTCTCGCCGTCCTGCTCTACCTGCTGATCGCGAAGACACGGGTCGGCATGATGATCCGCGCCGGCGCGTCGAACCGCGAGATGGTGCAATCGCTCGGTCTCAACATCAATCTAGTCTACCGGCTCGTATTCGCGCTCGGCGTCGCGCTCGCAGCGTTTGCCGGCATGCTCGCGGCACCGGTGTCGTCGGTCTATCCCGGCATGGGCACCGGCGTGCTGATCATCTGCTTCGTCGTCGTCGTCATCGGCGGCATTGGCTCGATCTGGGGCGCGCTGGTCGCGGCGCTTTTGATTGGGTTGGCCGACACATTCGGCAAGGTGCTGATTCCGGAGGCGGCAGGGGTCACTGTGTACCTGGTGATGGCGGCGATCCTGCTGTGGCGACCGGAAGGCTTGTTCCGCCGTGTATAGCGGGCCTCCGCCAATGCCTGGCGTGCGCGATCGGCTGACGGGGGGCTGGCGCTTGAAACGCAAGAAAATCGCGCTGCTGGCGGCACTCGTGTTGCTCGCATTATTCCCGTTCGCCGGCGCGACGTTCTACACCGAGCTTGTCACTAAAGTGATGATCCTCGCGATCTTTGCGCTGTCGCTCGACCTGCTGGTCGGTTACACCGGGCTCGTGTCGTTCGGCCACGCGGCGTACTACGGCATCGGTGCGTACGTGCTTGGGCTGATGGCGCCCAAGTACGAGGCTGCGAACCTCTGGCTGACGCTGCCAGCGGCGATCGTCCTGGCGGGGCTCGCGGCGCTCGCCGTCGGGACGCTGGTCGTGCGTGTGAAGGGCATCTACTTCATCATGGTGACCCTCGCCTTCGCACAGATGTTCTACTTCGTGTTCCACGACACCAAGTTCGGCCGCGGCTCCGACGGCATCAGCATGAATTTCAAGCCCGTCGCCACGATTGGCGATTTCGCGCCTTTCGATCTTGCCAACGCGACGCATGTCTATTATTTCGTCTTCGCGGCGATGCTCGGCGTATTCGTTTTCCTGCGCCTGCTGTTGCGCTCGGCGTTCGGCCGCGCGCTGCAGGGGATCCGCAGCAACGAACAGCGGATGCGCTCGCTCGGCTTCCCGGTGTATCGCTACAAGCTCGCGAGCTTCGCGATCGCCGGCGCGCTGGCCGGACTCGCAGGCTACCTCTCGACGATGCAGTTCGGGTTCGTCAATCCCGAGCTTTTGTCGTGGCACCAGTCGGGCAACGTCCTGTTGATGCTGATCCTGGGCGGGCTGGGAAGCCTGTACGGCGCGGTCGTGGGCGCGTTCGCGTTCGTGGCGCTGCAAGAGCTTTTCTCGTCGGTTACCACGCACTGGCAGCTGCTGCTCGGCGGGACGATCATCCTGCTGGTGATCTTCCTTCCGGGGGGGCTGGCGAGCGTGATGAACCGCTTCGAGCGCACGCTCATCGGGGAAGCCGGCGATGAGTGACGCGATCCTCGCCACCCAGGGATTATCTCGACGTTTCGGCGGTCTGATGGCCGCGGGCAACGTCACGATCGAGCTCCACCGCGGCCGCTTGCATGCGTTGGTCGGCCCCAACGGCGCCGGTAAGACGACGCTGATCAATCTGCTGTCAGGCGAGCTGCGTGCGTCGGCCGGCACGATCCGCTACAGGGGTGAGGACATCACTCGCCTGAGCCCTGACCGTCGCTCACGCATCGGCATCGGCCGCAGCTACCAGAAGACCAACATCTTCCCGGGCTTTACCGTGTTCGAGAACTGCCGCATCGCCGCGCAGTCGCGTACTCCGCGTGTGTTGCACATCATGGCCGACGCGCTCGATTATGCGCCTGTCTGCAACGCGGCGCGACGCGCACTCGAGGCCGCAGAGCTCAACGGGCGCGGCAGCCTTGTCGCCGCGGCGCTTTCGCACGGCGAGCAGCGCCAACTCGAGATTGCGATGGTGCTCGCCACCGCCCCGGACGTGCTGCTGCTGGACGAGCCGCTCGCCGGCATGGGCGCGGAGGAGGCCGCGCGAATGATCGAGCTATTGAAGAAACTCGCACCGGGCCATGCGATCCTGCTGGTCGAGCACGACATGGATGCCGTGTTCGCACTCGCCGATACGATCACCGTGATGGTGAACGGCCAGGTGCTGGAAAGCGGTCCGCCGGAGCGGATCCGCGCGAGCGTGGCGGTCCGGCAGGCGTATCTCGGCGACGGAGCGGTCGCGGCAGCCTCATGAACGCGATTGCGCAGAGGGCGATGTCATGAGCGAGGCGCTGCTCGAGGCGCGCGAGCTGCACGCGTATTACGGCGCGAGCCATATCCTGCACGGCATCGACTTTCGCATCGACCGCGGCGAGACCGTCGGGCTGATGGGCAGGAACGGCATGGGCAAGAGCACGCTGATCCGGAGCATGCTCGGGCTCGTCAAGCCGCGACATGGCGAGGTCTGGGTATGCGGCACGCCCATGACCGGCGCCGAGCCCTACCTTATCGCGCGACAGGGGATCGCTTATGTACCCGAGGGTCGCGGAATCTTCCCGAACCTCACCGTGCGCGAGAACCTGGTGATGGCTGCGCGTGCCGGGCCCGATGGGCGCCGCGACTGGACCTACGAGCGCGTCCTCGCGACGTTTCCCCGGCTCGCGGAGCGGCTCGAAAACGGCGGCTGGAGGCTCTCCGGAGGCGAGCAGCAGATGCTGACTATCGGTCGCGCGCTCATGACCAATCCCGACCTGCTCATACTCGACGAGGCGACTGAAGGGCTCGCGCCGCAGATCGCTCGCGAGATCTGGCGCATCATCGGCGAGATCCGCGAGAACGGCATCGCCACATTGATCGTCGACAAGAACTACGCTGCGGTGACGGCGATCGCCAACCGCAGCGTGATTCTGGTGAAGGGCCGCGTCGTGTTCGAAGGCGACGGCCCGACGCTGTTGGCACAACCAGACTTGCTGCACAGGCATCTCGGAGTCTGAGCGCCGTTCGGCGACGTTTGCGGGCGCCGCACCGAGTATTACGCGGCGAACGCCGGTATCCCGGTCTGGGCCCGACCGAGGATCAAGGCATGGACATCATGCGTGCCTTCGTAGGTATTCACGGCTTCGAGGTTCATCACGTGCCGGATCACGTGGTACTCGTCGGCGATGCCGTTGCCTCCATGCATATCGCGCGCGCTGCGGGCGATATCCAGCGCCTTGCCGCAGGAGTTGCGTTTGACGAGCGAAATCATCTCCGCCGTCGCGCGGCCGTCATCGATCAGCCGCCCTACGCGCAGGACCGCATGGAGCGCCAACGTGATTTCGGTCTGCATGTTGGCAAGCTTCCACTGGATCAGCTGGTTGGCGGCCAGCGGCCGCCCGAACTGCTTGCGGTCGAGCGTGTACTGGCGCGCCGCGTGCCAGCAGGCCTCGGCGGCACCCAGCGCGCCCCAGGCGATGCCGTAACGCGCCTTGTTGAGGCAGCCGAAAGGCCCCTTGAGACCGGTCGCATCCGGGAGCAGATTCTCGTCGGGCACGAACACGTCGTCCATCACGATCTCGCCGGTGATCGACGCACGCAGGCTGAACTTGCCTTCGATCTTCGGCGTCGACAAGCCCTTCATTCCCCGTTCGAGGACAAAGCCGCGGATGGCGTCGTCGTCATCCTTGGCCCAGACGACAAGAATGTCGGCGATCGGCGAGTTCGTGATCCACATTTTCGCGCCGCGCAGCAAATAACCGCCGGCGACCTTGCGCGCCCGGGTCTGCATGCTCCCGGGGTCCGAGCCGTGGTCGGGTTCGGTAAGGCCGAAGCAGCCCACGCGCTCGCCGGTCGCGAGCTGCGGCAGGTAGCGCAGTCGCTGTGCCTCGGTACCGTAGGCGTAGATAGGGTACATGACCAGGCTCGACTGCACGCTCATTGCGGAGCGGTAGCCGGAGTCGACGCGCTCGACCTCGCGCGCGATGAGCCCGTAGCAGACGTGGCTTACTCCGGCGCAACCGTAGCCTTCGAGCGTCGCTCCGAGGAAACCGAGCTCGCCCATCTCGGACAGGATTTCGCGATCGAAGCGTTCATGGCGGTTGGCCTCGATCACGCGGGGCAGGAGCTTGTCCTGGGAGTAGGCACGGGCGGAGTCGCGAACCATGCGTTCCTCGCCGCTAAGCTGCTCGTCGAGGAGCAACGGGTCGTCCCAGCGAAAACGGGGGGTGTCGGAGGATCGGTCCATTGAGTCTTCGTCGTAAGGGCGTGTGCTGGCGCTAGCGCATGGTCAAGCCGCCGTCCGCGGCCAGCACTTGTCCGGTTACATAGCTCGCGCCATCCGACGCCAGGAACACGAATACCGGAGCAATTTCCTCGGGTTCCGCCCAGCGGCCCGCCGGAATGCGCTCCAGATACTTCGCCTTGAAGCGCTCGTCGGTGCGAATCGTCTCGGTCATTGGCGTCGCGGCGCCGGGCGCAATCGCATTGACGGTGATGCCGAACTTCGCCAGTTCCTTTGCGGCGGACATCGTGAGCCCGACGATGCCCGCTTTGGCGGCACTGTAGTTGACTTGGCCGATGGTGCCGAGCACGCCGGCGGTCGAGGTCACGTTGATGATGCGCCCGCAGCGCCGCTCCATCATGCCCGGTGTCACTGCCTGCAGGCAGTTGAAGCTCCCTTTGAGATGCACCGCTATGACTTCGTCCCATTGCGTCTCGGTCATCTTGTGCAGCATCGCCGGACGGACGATGCCGGCGTTGTTGACCAGGATATCGACTCGGGCGAAACGCTCGCGGGTCGCCGCGATCATCGCGTCAACCTGATCACGACGAGATACATCGCAACCAACGCCGATCGCTTCGGCGCCGCCGCTGCGGAGGGTGCTCGCCAGCGCGCGAGCCCGATCTTCGGCAAGGTCCGCAACACATACGCGCGCGCCCTCGCGTGCAAAAGCCCGGGCCACGGCGGCACCGATGCCCTGAGCCGCTCCTGTGACGATCGCCGTTTTGCCCACGAGCTGCATCCGCGCGTCCCATACCCTTTGGCCATGCACGACGGCATGGTCCGGCTACTGTGCGAGAGCGCGCGCGAACCGGCCTTGATCCACGTCAACGAAGACGATCCGGTGCCATGCCTCCGGCGGATGTCGGCGTGGGATGCCTCCGTTCGATTTGCATCAGGCACTCGGCTTTCGCTTCGCTCCTCTTCGGGATTCCCTGTCCGAGACGCGATTGTTGGGCGTCCGCGTCCGAGACTCGGCTTGATTGCGCTGTTGTCGCTCGATCAACCGCAGCATCGTGGCGAGCGTAATCGAGCTGAATGTCGCCTTGGCGATTTCGTCGATCTCGGACAGCACTGCGCCGAGCGCCCTGCCCACCGGGGTCCGTTCGCCGGGCTCGGCCCCGTTGGCGGTTGTCGGCGACAGGTCTTCGAAGGTGCGGATGACGTCCATCAGTGTCAGTCGGCGGGCGTTCCCGGCGAAGCGGTACCCGCCGCCCACGCCGCGGACGGAGGCTACGACGCCCGCACGGGCGAGGTCCGAGAGGACCTTTGCCAGATGATGCGATGAAACGCCGTACTTATCGGCGATCTCAGCTGCAGAGATATGACGGTGCGGATCAGTCGCGAATTCGAGGACGCTGTAGAGCGCGAGCGAAGTATTCTTCTGCAGTTTCATCGCGTCGCGCCAGCGCGGATTGACCGCTCGGCGTCAGGTCCCAAGATCCATCTCCAGCGGAATGAACGGCCCGGCCATCATGCCCTGGCTGCGAAAGAACGACAGGATCAGCGTGTTGTCGCGCCCGAGCATCGTGCGTACCTTGCGCACGCCCGCGCGCCGGAAGCTTACGCAGATCGCGTCGAGCAAGCGCGTGCCGATGCCGGCCTGCCGCGAGTCCGGTTTGACGTCGATCGCGAAGACCCAGCCGCAGGGCGGAGATCCGAATTCCCAGTCGCGTACTTCGCCGATGACGAACCCGACGACGCGCTCCCCGGTATCGGCCACGAGGAATTGCCGCTCCACCTGCCCGGAGTCGCCGTAACGCCGGTAGATGGATCGCCAGTAGTCGCGCTTTTCCAGCCCCGTCACCGTGGCATCGATGGCGATGATCTGCGCGAGATCGCCGCGCTGCACCGGCCGGACGACGATGGAATCCGGAGGCGCGGGGCTGCGGGCGCGGCCACCGGCCGTCCGGCGGCCCGCGCTCCGTCGCATTGGTTTTGCGGTCGTGGGCTGCTTCAAAGGATGACGCAGATCAATTCAATAGGCGTATTTCGGTACCAGAATACACCATCCAATCGATAGGAGGAGGTTGCTATGGCAGTCACCTGCAAGGCCCGTGTGCCAATGCTGGTCGCGGCGATCGCGTTCGGCGGTGCAATCTGCGCCGTCGGGGCCGCGTTCGGTCAGGAACCGATTCGGATCGGGGCTTTTCTTTCCGTGACCGGGCCCGCGTCGTTTCTCGGTGATCCGGAGCAGAAGACGCTCGAAATGTACGTTGATCGCATCAATGCCAGCGGCGGCGTGACGGGTCGCAAGCTGCAGCTCGTGGTTTACGACGACGGCGGCGACGCCGACAAGGCACGCACGTTCACCAAGCGTCTGCTGGAGCAGGACAAGGTGGACATCATCGTCGGCGGTTCAACCACGGGCACGACCATGGCCGCGGTTCCTTTGGTCGAGCAGGCGCAGGTGCCGTTCGTGTCGCTGGCCGGGGCGGTGGTCATCGTCGAGCCGCCCAAGAAGTGGGTGTTCAAGACGCCGCATACCGACCGCATGGCCTGCGAGAAGATCTTTGCCGACATGCGCGAGCGCAAGCTCACCAAGCTCGCCCTGATCTCCGGCGCGGGCGGATTCGATAAGTCGATGCGCGCTGAATGCCTGAAAGTTGCAGGCAACTACGGCGTCGATATCGTCGCCGATGAGAGCTATGGCGCGGCGGACACCGACATGACCGCGCAGCTCACCAAGATCAAGGGGACGCCCGGCGTTCAGGCGGTGCTCAATTGCGGGTTCGGACAGGGGCCGGCGATCGTCACCAAGAACTACAAGCAGCTCGGCCTCACGATGCCGCTCTATCAGTCGCACGGCGTCGCCTCGAAGGAATTCATCAAGCTTGCAGGCGACGCGGCGGAGGGCGTGCGTCTTCCCGCCGCAGCGCTCCTGGTTGCCGACATCCTTCCCGACAGCGACACACAAAAGCCGGTCGTCGTCGCCTACAAGCGGGATTACGAGACCAAGTACAAGTCCGACGTCTCGACCTTCGGCGGCCACGCCTACGACGGGCTGATGATCGCAGTCGACGCGATCAAGCGGGCCGGCGGCACCGACAAGGCGAAGCTGCGCGACGCCATCGAGAGCACGCACGGCTACGTCGGTACGGGCGGGGTGGTCAACATGTCGAGCGCCGACCACATGGGGCTTGATCTCACCGCGTTCCGGATGCTCCAGGTGCGCAACGGCGGCTGGACGCTGGTCAAATAGCGCGCCGCAGCGCTGACAGAGAGCTGTGCATGGGCAGCCAGTGGAGCCAGTTCCTCGCCGGCGGGCTGACCGCCGGCTCCGTCTATGCGTTGGTGGCGTTGGGCTATTCCATCATCTTCAACGCGAGCCGCGTCATCAATTTCGCCCAGGGCGAGTTCGTCATGATCGGCGGCATGAGTGCGGTGTCGCTGGTCGCGACCGGCGTGCCGATGCCGATAGCGATTGCGGGCGCCGTCGTGATCGCGTCTGGCGTCGGGCTGCTGCTGGAAAAGTTGGCGGTCGAACGCGCGCCGCGCGCGGACGTCGTGACGTTGATCATCATCACCATCGGTGCGTCGATCTTCCTGCGCGGCCTCGCGCAGCTTATCTGGGACAAGGGAATTCATCCGCTGCCGCCGTTTTCGGGCGACCGGCCGATTGCGGTGCTCGGTGCGACCATCGTGCCGCAAAGCCTGTGGGTTCTCGGCGCAATGGTTGTCATCGTCGCCGCCCTGTCGTGGTTCTTCGGCCGGACGCTGCTCGGCAAGGCGATGCTCGCCACGTCGCACAATCGTCTTGCTGCGCAACTCGTCGGTATCGACGTCGCCAAGGTGCTGTTCGCGAGCTTCGGCCTGGCAGCCGCGCTCGGCGCGGTCGCCGGCGTGCTCATCGCGCCGATCACCTTCACCTCGTACGACGTCGGCATCATGCTGGGATTGAAGGGCTTCGCGGCGGCGATTCTGGGCGGCCTCGGCAGCTTCGCCGGCGCAATCGTCGGCGGACTCGTTCTCGGCCTGCTCGAAAGCCTGTCCGCGGGCTACGTCTCGTCCGCGTACAAGGACGTTGTCGCGTTCCTCATCATGCTCGTGGTCCTGTTTTTCCGACCCCGTGGAATCCTTGGCGCACTCCAAAGCGTTCGCGTCTAGGCATCAGGACGCAACGAACCCCTGGTGGGCCAGCTCCCGCACCGGCGGAATCGCGTCGCTCGCGCTCGTCATCGCGCTCGCGCCGCTGGCGATCACCAACAATTATTTCTACGACGTCGCGATCCTCATCGGCTTGAACGCGATCGTTTGCGTCGGCCTGAACCTGCTGATCGGCTATGCCGGTCAGATCAGTCTCGGCCACGCCGGCTTTTTCGGGCTGGGTGCCTACGGTTCGGCGCTGCTTGCCTCGCGGTATGGCTGGCCTCCGCTCGCTGCGCTCGCTGCGGCGACGGCGGGCGTCGCGCTGCTCGCGTTCGTCGTTGGCCGTCCGATACTTAGGCTCCACGGACATTACCTCGCGATGGCAACGCTCGGGCTCGGCATCATCGTCTCGATCGTCATTTCCACGGAGGACGCTCTGACGGGCGGGCCCGACGGCATGCCGGTCCCGCCACTGGCGTTCTTCGGGCTCGTCGTTCAGGGCGAGCGCAACTGGTACTGGGTAGTCGGCGGATGCCTGCTCCTCGCGGTGTGGCTGGCGCAGAACCTTATCGAGTCGCCGATAGGGCGCGCGCTCCGCGCCCTGCATACGTCGGAGATCGCCGCCGAAGTGGCCGGCATCGACAGCGCGCGGCACAAGCTCATGGTGTTTGTCGTCTCTGCCGTCTTCGCGGCCGTTGCGGGCGGGCTCACCGCCTACTACGCCGGTTTCATCACGCCGGCCAAGGCGTCGTTCCTGCACTCGATCGAACTGGTGACAATGGTCGTGTTCGGCGGCATGGCGTCGACGTTCGGTGCCGTGGTCGGCGCCGCGATTCTTACCGTGTTGCCGCAGGTGTTGACGCTGCTGAAGGACTACGAAATGGTGGTCTTCGGCGCGCTGCTGATGTTCACGATGATCTTCCTGCCGCGCGGCGTCGTGCCGACGCTTGCCGGTTATTGGCGCCAGGGGAACCGATGAGCGCGCTGCGTGTGGAGCGCCTGTCGAAGGAGTTCGGCGGTGTGCGCGCCATCGATGATCTCTCGTGCGAACTCCGTCCCGGGACGATTCATTCGATCATCGGTCCCAACGGCGCCGGCAAGACGACCCTGCTCAATCTCTTGACCGGGGTCTATGTGCCGAGCTCCGGTCGCATCGTCTTCGATGAGCGCGATCTCACCGGCGCACCTCCGCACGAATTCGCCGCGGCGGGCATCGGACGCACGTTCCAGAACCTGCAGATCTTTTTCAACATGACCGCGCTCGAGAACGTCATGACCGGACGCCATTTGCGCGAGCGTTGCGGCCTACTGGCGGCGCTGCTGCACGCTCCCCACCTTGCGCGGGCCGAGCACGAATGCCGCGAACGCGCGCTGCAGCTGCTGCGCTTCCTCGATCTCGAAGCCTACGCGTGGAGCGGCGCGGCGGCGATGCCGTACGGCGCGCTCAAGCGTCTCGAGATCGCGCGTGCGCTGGCCGGCGAGCCGAGCATGCTGCTGCTCGACGAGCCTGCAGCCGGACTCAATCCGACCGAGGCGCAGGAGATCGACGCGCTGATCAAGCGGCTCGCTGCAATGGGCACGACCGTGGTGCTGGTCGAGCACAACATGCGCCTGGTGATGGGCGTCTCGGATCACATTCTGGTTCTCGACTACGGCCGCCGCTTGAGCGAAGGAACCGCAGAGGAAATCCGCGCCGATCCGCGCGTCATCGAGGCTTATCTGGGTGCGGCGCCGGTGGAGGCCGGACATGCTTGAGGTCGCCGCGCTGTCCTGCCGCTACGGGCGTATTCCCGCGCTCGCCGACGTCGATCTCCACGTGGGGCGGAGCGAATTGGTCGCGCTCGTCGGCGCCAATGGTGCCGGCAAGACGACGTTGCTGCGCGCGCTGTCCGGAGTGCAGCCGGTGGCCGGCGGCGGCGTGCGCTTCGAGGGTTCCGACGTGACGCGTACGTCACCGCGTCACCGGGTGAAGATGGGCATCGTGCAAGTGCCGGAGGGGCGGCAGGTGTTCGGTCCGTTGTCGGTCGAAGACAATCTGCGCCTCGGCGCGTTCGTGCGGCCGGCCATTGAGATCGCCGGCGCACTCGAGCGCGTGTTCGCGCTGTTCCCGATCCTGGCGGCAAAGCGGCGTGAGACCGCGGGAACACTCTCGGGAGGACAGCAGCAGATGCTCGCGATCGGCCGCGCTCTGATGACCCGGCCGAAGCTGCTGCTGCTCGACGAACCGAGCATGGGGCTCGCGCCGCGCATCGTGGCCGAGATCTTCGCGATCATCCGCTCGCTCAAGGACGCGGCGACGACTATCCTGCTGGTCGATCAGAACGCACGGGCGGCGCTGGCGATCGCCGATCGCGCGTATGTGCTCGAAGTCGGACGCATCGCGCTCTCGGGCAGTGGTGGCGAGCTCCTCGGCAATCCGAGGGTGCAGCAGGCTTATCTCGGCTTATGAAGTGTAGGCAACCCGCGAACGACAACCAGGACCGACCCCGGAGAAACCGATGAAAGCTTCACTTGCACAAGGCGTGACCGCAACGTCGAAATTGACCGTCGATCGCGAACGCACGATCGACTTCATGGGCGAAAAGGCGCGCGTGTACGCGACGCCCATGCTCGTGCGCGACATCGAGATCGCCAGCCGCGAGCTACTTCTGCCGCACCTCGATCCGGGCGAGGATTCGGTGGGCACGCGCATCGAGCTCGATCATCTCGCCGCCACGCTGATGGGGATGCCGGTCGAGCTCAAGCTGACGGTCGCCGAGGTCAAGGGCCGCGCCGTCGTGTTGGAGCTCGACGGTCGCGACAGCCTCGACTTGATCTGTCGCGGCCGGCATCACCGCTTCATCGTCGACGTCAAAACCACCGAGGCGCGGCTCGCGGCCAAGGCGGCCAAGGCGGGGCTCGCATGACTGCGCCTCGCGGGCACAAGGAGGCCGAGGCATGAGCGTTTTGCGCGACAGCACTCGTCGCGTTCCGACTTACTGCTACCAGTGCGTCGCCGGGCCCGATTTGCTTACGGTCAAAGTGGTCGACGGCGTGGCTACCGAGGTCGAGCCGAATTTCTGCGCGGCAGGCGTGCACCCTGGGGGTGGCAAGGTATGCGTGAAAGCCTACGGGCTGGTGCAGAAGACGTACAACCCGCATCGCGTGCTGACGCCGATGAAGCGGACGAACCCGCGCAAGGGCCGCGATGAGGACCCCGGCTTCGTGCCGATCGGCTGGAACGAGGCGTTCGAGTTGATCGCCGAACGGCTGAACCGCGTGCGCGAGCAGGGGCTGACCGACGAATCAGGCTATCCGCGCATGGCTGCGAGCTTCGGCGGCGGTGGCACGCCGCAATCCTACATGGGCACCTTCCCGGCGTTTCTCGCGGCGTGGGGGCCGGTCGACATGGGCTTCGGGTCGGGGCAGGGCGTCAAGTGCTATCACTCGGAGCACTTGTACGGCGAGCTGTGGCACCGGGCGTTCACCGTGTCGCCCGATACGCCGCTCTGCGACTATTTGATTTCGTGCGGCGCAAATGTCGAAGCGTCGGGAGGAGTCGTCGGCATCTGGCGCCACGCCGCTGCGCGTGCGCGGGGCATGAAGCGCGTGCAGGTCGAGCCGCACCTGTCTATTACCGGAGCGTGCTCGGCGCAATGGGTGCCGATCAAGCCCAAGACCGATGCCGCATTCCTGTTCGCGCTGATCCACGTGCTGCTGCACGAGGTGCCGCGTGAGCGCCTGGACACGGACTTCCTGCGTCGCCATACCGCCTCGCCTTACCTCATCGGCGCGAACGGCTATTTCCTGCGCGATCGCGCGAGCAGGAAGCCGCTGGTGTGGGACACCATTTCCAGGGCCGCCGCGCCATTCGACGCGGCCGATCTCTGCGAAGCGCTGGAAGGGCGATACGCCGCCGAGGCAGTCGAGATCGGCCCCGATGACGAGGTGCTCGGCGAAGGCCGGCTCGAGGGAGAAACTGCGCTCGGCAGGTTGGTCGCACACATGGATTCGTACTCCCCAGAGTGGGCCGAGCGCGTATGCGAGGTGCCGGCCGCGACCATCCGCAAGATCGCGCTCGAGTACATCGAGCACGCGCGCGTGGGGGAGACGATCGAGATCGAAGGCATGCGCCTGCCGTATCGGCCGGTGGCGATAAGCCTCGGCAAGACGGTGAACAACGGCTGGGGCGGTTACGAGTGCTGCTGGGGCCGGACGATGCTCGCGGCGCTTGTCGGTGGCCTGGAAGTGCCCGGAGGGACGCTGGGCACGACGGTGCGGCTCAATCGCCCACTCTCCGAGCGCCTGAAGAGCGTGCAGCCCGGCCCCGACGGTTTCATGGCTTACCCGATGAACCCGACGGACAAGGCGCGCTGGTCGGCGACGCCCAACATCCGCAACGCGTACAAGACGATGGTGCCACTCGCTGCCGATGGGCCCTGGAGCCAGGCGCTGGGGCCGACGCAGTTTTCGTGGATGTTCCTGGACGATACGCCAAAGGGGTTGCCGCGCGTCACCCTGCCGGACGTATGGTTCGTCTACCGCACTAACCCGGCGATCTCGTTCTGGGATACGGCGGCGATCGGACAGAAGATGGCGCGCTTTCCGTTCGTGGTCGCGTTCGCCTACACGCGCGATGAGACGAATCACTTTGCCGACGTATTGCTGCCCGATGCGACTGATCTCGAAAGTCTGCAGCTGATACGCATCGGCGGCTCGAAATATGTCGAGCAGTTCTGGGACCGGCAGGGCTTCGCGCTCCGCCAACCTGCCGTCGACGCTCTCGGCGAGGCGCGCGATTTCACCGACATCGCCACCGAGCTCGCGCGGCGCACGGGGCTGCTCGAAAAATACAACGCCTCCATCAACAAGGGCGCGGGCGGAGTGCCGCTCAAGGGCGAGCACGGTGACTTCACGCTCGATGTCGCCTGCACTCACACGCGAGACGAGATCTGGGACGCGGTCTGCCGCGCCGCGAGCGCTGAGCTGAGCGACGGCGCGGAGATCCACGATCTCGCCTGGTGGAAGGAGAACGGCCTCGCGACTAAGCCTTTCCCGCGCACGGACTGGTATCTGTTGCCGACATTGATGGCGCGCGGCCTGCGTTTCGAGATGCCCTATCAGGAGCGGCTCAAGCGCGTTGGGGCAGAGCTTGGTCGGCGTTTGCATGAACACGACATGTACTGGTGGGACCGTCAGCTCGAGGAATATCAGGCGCTGCCGGTCTGGAAGGATTTCGCCGCGCCTTGGGAGGCGGCGGTTGCCGTCGCCGGGGGCCGACCCCAGGATTATCCGTTCTGGCTGCTTACCGCACGAAGCATGCAGTACGCATGGGGCGGCAACGTTGGCATGCAATTGATCAAGGAGGTCGCCGACAACGTCGCCGGCCATCGCGGCGTGATCATGAACACGAGCGCGGCGAAGCAGCTGGGAATCGGCGACGGCGACGAAGTCGAGATCGCGACGCCGATGCGCAGCGTGCGCGGCCGCGCGGTGCTGCGCCAGGGCATTCGCCCCGATACGCTGCTCATGATCGGCCAATTCGATCACTGGGCCACGCCGTTCGCCAAGGACTTCGGCGTGCCGAGCCTCAACACGCTGGCGACGATGTCGATGGATTTGACCGACGCCACCGGCTCGGGCGCCGACATCGTGCGCGTGCAACTCGCGAAAGCAGGCCCCTCCGTCGGGCCGCCCCGCACACCGATCTCGCGCAGCGCGGAGGTCCGACGATGACCCGCTGGGCCATGGTGGCCGATCTGCGCCGCTGCGTGGGTTGCCAGACGTGCACTACGGCGTGCCGGCATGCCAATGCCACGCCGCCGGGCGTGCAGTGGCGGCGCGTGCTCGACATGGAATTCGGCGAGTACCCGAATGTGCGCCGCGCATTTGTTCCCGTAGGCTGCCAACACTGCGACGATCCACCGTGCATGCACGTGTGCCCGAGCAAGGCGACAAAGAAGCGTGCCGACGGCATCGTCACGATCGACTACGACCTGTGCATCGGCTGCGGCTATTGCGCGGTCGCGTGCCCTTACCAGGCGCGCTACAAGACAGACAAGGCGCTGTTCGCCTACGGCGCGCCCACCAAGAGCGAAGCGAAGCGCCACGACGACGCGCGGCTCGCGGTGGCGACGAAATGCACGTTTTGCGTCGATCGCATCGATGCGGGCGTCGAGAAGGGCCTCACGCCCGGCATCGATCCGGAGGCGACACCCGCCTGCGTCAACGCGTGTATCGCCAGCGCCCTCGCCTTCGGCGATCTCGATGATCCGCAGAGCAATGTATCCGAGATCCTTGCCGAAAATCAGCATTTCCGAATGCACGAAGAGCTCGGCACCGGACCCGGATTCTACTACGTGTGGGACAAGGCATTGCCATGAGCTTCGGACCCGCACCCTGGCAGCAGACGAATTGGGATTGGCGCGCCGCGGGCAACTTCATCTGCGGCGGAGCCGGCGCCGGGCTGATCGTTTTTGCGGCGCTCTCCGGTGCCGTGGGACCGGCGTTTACGGGGCTCGTGCTGGCCGGCCTCGCGCTGGTGGGATTAGGTCTTTTCTGCGTCTGGCTGGAGATCGGCCGGCCGTTGCGCGCGCTCCACGTGTTCTTCAATCCACGCACCTCATGGATGACGCGCGAAGCGTTC
Organism: Casimicrobiaceae bacterium; assembly: GCA_036395475.1. Lineage (GTDB taxonomy): Bacteria > Pseudomonadota > Gammaproteobacteria > Burkholderiales > Casimicrobiaceae > PALSA-1003. The sequence goes on from DASWDF010000278.1 coordinate 28,772, forward strand.
GCCGCGACGCTGCTGTTTCCCGTCGGCCTTGCCGCGGCGGCGGCAGTGCCCGGTTGTGGGTGGGTGGCCGCAGCGCTCGCGCTTGCATTCGTCTATTGCCAGGGGCGAATGCTGCAAGGGGCCAAGGGCATTCCGGCATGGCGCGAGCCGTTGCTTTCGCCGCTGATCGTGGTTACCGGGCTCGTTGAAGGCGCGGGGCTGTTCTTCGTTACGACGCCGCTGCACAGCGAAGGCACGGAGCCGCTGTTTGTGCTCTTCGGTGTGCTCGTGCTCGCACGCATGCTCGTCTGGCTCGCGTACCGGCGCCGGCTCGCCGCTGCGGCCGCGCCGCAAGCGCAAGCGGCTCTCGATCGCGCGGGGCGGTGGCTGCAAGTCGCGGGAACGCTCGTGCCGCTGGCGCTGATCGCGGCAATGGTGGCCGGTGCGGCGTCGGCCGCTCAAATTCCGCTGATTGCCGCGCTCGCCGGACTCGTGGCGGCTGCAGCTGGCGCGTACACGAAATACACGATCGTCACGCGCGCCGGATTCAACCAGGGTTTTGCGCTCGCGCATCTGCCGGTGCGCGGCGCGCGTCCCTGATCGACAACGTTAACGACTTGAGGAGGCGCCATGGGCGCAACGACGATGGCGGAAGTCGGCATCAGGACCCATGTTCGACCCCGCTTTTTGTTCCAGCGCGAGCTGGAGACCATGCCGCGCGAGAAGCTCGCCGCGCTGCAGCTCCAAAGGTTGCGCGCGACGGTAACGAATGCGTATGACAACGTGCCGATGCATCGCGTGCGACTCGACGCGGCCGGTATCTCGCCTGACGACGTCGCGAGCCTCGCGGATCTTGAGCAATTGCCATTCACGCGCAAGTCCGACCTGCGCGATCACTATCCGTTCGGCTTGTTCGCGCGGCCGCGCGACACGCTCGCCCGCCTGCACGCGT